>NZ_LMMH01000012.1:0-412918 GCF_001422185.1 Sphingomonas sp. Leaf257
CGGCTCGCGCCGACGGCGGCGCCCAGCTTGTCGGCGAGCGGGTCGATCAGCGCATGGAACTGATCCTCCGACCCCAGTGCGCGGCCGCCCGAGACGATGATCTTGGCGCTGGTCAGCTCGGGCCGGGCATTCTCGGCCTTTTCCGCGCCGACGAAGCGGGACTTGGCCGCGTCGCCGGTTGCGGCGACCGCCTCGACCTCGCCCGAGCCGCCCTCGGCCGCTGCCTTTTCGAACGCGGTGGTGCGGACGGTCAGGACCAGCTTGGTGTCGCTGGTCTTCACCGTGGCAATCGCGTTGCCCGCATAGATCGGCCGGGTGAAGCTGTCCGGTCCCTCGACCGACAATATGTCGCTGATCTGCATCACGTCGATCAGCGCGGCGACACGCGGCGCGATGTTCTTGCCCGTCGTGGTCGACGGCGCGAGGAAGGCGTCGTGATGGCCCATCAGCTCGGCGATCAGCGGCGCGACATTCTCGGCCAGCGCGTTGGCATAGGCCGCGTCGTCGGCGACATGGACCTTGCCCACGCCCGCGATCCTGGCGGCGGCCTGCGCCACGCCGTCGACGCCCTGCCCGGCGACGATCAGGTGGACCTCGCCCAGCTTGCCCGCCGCCGTGACGGTCGCCAGCGTGGCATCCTTGACGGACCCGCCGTCATGCTCGACCCAAACCAGCGTCTTCACTTGGCCACTCCCAGTGCTTTCAGTTTCTCGACCAGTTCGTCGACCGAGCCGACCTTGACGCCCGCCTGGCGCTTGCCGGGCTCGGCGACGTGGGTGATCGTCAGCCGGGGCGACACGTCGACGCCGTAGTCGGCGGCGGTCTTGGTCGCCATCGGCTTGGACTTGGCCTTCATGATGTTGGGNGCGACGTGGGTGATCGTCAGCCGGGGCGACACGTCGACGCCGTAGTCGGCGGCGGTCTTGGTCGCCATCGGCTTGGACTTGGCCTTCATGATGTTGGGCAAGCTGGCATAGCGCGGCTCGTTGAGGCGCAGGTCGGTGGTGACGATGGCGGGCAAGGTCAGCGCCACCGTCTCCAGACCGCCATCGACCTCGCGGGTGACGTTGGCCGTCTGGCCGTCGATCTCGACCTTCGAGGCGAACGTGCCCTGCGCCCAACCGAGCAGCCCCGCCAGCATCTGGCCGGTCTGGTTGTTGTCCCCATCGATCGCCTGCTTGCCCAGGATGACGAGGCCCGGCTGTTCCTCCTCGACCACCTTGGCGAGCAGCTTGGCGACGCCGAGCGGCTCGGGCGCTTGGTCGGCGGTGATCAGCACCGCCCGGTCCGCGCCCATGGCGAGCGCGGTGCGTAGCGTGTCCGCCGCTTTCGGCTCGCCGATCGAGACGACGACGACCTCGGTCGCCGCCCCCTTCTCCTTCAGCCGGATCGCCTCTTCCACCGCGATCTCGTCGAACGGGTTCATCGACATCTTCACGTTCGCCAGATCGACGCCCGTCCCGTCCGCCTTCACGCGCGGCTTTACGTTATAATCCAACACCCGCTTCACGGGCACGACGATCTTCATGTCCCTATCCGTCGGATNCATCGACATCTTCACGTTCGCCAGATCGACGCCCGTCCCGTCCGCCTTCACGCGCGGCTTTACGTTATAATCCAACACCCGCTTCACGGGCACGACGATCTTCATGTCCACTCTCTCAATCAGAAGCTGAAGCGGCCGCCGATCGACGCCACGAACGCACGCGCATTCTGCACCTGACCATTGGTCAGGATGGGCGTCTGAACGGCCGTCCCCGCATAGGCGGCGGTGCGGCGATCGATGCTGGCATTGGCGAAGTCGATATAGCTGCCCGCCGCATCCAGCGTGAAGCGCGGGGTCACCTGATAGGAACCACCGATCGAATAGTTCCAGCGGTTCGCATCGGGCACGCGCGCGTCGCGATTGCCGTTCTGGGTCGGCGTGATGCCACGCTGCGCGCCCGCACGCAGGGTCAGGCGATCCGTGGCCGCGTAATCGAAGCCGCCCGCCAGCGAGAAGCTGTTCTTGTAATTCTCCGGGATGGCGGTGTTGATCGGCGCGCCCAGGCGGATGGCGTCGAAATCGGCCCAGGTAAAGCGCACCGCCTGCGCGTTCAGCGTCAGCTTGTCCGTGGCGCGGAAGCGACCCGCGACGATGATCTGGGCGGGCGTGTAGAAGGTTGCGGTCGCACCATCGATCGTGCGGTTCTGCGCAGCGAGCGGGCCGAGCAGGCCGCCTACTTCCAGGCTGCCCTTCAGGTTATGCTTGATCCGCGACTTGTAGCTGATGCCGACCGTCGCCCAGTCATTGTGCAACTGGACACCTGCGGTCCATCCCAGATCCCAGCCGTCACCCTTCAGCCGCTGAAAGCCATCCGGCAAAGCGGAGGAAAGGTTGGGCAGTGCGTTGCCCAGCTCGGCCTTGGTATATTGGACGTTCAGCGCGCCGCCGACGCGCAGCCAGTCGAGCAGCGCGACGCCGACCGAGGGCTGGATATCGATGGTGCGCAGTTCGGTCTTCAGCGCGCTGTACCGCGCCCAGCTGGTCGCGTCATATTCGGTCGTGAAGCTGTAGGGCGACGTGACCGCCAGGCCGACCGCGACCCGGTCGTTCAGCGGAACGGCGACCGCGCCCGACGGCACGATGCCGCGATTGATGGGGTCGCTCGACACCCGGTCGCCACCGACCGGCTGGAAGGTCGTCTGGCCCGGACGACGGATCAGCGTGCCATTGTCGACGACATCGCCCTTGGGGATAATTGCCGATGCGCCCAGCACCGCCTCGCCACGCTCCATCCCCGCGATCGCGGCCGGGTTCCACCAGAGCGAGGACGCGCCGGTGTCGGCACCCTCACCCGAAAAGGCGCGACCCTGGCCACGGGTCGACTGTTCCTGAAGGTAGAAGGCCTGACCGTGCGCCGCGCCTGCAAAGGCGAAGGACGAAGACAGGATGGCGGTGGCCAGAAGCGGCGCCTTGAGGGACTTGTTCATGAGCATACTCCCCGGGAATTTCTATCTGGTTGGGCAAAGATCAGCGGATGCGGGTCCAGGTCTGCGTCTTGCAGAGCGGTACGAAGACGCAGCCGCGCACCTTCAGCGTGTCCGGCCCCTCGGGCGTCAGCTTGGCGCTATAGGTCTTGCCATCCTCGGCATTGTAGATCGTGCCGCCGTTCCAGGCCGCGCCATCCTGCGAAAAGCCCTGCAGGATCAGCAGGTTCTTCAGCGGACGGTTGCGCAGCTTGGGATCGCGGTTGTTCTGGTCGGTCAGCGCGGGGTTGGTGCGCAGCTTTTCCGAGGTTAGGACGCGACCGCAGACCGAAGAGCCGCATTTCTGGATTTCGACGACGCCGCCGCGCGTCTGGGTCTGCCAGCGGCCGACCACCGAGTCCGCATTCACACCGGCCGCTGCAAGGGCCATCGCCGTCAGGGTCAACAACATGCCTCTTCTCCTCTCCACACCCGCTTGTCGGGGCCGAAGCGCCGGCTTTCTAGCCGGTCGCTCCCGAATATCTTCATTACCCTATACGTCCACCATGTGACGCATAGGAGAACAACACGTCATGCCTACGATGCCGGTTAACCGCAATCAAGTGTAACCGGCATCGCGTCACCTCAAAACGCCTCCAGTTCCAATGCCATGGTCGAGCGCTTGCCCGACTTGATCGCCAGGAACGCCGCCGTCGCCTGCGGCAGGATGCGGTCGAAGAAGAACCCGGCCGTGGCCAGCTTGGCCTTGTAGAAGCCCGCCTCGTCGGTGCCTTCGGCCAATCGCTCGGTCGCGATCCGCGCCGACTTCAGGAAGCAGTGCCCCATGCCGACCAGGCCCAACAGGCGCAGATAGTCGGTGGCGGCCGCACCCGCCTCCTCGGGGTCCTTCATGCCCTTTTGCGCGATCATGCCGGTGCTGAGCTGCAAGGCACCGAACGCCTGCTGCATACCCGCCGCCCAAGCCGTGATCGCCTTGTCGTCGTGGCGGGTCAGCGCCTCGACCTGCTCCGACACGGCATGGAAGAAGGGACGCATGTACCGGCCCATATGCGCGGGCATCTTGCGGCCCACGAGGTCGAGCGCCTGGACGCCGTTGGTGCCCTCATAGATCTGGGCGATACGCGCGTCGCGGACGAACTGCTCGATGCCATGGTCGCGGATATAGCCGTGACCGCCATGGACCTGCACCGCCATATTAGCCGCGTCGAAGGCGAGGTCAGTAAACAGCGCCTTCACGACCGGGGTCAGCAGCGCGACGAAGTCGGCCGCGCGCGACTGGTCGGCTGGGTTGATCGCATGGGCTTCGGCATCCAGACCACGCGCCGCCCATTGCCCCAGTGCACGACACCCTTCGGCATAGGCACGCATGGTCATCAGCATCCGGCGTACGTCCGGGTGGACGATGATCGGATCGGCGGGCAGGTCGGGACGCGCCGCCCCGCCCAGCGCCCGGCCCTGCAAGCGGTCCTTGGCGTAAGCGACCGCCGACTGGTACGCGACCTCGTTGATGCCCAGGCCCTGGATGCCGACCGAGACACGCTCGGTGTTCATCATGGTGAACATCGCCGCCAGGCCCTTGTTCAGCTCGCCCACGACCCAGCCCTTGGAGTCGTTGAACTCGAGCTGGCAGGTGGCCGACGCCTTCAGGCCCATCTTGTGCTCGATCGCCGCGACACTGACGCCATTGGCGGGACCGACCGAGCCGTCGTCCTTGGGCAGATATTTCGGCACCAGGAACAGGCTGATCCCCTTCACCCCCTTGGGCGCGTCGGGCGTGCGCGCGAGAACGAGATGGATGACATTGTCGGTCAGGTCATGGTCGCCAGCCGAGATGAAGATCTTGCCGCCGGTCAGCAGATAGGAACCATCCTCCTGCGGCTCGGCACGGGTGCGCAGCAGGCCCAGATCGGTGCCGCAATGCGCCTCGGTCAGGCACATCGTCCCCGACCATTCGCCCGAGATCATCTTGGGCAAGTAAAAGCTCTTCAGGTCTTCCGAGCCATGGCCCATCAGCGCGGTGGTCGCGCCATGGGTCAGGCCGGGATAGAGGCTGAACGACAGGTTCGTCGCGCAGATCATCTCCTCGACCAGCTTGTTCACCGCCTCGGGCAGCCCCTGCCCGCCATATTCGACCGGCGAGGCGAGCGCGGCCCAGCCGCCTTCGCAGAACTGGCTATAGGCTTCCTTGAAACCGGCGGGCGTGCGGACGACGCCGTTTTCCAGCTTGCACCCTTCGATGTCACCGGTGGCGTTGAGCGGCAGCAGGACCTCCTGCGTGACGCGCGCGGCCTCTTCCAGGATCGCGTCGTACAGTTCGGGACCGAATTCGTCCTGCCCTGCGACGGGGCCGAACTCGTCCTCCTTGAACAGCTCGTGGAGGACGAAACGCATGTCGCGCAGCGGTGCGTTATAGACTTGCATGGGATTATCCTCTCCCGATCAATTGCGCAGCGGCTTGCCGGTTTCGAGCATATGCTCGACCCGCGCCTGGGTCCGCGCATCCTTGACGCTTTCCATGAAGGCGGCGCGTTCCAGCTTGAGCAGTTGGTCCTCGCTCACCTCGTCGATGATGTCGGCCTCGCCGCCGGTTACGATGTTCGCCAGACGGCCCGCGACCACCACATCGTAGGGCGTGGCGACGCCCTTCTTGGCGAAGTCGGCGACCGCGCCGTTGAACGCGACGCGTCCGGCCGCGCCCGGCAGGCGGAAGACCGGCTTTTCGGGCGGCTGATAGCCCTCGACCAGCGACAGCGCCTTCTGCTTGGCATCGGCCAGCAGCCGGTCGCGGTTCATGGTGATGCCATCGTCCTTGCGGAGATAGCCCAAGTCCTTGGCCAGCGCGGCCGAGCGCGACACCTGCGCGGTCGAGATCGTCTCGAACGCCTTCATGGCGGCGGGCATCGGCCCCTTCGGCATCTTGGGCGACTTGGCGAGACGGTCGATCAGTTCGCCGTTTCCGCCCCAGCCGGGGACCAGACCGACGCCGGTCTCGACCAGCCCGATATAGCTCTCGGCATGGGCCTGGATCGCATCGGCGTGGAGCAGGATCTCGCACCCGCCGCCCAGCGCCATGCCCGCAGGCGCCGCGACCACCGGGAAGGGCGCGTATTTCAGCGCCTTGTACGCCTGCTGCCCCGCGACGACCAGCTTGTCGACCTCGCCCCAGGCGGCGATGTTCACCGCGAACATGGCGAGACCCAGATTGGCACCGGCCGAGAAGTTGCTGCCCTCGTTATAGATGACCAGCGCCTTATACTGGCTCTTCACCAGCGCGATGGTCTTTTGAAGGAGGGACAGAACCTGCTCGTCGAGCGCGTTCATCTTGCCGGTGAACTCGAACGCCACGACGCCGTCACCGACGTCCCATGCCGCTGCCGAACCGTTCTTGAGCAGCGGTTCGGAGCGCAGCTTGATGTCCTCCAGCAGCACCACGCCCTCCGCGCGGACGACATCGGCATAGTCGCCGCCTGCGGTCAGATACTGACGCTTGCCATCGACAACGCGGTAGAAGGGGCGGTCACCCGCCGTCTCAAGCAGGGCGGGCACCTTCTTGCCCTCGGCACGCAGCCGCTCGGCCAGCTTGCCCGGACCCATGCGGTCGATCAGCTCGAACGGACCGAACTTCCAGTTATAGCCCAGCTTCATTGCGTCATCGATCGCGACCACATCGTCCGCCGCTTCGCCGACCAGCCCGGCGGCATAGGACAGCACCGGACCCAGCACCGCCCAGGCATAGTCACCGACCTTGCCCGGCGTCGCGACCAGCGCGGCCAGATCCTTTTCGGCGCGGCCCGGCAGACGTTCCGGCTTCTTTTCAGCGCGATATTCGCCGGTCTTCAGGTCGATCGCCTGTTTGGCCTTGGTGCCGTCGGGCTTGCGGTCGAGGCGGTAGAAGCCGCCCTTGCCCTTGCGGCCCGTAAAGCCCTCCGCGATCATCTTGTCGATCAGCGGCAACGGACGGATCGTGTCGAAATAGGCGTCACCCTCCGGCAGGGTCGAGGACAGCGACTTGGCGAGCAGCGGCATCAGGTCGATGCCGACCAGATCGATCAGCCCGAAAATGCCGGTCTTGGGCACGCCCATCGGACGGCCGCCAATCTGGTCGGCCTCCTCGACGGTCAGCCCCTGGTCCATCGCCGCGTTGATCGCGACCGCCAGCCAATAGGTGCCGATGCGGTTGGCGATGAAGCCGGGCGTGTCCTTGGCGCGGACGATCCGCTTGCCCATGCGGTGATCGACGAACTGCTCGACCTTGGCCGCGACACCGGCATCGGTGTGCTGCGAGGTCACGATCTCGATCAGCCGCATATAGCGCGGCGGGTTGAAGAAATGGGTGATCAGGAAGTCTTGTCTGAACTGCTCCGACCGCCCCTCGACCAGATGGCCGAGCGGGATGGTCGAGGTGTTGGACGACACCGCCGTACCGGGACGCTTCAGCTCTTCCAGCCGGGCATAAAGCGCCTGCTTGATGTCCAGCCGCTCGACCACCGCCTCGACGATCCAGTCGCATTCGGCGACGCGTGCCAGGTGATCCTCGATATTGCCCGTTTCCACCAGCCTGGCGGCGGCGGGCGACATGAAGGGCGCAGGCTCGGTCTTGAGCATCTTGGCGACGGCACCCTTGGCGATGGCGTCGCGATCGGCGCCGTCCTTGGGCACGATGTCGAGCAGCAGGACGGGCACACCGGCATTGGCGACCTGCGCCGCAATGCCTGCGCCCATCACCCCTGCACCGATCACGCAAACCTTGTTGATCGTGTCAGCCATCATGCACGCTCCAGCACAGTCGCGATGCCCTGCCCGCCGCCGATGCACTGGGTGGCGAGCGCATATTGGCCGCCGTCGCGCGCCAGCAGCGCCGCCGCCTTGCCGACGATGCGCGCGCCGGTCGCACCCAGCGGATGGCCGATCGCAATCGCGCCGCCGTCCTTGTTGATCGTCTCGTCCTTCAGGCCGAGGTCGCGAATGCAGGCGATCGCCTGGCTGGCAAAGGCTTCGTTGATCTCGACCACGTCGAGGTCGCCGGCCGAGATGCCCGCCCGCTCCAGCGCCTTCTTGGACGAGCCGATCGGGCCGAGGCCCATCGTCTCGGGCTCGCAACCCGAAATGCCGACCGACTTAATGCGGGCTAGGATCTTCAGGCCGTGGCGATTGGCGAATTCCTCCGACGTGACCAGCACGGCGGCCGCGCCATCGGTGAGCGGCGAAGCGGTGCCTGCGGTCACGGTGCCTTCCTTGTCGAAGGCTGGCTTCAGGCCGGACAGCACCTCTTCGGTCGTGTCGGGGCGGATCAGCCCGTCCTCGGTCACGTCGCCCGCCTTGGTGTGGATCGGCACGATCTCATCGGCCAGACGACCGGCGGTGCGCGCCTCGGCGGCCTTTTTCTGGCTGGCGACCGCGAATTTTTCCTGCTCGGCGCGAGTGATCTGGTACTTGGTCGCGACATTCTCGGCGGTCTGACCCATGCCCATATAGGCCCCCGGACGGGCTGCGGCGAGTTCGGGGTTGGGCAGCGGATTATAGCCGCCCATCGGCACCCGGCTCATCGACTCGATACCGGCGCAGATGAACGCCTCGCCAGCGCCGATCTGGATCTGGCCCATGGCGATATGGATGGCCGACATGGACGATCCGCAGAAGCGGTTCACCGTCATGCCGCCGACCGACAGCGGCAGGTCCGCCAGCAGGCCGATCAACCGCGCGACGTTCATGCCCTGCTCGCCCTCGGGGAAGGCGCAGCCCAGGATGATGTCCTCGATCTCCGAAGCATCGACGCCGGTCCGTTCGATCAGGCCGCGAATCACCTGCGCGGTCAGGTCATCGGGACGAACCCGTGCGAGCGCGCCCTTGCCAGCCTGGGTGAAGGGAGAGCGGGCATAGCCTGCGATCACGATGTTGGTCATCCAATCCTCTCTTTATGGGCTTGCGGCCTAACGTTAAGGTGCGTTACCTACCCTATACGTCAACACAATAAGCAACTCGACCGCAATCGACAACCGGGTATGGTCGAAAAAAGATATAGGAGAGCGACGCGATGACGGCAGGAGCCATCGGGGAAACCACGACAGGCGGTGTACCGGGTCAAGCGATGGGACGCCCTCTGGTCTTCGAGCCGCGGCTGCTGACCGACATGTTCGAGACCACGGTACGGCGGCATGGGTCTCGGCCCGCCATCGATTTCATGGGCCGAATCACCCGATATGACGAACTGGGCGCGATGGTCGACAAGGCCGCCGCCGGGCTCCAGGCGCTGGGGGTGAAGAAGGGCACCCGCGTCGCGCTCTGCCTGCCCAACATCATCTATTACCCCGTGCTCTACTTCGCGACGCTGAAGGCCGGGGGCATCGTCGTCAACGTCAACCCGCTCTATGTCGAGCGCGAGCTGTGCCACCTGCTGGAGGATTCGGGCGCGGAGATCATCGCGACCTGCGACATTCCCGACATTTACGGCCGCGTCAGCCATGTAGCCGAGAAACTCGGCCTGCGCCATGTCATCTCATGTCCGGTCGCGGGCGCGCTGCCGACGATCAAGGGGCTGGCCTATCGCCTGCTCAAGCGCGCGATGATCGCCGCCCCCGGCCCCTCGCCCCGCCACCTGACCTTTGCGCAGATGATGAAGCGCGGCGGCGCTTTGACGCCGATCTCGGCGAGGCCCGATGATGTGGCGGTGCTGCAATATACCGGCGGCACCACCGGCAGCCCCAAGGCGGCGATGCTGTCGCACGCCAATCTCGTCGCCAATGCCGATGCGATGGTCATCCATACCGGCGGCGAGGAGATGATCGGCGAGGAACGCATATTGGGCGTGCTTCCCCTCTTCCACGTCTTCGCGCTGACCACCGTGCTCAGCTTTGCGATCCGGGTCGGCGCGGAGATGATCCTGCTCCCCCGGTTCGAGTTGGACCAGGTGCTCAAGACGATCGCGCGCGGCAAGCCGACCTATTTCCCCGCCGTCCCCACCATCTATAATGCGATTGCGGGCGTCGCGGAGGCACGCAAGGTCGACCTGTCGGCGATCAAGGCGTGCATTTCGGGTGGCGCCCCCCTGCCCGCCGAGGTGCGCGTGGCGTTCGAGAACACGACCGGCGGCAAGCTGGTCGAGGGTTATGGTCTTTCGGAGGCGTCGCCGATCATCACCTGCAACCCGCTGATCGGCGAGAATAAGGGCGGATCGGCGGGCATCCCCTTCCCCGGTACGATCATCGAGATCCGCGACCGCGACAATCCCGACCGGCTGATGCCGCCGGGCGAGGTCGGTGAAATCTGCGCGCGCGGCCCGCAGGTCATGTCCGGTTACTGGAACAAGCCGAGCGAGAGCGAACAGGTCTTTATCCACGGCGCGCTGCGTACCGGCGATGTCGGCTATCTGGACGAGGACGGCTATCTGTTCATCGTCGACCGGATCAAGGATGTGATCCTGTGCGGGGGCTATAACGTCTATCCGCGCATGATCGAGGAAGCGCTGTACGAGCATCCCGCGGTCGCCGAAGCCGTCGTCATCGGCATTCCCGACCCCTATCGCGGCCAGTCGCCCAAGGCCTTCGTCAAGCTGGCCGCCGATCATCACGCCACGCCCGAAGAGCTGCGTGCCTTTTTACAGGACAAGGTCAGCAAGATCGAACTTCCCCGAGAGGTCGAAATCCGCGAAAGCCTGCCCAAGACCTTGATCGGCAAATTGTCGAAAAAGGAACTGGTTGAGGAAGAATTGGCCAAAGCCGCCACTGCGGCGGCGCGGCCCGTGGGGGAATAGACGGTGGGGGAAAACGAGGAGCTTCGCGGCATCCAGGATGTCGCGAACAGCTTGGGCGTGACGACGCGCACGCTGCGTTTCTATGAAGATCGCGGACTGATCGAGCCGCGCCGTGTCGGCACCGCGCGCGTCTATTCCAAACGCGAGACGGGGCGGATGCAGTTGATCCTGCGCGGTAAGCGACTGGGCTTTTCCCTGCGCGAGATCGAAGAGTTCCTGCGGCTGTACGATGCCGATCCGCAGCATGTCGAACAGATGCGCGTGCTGGCCGAACGCTGCCGCGAACGGGTCGACGAACTGCGCCAGCAAATGACCGCGCTGGTCCAGACGGTCGACGAACTGGAAACGATCGAACGCGAAGCGCGCGAACGGATCGCAAAGGCGGGGGCCTGACCGCTTCTGATTCCTCCCCTGCAAGGGGAGGGGAACCAGCGAAGCTGGTGGAGGGGTGTCCCCGCTGATGGTGACACCCCTCCGTCAGTCCTGCGGACTGCCACCTCCCCTTGCAGGGGAGGAATTGGGAACTAAGCCCCCGACGGCGCGCGCCAACCCAGGCCGAGCGCCTTTTGCAGCGCGACGTAATCATTCGTCAGCCCGGCGACCGCCTGCGACAGCGACTGCTGCGCCGCCACCCGCTGCCGTTCCGCGTCCAGCGTGTCGATCAGCGTGGCCGCCCCCGCCCGATAGCGCTGCTGCATCAGCACCGCCGAGCGATCCGCCGACGCCTTGGCCCGTGCCAGCGTCGCCACCGTGTTGCGCCGCGCCCGGAAGCGCGACAGCGAATCCTCGGCATCGCGCAGCGCCGACAGGACTGCACCGCGATAACGCGCCTCCGCCTCGTCGCGCGCGCCCTCGGCCTGGCCGACCCGGGCATTGGCGCGACCGAAGTTCAGCACATTCCACTGCAGCATCGGCGCGCCCAGCGTCACCAGATTGTCGAGATCGGTCAGCGAGTCGAGCGAGGTGCCGCCGATGCCGATGATCCCCATCAGGTTGAGGCGCGGAAACTTCGCCGCCTCCGCCACGCCGATCCTGGCGGTCTGGGCCGCCAGATTGCGCTCGGCCGCGCGGATGTCGGGGCGACGCTGGAGCAGCGCGGTCGGATCGCCGACCGCCACCTGCGCCGGCGGCAACGGCACCGGCGCCGCCTGGGTCAGGCGCTGGTCGAGCGTGCCGGGTGCCTCGCCGATCAGGATGGCCAGCGCATTGAGATAGGTCTCGACCGAGGACGATAGCGGCAGGATCTGCGCGTCTGTGCTCTCCACCTGATTGCGCAACCGCTCGACCTCCAGTTGCGAGGCGGTGCCGTTGTTGAACCGCTGGAGCGTCAGGTTCAGCGTGTCGCGCTGCATCTTCGACGCCTCGCGCGCCAAGATCAGCCGCTGCTGCGCGTCGCGAAGCCCGACATAGGCCTGGGCGACGTCGGCGCTGAGCGAGACCTGCGCATCGGCGACATTGGCTTCCGCCGCATCGGCGCTGGCGCGCGCGGCCTCGACGGTGCGACGACGGCCGCCGAACAGATCGATCTCCCAACTGGCGTCGAAGCCCAGGTTGAAGAAGTCGACATTGGTGCCACCGCCCGAGCCGCTCGCCGAACCGCCGGACGCGCCGCCATTGGCGCCACCCTGCTCTCCGCCACCGCCGCCGAGGTTGAGTTCGGGCAGATTGGCGTGGAGATAGGTCGCGCTGGCGTTGGCATTGGGCGCCTGATTGGCGCGCTCCAGTCGCAGCGAGGACCGCGCCTGCTTCAATCGCGCCTGTGCCACCGCGACGTTCGGATTGGACGCCAGCGCCCGCTCCTCCAGCCAGTTGAGCATCGGATCGTTCAGCGTCGTCCACCAGTCGGCGACCGCGGGTGCGGTCGTCGCCAGCGTATTGTCGGTACGCGCGAACCCGGCGGGCGGGGTCGCGGCCGAACCGATGGCCTTGGGCGGCCCGGCATAGTTCGGCCCGACGGTGCAGGCCCCCAGCAGGAGGAGCGGGATGAGGGAAAACTGCTTGCGCATCATGGTTCTCAATGCATCGCCACGGGGCCGCCCTTGGGCAGCGGGCGGAGGAACAGGACAAGCGGCATCACCATGATGATGCCGACGCACAGGATGAAGAACAGGTCGTTATAGGTCATGACCAGCGCCTGTTGCCGGATCGTATTACCGATCATGCGCAGCGCGGCATCGGCGCTGCCGAATTGCTGGGTCAGCGCATCGATCCAGCCCTGGGTCGACCCCGAATTGGCCGACAGCGATTCCTCCAACCGACGCTCGTGCAGGAAGCTGCGCTGGTCCTGCACGGTGGCGATGCCCGCCAGCGCGAAGGAACCGCCCAGGTTGCGCGCCGCGCTGAACAGCCCGGCCGCATCGCCCGCTTGAGACGGCGGCACCGAGGAGATCGCCGCCTGGTTCAGGAACACCATGCCCAGGATCGTGCCGACGCCGCGCAACAACTGGCTGTCGGTGAACGAACTGCCGGTGGAATCGGCGGTCAGCACCGTGTCGATCCCGGCGCTCAGCGCCATGATGCTCAGCCCCAGCCCAACCGCGATACGGATGTCGACCTTCTTGATGAGGATCGGGGTGAACGGCATCATCATGAGGCTGGGGATGCCGCTCAACAGCACGACCTTGCCCGCCTGGAACGCATTATAGCCTGCGATCGAGGCGAGGAACTGCGGGATCACATAAGAGGTGCCGTAGAGCACCATGCCCAGCACGATCCCCATGATCACCACACTGCCGAACTGGCGGTCGAGCAACAGCTTTAACCGGATAACCGGACGCGACGCGACGAACTGCCCGGCGAACAACAGGCCGAAGCCGAAGATCGACAAGATAGTCAGTTCGATGATCTCACGCGACTCGAACCACTGCTCGCGCTGCCCTTCCTCGAGCACGACGGTCAGCCCGCCCAGCCCGAGCGCCAAGCCCGCAATGCCCAGCCAGTCGGCCTTGGCCAGCTCGGACAGATGCGGCTTCTGGTGCGGCAGGCCGACGAGCAGCAGCGTGACGAGCACCGCGCCGACCGGGATGTTCAGGAAGAAGGCATAGTGCCAGCTGACATTCTCAGTCAGCCAGCCGCCGATCAGCGGCCCCATAACAGGTCCCAAAATGGCGGTGACGCCGAAGAACGCCGTCCCGATCGGCTGCTGCTCGCGCGGCAACCGGGTGGCGATGATGGTCAGCGCGGTCGGGATCAGCGCACCGCCGGTGATGCCCTGCCCCGCGCGTCCGATGATCATCATCGTCAAATTGGTCGACAGGCCGCACACCACCGAAAAGCCGGTGAACAGTATCGAGGCGATCAGCAGGAAGGTACGCAGGCCCAGCAACCGCTCCAGCCAGGCGGAAAGCGGAATGATGATGATCTCGGCGACCAGATAGGAGGTCGCGATCCATGTCCCCTCGGTCCCGCTCGCGCCGATCTCGCCCTGGATGGTCGGCAGCGCGGAGTTGACGATCGAGATGTCGAGCGTCGCCATCAGTGCGCCGATGCTGCCCGCCGCGACGGCGAGCCAGGCGGTCAGGTCGGCCTTCGCCGGAGGGGCGCCCCGCTGGGCGGCGGCGGCGCTCACCGGCGCTGCGCCCCCTCCCGCGCTTCGTTATGCTGGTCCTGCCGCTCGGCGATGTGCTTCAGCGCGCCCTTGGCCGAGCGGGTGTCGACGGTCACCTCGACCGACATGCCGGGCACCATCAGCGCACGGGTCTGCGCATCGGCGTCGACCGCGATGCGGACGGGCACGCGCTGGACGATCTTGGTGAAGTTGCCGGTCGCATTCTGCGGCGGCAGCAGCGAGAATTGCGCGCCGGTGCCCGGTGCCACGCTTTCGACATGGCCCTTGATCTCGACACCCGGCAGCGCATCGACGTCGATCTTCACCGGCTGGCCGGGACGCATCAGGCCCAGCTGCGTTTCCTTGAAGTTGGCATTGATATACAGCTGGTTGACCGGCACGATCGACATGGTGCGGGTGCCCGCCTGCAGGAACTGGCCGACGCGCACCGTCTTGTTGCCGACCCGACCGCCGATCGAGGCGCGGATCGTGGTCGAGCCCAGATTGACCTCGGCGGCGTCCAGCTGCGCCTTGGCGGCCTGCCCCTGCGAACGCGCCTGCTGCACCTGCGCATCGAGCGTGCCGATACGGCGACGCGACGCGGCCAGCGCGGCGGAAGCTGCGGCGACCTTGGCATTGGCCTGACGCGCCTGGTTCTGAAGCTGCGACAAACGCTCGCGGCTCTCGGCACCCGATGCGGCGAGCGGCGTGTAACGCGTCACCTCGGCCTGCGCGAAGGCGGCGTCGCTCTGCGCGGCGCGGAGATCGGCCTCGGCGCGGTCGATCGCGGCCTGCTGTTCCTTGATCTGCGCCTGGACGCCCTCGGCATTGGCGCGGGCGACACCGATCTGCGCCTGGATTTGCGCGGTCTGCGCCTGATAGTCGCGGGTGTCGATCTGGAGCAGCGGCTGGCCCGCCTGGACATTCTGGTTTTCGCCGACGAACACCTTGTCGACATAGCCCGAGACCTTGGGCGCGACCGTGACCGCATCCGCCTGGATGAAGGCGTCGTTGGTCGTCTGCATATACTGGCCGACGCTCTTGTAGTTCGCATACCAGAAAACGCCCCCGATCACGGCGACCGCCGCGACGACCAGCAGGATGACACGGATGCGCCGCTTCTTGGCGGGCGATACGGGGGTCTTGTCCTCCGCCGTCTCCGCATCCTGGCGTTCGGCGTCCTGCCCCTCATTCACTTGGTTTGCGTCGGCCACACCGGCCTCCCTGTCGATGGAATCAAAAGAACTGGATGGTGCATTTGCTCGCACTTGCACAATAAGGCAAGACCATTTATTGAGCTACCTCATATTATGTGCGATTATGAAACCCTGGCGCTCCGCTACAGCCGCATCTATCTGCGTTTCCACCGGCTTCTGGACCGGCAGATGGCCGCGCAAGGCGCTTCACTAGCGCGCACCAAGATGCTGCACTTCATTGCCAACAATGCGCCGGTTCGTGCCGCCGATGTCGCCGACTGGTTCGACCTTGCTCCGCGTACGGTGACGCAGGCGATCGACACGATGGAGCGCGACTCGCTGGTGGTGCGCGTGCCCGACCCCGACGACCGGCGGGCGAAACGGCTCGACATCACCGATCATGGGCGGCAGGTGCTGCGCCAGACCGAGCCGCTGCGTCGGACGCTGATCGCTCAGGCCTTCGGTTTGCTGAGCGATGAGGAAGTCGGGCAGTTCGCGCGAATCCTCGACAAGATGGAACAGGCGATCGAGGGTTCGCCCGAAAATCAGAACCCCGATCAGATCCTCTCGCCATAGAAACGCAGCGCGGCGGGCGGATCGCTGGGCCGCCCGCCCTGCGCCACCACATGCGCGGCACGGACGGCGGCGCCCAGGCTGCCCGCGCGAAACGGCTTGGCGATGCAGCCGATGACCAGCGGATGGCCGCCACGCTCGGGGCAGTTGCCGCTCAGGAAGATGCAGGGAATACCGCGATCGGCGAGCAGTTGTGCGGCGGTCAGCCCGCTATCGCCATCGGCCAGCTTCACGTCGCAAAGCGCAAGGTCGGGCCGCTCCTCATCAACCAACGCCATGGCGGCGGAGACGGTGTCGGCAATGCCAATCACGCGGTGACCGTGCAGCGTCAATGCGTCCTCGACCAGCATGGCGACCAGCGCCTCATCCTCGATAATCAGGAGGTTCAGCGGGGTTTCGTCGCCGCGATCGTCATCGGCCAGTTCGTTAGGACGCGAGGCGAGCCCCATATGCGCCGCCGTCATGCGGCATGACCAAGATCAGGCACCCATCATCCTCGTTCGTCAACGTCGCGCGCAACTGATGGCAAAGCCTCGCCACCAATCGATCTCGGTCGACCACATCGGCGATACGTCCCCATCCGATCGCCTCAAACGAGATACGGAGCATTTCGTTCCCCGGCGCTCCGTTCACCGTGAAGACGATGCGTGGCACCCCCGCACCCTGCGCCATCAACGCATCGAGCAGCAGCGCGGCCGCCACCGCGCGTTCGATCGGCACCGAGACCGGGCTGTCGACCGTCATCGGCACATTGCCGGTCTCGCCGCGCAGCTGCGCGATCACGTCGGCGAACAGCGCGGGCAGGTCGACCAGCCCCGGATCGGCAGTGGCGTAGAGCGGCCGGTGCGCGCTCGCCAACACCTGCAACCGTTCGGCCGCCCGCATCAGCGCGCGGCGCGTGCCGGTATCGGGGGCCTCCCGCCCTTCATGCGAGACGAGACCGATCGCCACTTGCAGCGCGTTGCGGACCCGGTGGTTCAGCTCGGCCAGCAACTGCGCCTGGGTATCGAGCCCGCGCCGCAGCGCCTCCTCGATCCGCAACCGGTGCTGCGCCAGCGCGGCATAATGGCAGAGTAGCAGCAACAGCCGCCGCTCCTCCTGGTCGAACGGCCGCGCCGCACGCCGCCCGAAGCCGAGCGTGCCCAACAACTCGTCCCCGTGCAGCAGCGGCATGCACAGATAGACCTGGACGCCCAGCGACCGGACGAACCCCGTCCGCTCCTCTCCGCTGGTTTGGATATCGGTCAGGTGCAGCGTACGCCGCTCTCGCATCGCCTGACCGCAGGCGGAGGGGCCGATGTCCAGACCGGCCGCCGCCTGCCACTCGGCCCGGGTCAGGCCGCCTGCAGTCTCCAGCCGCACGGCGTCACCATCGCGGCGAAAATGAAAAAAGACATCGAGATGCAGTTCGTCGCGGATCAGCGCGAACAGCGAGTCGATCATCGCGGCGGGATCATCGGCGGCCATCAGCCGGTCCGTCGCCGCCGCCACGAGCGACAGATAGCGCTGCGCATCGGCAGGGCTGGCCGCAGCCGCTCCGATCGCTTCGCCAGGCAGCGGCAAAGGCGGGAATGAAGGTGGTGGGAGAGCCACGGACGTCAGAATAGCGTTACCGGCCCGTGGCTCCAAGGACTGTTTCGGACAAATCCACGGGGCGGGAGGTCATCCCGCCCCGGACGGGTCAGCGCGCCGCCACCGCCGACTGGTCGAGCGGCACGACCGGCAGCCAGACGCGACTGGCATTGGCGCCGCCGCGCTCCAGCGTGATCGTCGCCTTCCGGTAATCGCTTGGCCGGGCCGTGAAGATATTGGGCACGAAGGTCTGCGGATTGCGATCATAGAGCGGGAACAGGCTGGACTGGACCTGGACCATGATCCGGTGCCCCGGCTGGAACACATGGTTTACGGTTGGCAGGCGGAACTTATATTCCTGCACCTTGCCCGCCGGAATGGCCGAGGGATTGGAGAAGCTGTTGCGATAGCGACCGCGGAAGATGTCGAGGCTGATCGGCAGTTCATAGCCGCCCATCTTTTCGTCGATCGCGTTTTCGGACGGGTAGACGTCGATGATCTTGACGACGAAATCGCCGTCCGTCCCGGTCGTGCGCGCGAACAGGTCGGCGATCGGCGCGCCGGACACCCGCACCGCCTTGGTCAGGACCGGGGTGGTGTAGGTAACGACATCGGTGCGGCCATCGACATGCCGCTGGTCGCTGACCAGCCAGTCGCCCCAGCGGCCGTCGTTGAAGTTCACCGGGCGCGACAGATGCGGCACCGGATTGGCCGGATCGGAGACATAGGCGTCCGCCCCCGTCCCCGGCTTGTCGAAGCTCAGCCCCTTGTCCTCCGCCAGATAGAGCGGGGTCAGCGGCGCGGCGCACCCGCTCTGGCAGGCGAGCGGCCACTGGGTCAGCTTGTCCCAGTGATTCTCGCCGGTGTTGTAGATGGCGGCGCTGGGCAGGTTGGCGGGCGCGCCGTCCTTCAGATACTGGTTGAACAGCGGCAGGACCATGTCCTCGCGGAACTGCTTGGCGGTGTCGCCATTCCACTGGAACGGCCCCAGGCTGGTGCCGGTGCGGTTGATCTGGCTGTGCCGCCACGGGCCCATCACCAGGAAGTTGTTGCCCAGCTTGCCCTTGGCCTTCAGCGCTTCCCAGGCGGTGATGGCGCCGTACATATCCTCCTGGTCCCACAGCCCCTGTTCCCAGATGGTCGGCACGTTGGAGGGATTGGCTGCCAGCAGCTTGTCCAGCGCCTGACCCTGCCAGTAGAAGTCATAGGCCGGATGCTGCACCACGCGCTGCCACATGGGCAGCTGGTCATAGCCCGACTTCTTCGCCCAGTCGTTCGCCGAGCCGTGGCGGAAATTCTCGTAATCGTCGTAGCCGCCGCTGGACGGTGCCTTGCCCTCGCCCTTGTAGCCGGTCTGCGACCCGATCCAGCCGATATTGGCGAGGCGGAACGCGCCGTAATGGAACCAGTCGTCGCCCATCCAGCCGTCGATCATCGGGCTTTCGGGCGCGGCGACCTTCAGCGCGGGGTGCGGGTTCAGCAGCGCCATGACGACGGTAAAGCCCTCATAGGACGACCCGATCATGCCGACGCGGCCATTGGATTCGGGCAGGTTCGCCTTGTTCACCAGCCAGTCGATCGTGTCATAGGCGTCGGTGACGTGATCGACCTTGGTTGCGTTCAGCGGGCCGATGACGGGACGCGTGACGACATAGTCACCCTCCGAGCCGTATTTGCCCCGGATATCCTGATAGACGCGGATATAGCCCGCCTTGACGAACGCCTCGTCGGCCAGCGGCAGCGCCTCGATCATCTTCGTGCTGTCCGACCGCTTGGCCCGGCCAGCCGCATTATAGGGCGTGCGCGTCAGGACGATCGGGGCGTTCACCGCACCCTTGGGCACGACGATGACGGTGTACAGCTTGGTCCCGTCGCGCATCGGGATCATGATCTCGCGCTTGTCGTAATCCCGCTCCGCGACATTGGTCGGCGGCGTGAAGCGGGCGGGAATGTCGCCGACCGTGGAGTCGGTGACGACCTTCACCGGCGCCGGGCCGGTCCCGGGCACCTGTTGCGCGGTGGCGGGCGTCAGGACGGCGAGCGCGCTGGCGGCGAGCAGAAACGGGCGAAAACGCATGGAAAAACGGACCCCCTCATGGATCAGTGGATGCCGCATCGTGCCGCGACATGGGGTCGGGAGCAACTGGCAGCGTTCATGATACATGGTATCATTTGGAGCGCAACCAAGGCACATGTCTCGCCTTGCGCTTCCCTTTCGGCGCATCGCCCCATAATATGGTCAGACAACAACGGGGTGCGGCCCCGCGATCCGGGGAGGACCCTACCGAGTGACGACCTTGAAGCGGCGCGGCCCCGCCCATAGTGCCTTGGCGCGGGACATCGGTGTCGCCATCGTGACCGGCCGCATCCCCACCGGATCGACCCTGCCCGGCGAAGTCGAGATCGCCGAACAACGCGGCATATCACGCTCCGTGGTGCGCGAGGCACTGCGGATGCTGTCCGCCAAGGGGCTGGTGGTCAGCAAGCCCAAGGCGGGCACGCGGGTGCGCGAGCGGCTGGAATGGAACCTGCTCGATCCCGAACTGCTCGCCTGGATGTTCGAGGGCGAGCCGCCCGCCGGTTTCGTCACCAGCCTGTTCCAGCTCCGCCTGATCGTCGAGCCCGCCGCCGCCGAACTGGCTGCCCTCAAGCGCGACACGCGCCAGCTGTCGCGCATGGGGGCCGCGCTGGAAGCGATGGGCGAACACGGCCTCCATACCGAACAGGGCCGCGCCGCCGACCAGCTGTTCCACAACATCATCCTGGAGGCGACGGGCAACGAACTGCTGATCAGCCTGTCGGGCAGCATCGGCGCGGCGGTCCGCTGGACCACGCTCTACAAGCACCGCAGCGCCAAGCTGCCCCGCGACTCCATGCCCGAACACCGCCAGTTGTTCGCCGCCATCGCCGACGCCAATGCGTCGGCGGCACGCGCCGCGACCATCGTGCTGGTCGAGCAGGCCCGAGAGGATACGGAACGCGCGCTGGCGTGCTGACCCTTTTGAGACATGTCGAAGGGGTGTCGCATGTCACGAGCTGACGGCGGCACCGGTCGTCGCCAACCCTCTCCTCGCCGGGAATGCCGTTACTCGCCTTCGCCGGTCTTCCGGCCCGGCCCGAACTCGGTCCGCAGGCCGAAGCCGCCGCCCTTTTGAAAACCGAACGAAACGCCCGGCGCAATCTGGATACGCAAGGGGCGGGACAACATGCCGTCGGCGGGCGGTGGCGGCGGCACCGGCCCAAGACGGAACCGCGCGTCTTCCGTTCGCCCGCACACCACGACATCGGCATCGGTCGGCCCGATAGTGCAAGGGCGTCGGGTCAGGACGACCGGGCCTGCCATTGCGGAGGCTTCCCGCTTCACGGGCGCGGCATCGGGAATTGACGCAACCTGCTCGACCGGGATCATCGGCTCGCTCCTCGTCTATCCTACCCGTGAACGCGCGCAAAGCCAGGGCAGCGCCGCGACGGCCGCCCGACCGTCCGGCATCAAGAATAAACGCTGCTACTTCCGGGGTTGGACAACGGGGTCCTTAACGACCAGCCCCAGATAATCGCGGCGATAGCCCTTCAGTGCTTCGGACATGCAATGGAAACTGGGCTGATCGTCGGGCGCAGCGTCACGCTCCGCCAATGGCACCAGATAGTCGCCGTAAGGCAGCTTGCCGGTTCGCGAATAATGGACGCCGAGCGACCTCACATGGCATTTCGTCGCCGCACGAGCGAGCGCACGGTTGGTCAGCACCGGCTTTTCCGGGGGCGTGGTGGCACAACCCGCCACCAATAGACAGGCCACCACACTCCATCCCGTCGCGTTCATCTCGCCCCCTCCGATCAGTCGAAAGTCTTATTCGCCCATGGGGGGCGACATGTCCCCGGACGCCTTCCGCCCCCATCGCGGACGACGCCAGCCCCGCTTGTGCGCGATACGACGCATAAGCAGCCACAGTCCCCCGCCCACCGCCAGCCAAGACAGCGCGGCCACGATGACCGCGATCATCGCTGCCAGGCTGTTCGCCAGCGTGTCGCCCGCCGAACGAAGGCTTTTGACGATGACGCTCCGCGATTCCGACAGATCATTGTAAAGATAGTTGATCGTCACCGGCGACATGGCGACGCGCTGCGCCAGGCTGGCCTGTTCCTGCCGCGCCGCATCCAGCTCTTCCTGCGTGGTCGCATAGGCCCGTTCGGCCTGCACCAGTTCACCGACATTGCCCTTGGCCGAGCGGATGATCGTCAGCAATCGCTCAGCCAACGCCTGTTTGGCGCGGACCTTGGCATTCGCGTCGATCACCTGCCGCGTCACATCCTCCGCCGTGGATTCTCGCTCGGACAGCCGTGCGCCGCCCGCCCTCGCCAAAGCGTCGAGGCGCCGGTTAAATTGCGTCGCGAGGCGCGCATCGACCAGTAGCATCGCCTCATCGACGGTAGCGGCACCGGCAGCGGCCGCATCGCCACCGACGCCGGGCGCGTGCAGGGTCGAGCGCACCACCAGACAGCGGGCATTGCCGAGACGGCGACACAATGCGAGCTGGTCGCCCTGCACCTTCGCAACCGTCGGGCGATCGAAAACATAGGAAACGGTATAGCTATAGGCGATCTGCGATCCGGCGGCCGCCGTCGCGGGAGCCGAGTCCGGCTCTTGGACGTCGAAGGCCTCGAGCTTCTCGGTTGTCTTGCGAATGGGCGCCTGATCGCAAGACACCAGACATGCCGCCGCCAGCACTGCCGCGATCGTTCGCCTCATGACTCACCCCCCGTTGACCCAGGTCAGGGTCACCCGGTTCCCCGCCAGCGTCAAGCCTATCCCACCGCCTCGAACACAAAGGCCGTGCCGACAAAATCCCCCTTCAGCGGCGCGCGCAAACCCCGGTTCATCCAATAGGCCCCCGATGCCCGCTCCGGCACACCCGCAGGTCGGGCCGATCCGTCGAGCATCCGCACCGTATAGACCCGTGCCGGGTCCAGCCCCTGCGCGTGGATGGCGGCGGGATTGTCGCGCCACATCGACGAATGCAGCATCTGGAACATCACCGCCTGCCTTTTGTCCTGCCCGACATACATGGTCGCCGAGGTCGCATCGTCGCCGCTGGGCGACTCCAAGCGATAGAGCGCGCCGCGCTGCACCGTCTCGCGAATGGTCTTATAGGCCGCGACCCATTTGCGCGCGGTGGCGAAGTCCGCGTCCGCCCATTTGTCTAGGTTCGCGCCGATCCCCAGCCCGCCCTGCATCGACGACAGGAAACGATAATCCAGGCTGGTCACGCGCGTGTTCGCCCAATTGGGGCTGTCCGTGACCCAGGCCATCATCACCGCCACCGGATAGGCGCGGGTGAAACCGTCCTGGATGGTCAGCCGGTCGGCCGGATCGGTATTGTCCGAGGGCCAGACCTCATCGGTCAGCCCGATGATGCCCAGGTCCACGCGACCACCGCCGCCGGAACACGCCTCGATCTCCAGCTTCGGATGCCGCCGCCGCAGCTCGGACAGGATGAAATAGAGGTTGCGGACATAATCGACATAGACGCGCTGCTGGTCGGCGACCGGCCGTTCGGGCCAGCCCGCCTCGGTCCAGTTGCGGTTATAGTCCCATTTCAGGAAGGCGATGTCGTTGTCGCTGACCAGCTTGTCGAGCACGGTCAGCAGGTGATCGCGAACATCGGTGCGCGCGAGGTTCAGGACCAGCTGGTTGCGCCCCTCGGTGCGCGGGCGGTCGGGGAAGTTCAGCACCCAGTCGGGATGCGCGCGGTACAGGTCGCTGTCGACATTCACCATCTCCGGCTCGACCCATAGGCCGAAGTCCATGCCCAGCCCCTTCACCCGGTCGATCAGGGGCTTCAGCCCGTTGGGGAATTTGGTCGGGTTGACGGTCCAGTCGCCCAGTCCCGCCTTATCGTTGTTGCGTGCGCCGAACCAGCCGTCATCGACCACGAACCGCTCGACGCCGATCTTCGCCGCCTTTTCGGCCAGCGCCATCTGCCCCGCCTCGGTCACGTCGAAGGCGGTCGCCTCCCAGCTATTGTAGAGGACCGGGCGCAGCCGCGCCCTTGTCCCGTGCGGCAGGATGTTGGCGACCTCGAACTTGTGGAAGGTGCGCGAGGCCCCGCCCAGCCCGTCGCCGGAATAGCCCGCATAGAAGACCGGCGTGTCGAGTGTCTCGCCCGGCTTCAGCGTCCAGGAAAAGTCGTAAGGATTGTATCCGCCCGCGATCCGCACCCGGCCCAGATTGTCGGACGCCACGCTGATCCGGAACGAGCCCGACCAGGCGAGCGCACCATACCAGACCGGCCCATGCTCCTCGCTGGTCAGCCCTTCGCGGCCGATTGCGAACCAGGGGTTGTTGCCATGGCCGGTCGATCCGCGACGGCTTTCCAGCACGGTCGCGGCGGCCTCGACCGGCACCGTCTTCTGGGTCCATTCGGCGGCGTGGCGGCCGGTCAGATAATGAAGCCGGTAATCGTCGCCGACCGGCAGCGAGAGGACCGCCGCCGCCAACTGGTCGACACGCACCGGCCTGGCATCGCCGTTCCGAACCTTGGCCGAGCGCGCGATGATGCCCGTCGCGGGGTCGATCGTATAGGTCAGGGTGACGAATAGCGGCCGCCGGATATCGGCCAGCTCGACGGTCAGCGTCTCTCCGCTGGCCTTGTGGTTGCGATATTTCAGGACAAGATCGCGATTGCCGTCGGCGAACAGCGCCTTGACGCCCGGCTCGCTGACCAGCCCCTCGCCCTGCCCCGGATATTCCTGAAGCGTGACCGATCCGGCGGGGTCGAAGCCGGACAATTCGCCCGGCGCCTTCAGGACGATCGGGTCGCCCGTCTTGACCGGATCGCCCGAGATCAGCGGATCGCCCTCCGCCAGCGCCGATCCCCAATAGAGCGGCTGGAGATAGCCCTTCTCATCCACCCCCATGGCATAGGTGACGCCACCGCCATCGAGGCGGAACACCTTCGCCCCCGTCGGTGCGGTCACCTTCGCCGAAACCGGCGCCGCCAGCGCAGCCAGACCCACCCCTGCCAGAATCGCATTCCGCCAGCGCATCACACCTCTCCTGCAAACCTTTGCATTAAGTCTGACATAGCGCGGGGCCGTGATGCAAGCGCTTGTTTCAAAAGATCATTGCGCGGCCAGCGGCCACAGTGTCTTGAGCGGGCGACCGGCATCGGCCAGCGCCTCGACCGGCACGGTGGCGCCATCGGCAACCAGCGCCTTGCCCTGCACGAAGTCGCGCATCGCATTGACGCAATCGAGCGCGATCACCCGGCCCTGCCGCAGATAGACGACCGAGAAGCTGCGTGAGGCCGGATCGCCACGCAAGATCGCCTGGTCATGCCCCATCGACAGACCGACCGTTTGCAGCTTCAGGTCATATTGGTTCGACCAGAACCAGGGCACGGCATGATAGGCGACCTCGCGCCCCATGATCGTGCGCGCCGCCACCGTCGCCTGATCATGGGCGTTCTGCACCGATTCCAGCCGGATGACGGCACCGTCGGCAAAGTCGTTGGCATGGGCCGCGCAATCGCCGACCGCATAGATGTGCGGCAGGCTGGTGCGCCCCTGCGCATCGACCGCCACGCCATTATCGCCCGCCGCTCCAGCCGCGATCAGCGGCTGCACCGCGGGCACGATGCCGATGCCGACGATCGCCATCTGGGCGGCCAGCACCGTACCGTCGGCCAGCCGGACGCCGCTGATCCGCTCCTCTCCCTCGATACACGCCACGCTCTCGCTAAGCCGCACCGTCACGCCATGCGCACGGTGTTCGGCTTCGTAGAAGCGCGACAGGGCCTCGCCCGCAACGCGCGCGAGCACCCGGTCCTGCGCCTCGACGATGGTGATTGCCTTGCCAAACTTGGTCAGCACGGCGGCGGCCTCCAGGCCGATATAGCCGCCGCCGATCACCACCACCTGCGCCACATCCGGCAGTTCGGCGATCAGCCGGTCGACATCGGCGCGGCTGCGGACACCGTGCACGCCGGTCAGCTGGTGGCCGTCACAGCTCAGCCGCCGGGCATGGCCACCCGCCGCCCAGATCAGCGTGCCATAGTCGATCACGATGCCCGCCGCCGTGGTCAGGCACCGCGCCTCGGCATCGACCGCGACGACCTGCTCGCCCAACCGCAACGTGATCGCGCGCTCTTCCCAGAAACGCTCGGGGCGGATCAGGATACGCTCGAACGGCTTGTCCCCGGCCAGATACTCCTTGGACAGCGGCGGGCGCTCATAGGGCGGCCAGTCCTCTTCGCCGATCATCGCGATCGTGCCCTCGAACCCTTCCTGACGCAACGCGATGGCAGCCTGCGCCCCCGCATGGCCGGTGCCGACGATAACGATGTCGTAAGAGGGATTGTGCATATCGGTCATGGCCTATCCCCTAGGATGGATCGGCGGCGGCTGCCAATGACCATGACCCAACGACCATGACCCAACGACCATGACAAAGCGTTGCAAGTGCGAAAGACCGTCTTCAATCGCGCGACGCTTGCCGCTAGGGGAAAGGGCAAATCCTCAGGAGACACCATGAGCAAGCTGCACCTCGTGTTCGGCGGCCGCGTCAGCGACCCGCAGACCCTTGATTTCGTCGATCCCGCCGGGCTGGAAGTGGTCGGCGTATTTCCCGACTATGCCAGCGCCGAAAAGGCCTGGCGCGCCGCCGCGCAGCGCACCGTCGACGATGCCGAGATGAAGTTCGTGGTGGTGCACCTGCACCGCCTGCTCGAGCCGACGCTCGACTGATTGGGTTGGGGGCGGAAGTCTATTCCGCCCTACCTTCCAGAACCCCGTTCGCACTGAGCGAAGTCGAAGTGCACGGGATGGCGCCGATGCTGGGCGAGGTTCAGGCGTGGCCTTCGACTTCGCTCAGGCGGAACGGAGGGTGGGATAAAGTCCCCCTCGCTTCAAGCGTTGCGATAGCGCCACAGCAGCAACGGCTTGGCAAAGACCAGCCCGGCGATGAACCCGCCGATATGCGCGGCGACCGCGATCGCACCCATTCCCATGCCCGCATAGCCGAGCAGCAGCTGAATGCCGATCCATCCGGCCGCCAGCCACAGGACATGGGTGAATTCCGCCGACAGTCCGGCGATACCCCGGGTCGCGCGCCGCCGTCCGAACAGCAGCGCATAGGCCCCGACGATGGCCGAGATTGCGCCGCTTGCACCGATCATCGGCATGGGCGAAGCGGGATCGGGAAAATATTGCGCCATCGCGGCGGCATAGGCACCCACGACGTACAGCACCGCGATGCCTCGCGGCCCCAACGCGCGCTCGGTCTGCGCACCGCAATAGACCAGCATCACCAGATTGAAGGCGATATGCGCGAACCCGCCATGGATAAGGGTCGCGCTGAGCGGGGTCAGCAGCGTCGGCACCGCAAAGCCGAAATCGGGCGGAAGGACCGCCCCCTCGAAGCGCAGGGGTATGAACCCGCCCGCCACCGCCGCATCCGGCACCATGCCGGTGGCGATGAGGATCAGCGACACGGCCGCCGTGACGACCGCGATGGCCGTCGTGGCCCGTGCCGCTGTCCAGTTCATCGGGTCAGATGAACTCGATCTTGCTGACGACGTAATAACGGTCGCCCGACGGCACCGTCACCTCGACCTCTTCGTCCAGCTTGCGCCCGATCAACGCACGGCCGAGCGGCGAGTTGTAGCTGATCCGACCGGTCTTGGCGTCCGCCTCGGTCTGGCCGACGATCTGATACTTGACCGGCTTGTCGTCCTCGTCGAGCAGCGTGACGGTCGCACCGAACACGATCTTGTCGCCCGACAGATCCTTCGGGTCGATGATCTGCGCACGGCTCAGTTTGTCCTCGATGTCGGCGATCGTCGCCTCGACCTGACCCTGCCGTTCCTTGGCCGCATGATATTCGGCGTTTTCGGACAGGTCGCCGTGTGCACGCGCTTCCTCGATCGCGTCGACGATCAGCGGCCGCTCTTCTTTCAGACGCCGCAGGTCCTGGGTGAGCTTGTCATAGCCCTCCTGGAGCATCGGCATCTTTTCGACGGTCGCCATATTCCTAGTCCCCAATTCTTACGCATTCCCGGTACGGACCGCCCTCCCAAACCGGGAGAGCGGTCCGCCAGCACATCATGTTCTCATGTCGGGATCAGTTGTGCGAACGCGAATAGTAGGATTGCAGGGGACGTACTTCAAGACCACGGGTCGCCGACGCCGCAATCGCCTTCGCCGCCTCGACGCTGGCGGGCGCCGTGGTGAAGTAGGGAATCTTCTGGCCGAGCGCGGCTTCGCGGATCGGCTTGGAGTCCTTCAGGCTCTGCCACCCCTCGGTCGTGTTGAAGATCAGGGTGATGCCGCCGTCCTTGATCCGGTCGACGATATGCGGCCGCCCTTGCGCCACCTTGTTGATCTTCTCGACCGTCACACCTGCACGGTCGAGATAATCGGCGGTGCCGCCGGTCGCGACGATCGCGAAGCCCGCTTCCGACAGCATCCGGGCGGCGGGAACGATCTGTTCCTTGTCGCCGTCCTTCACGCTGATGAAGACCGCGCCTTCGGTCGGCAGGACGGTGCCCGCCCCCAGCTGCGACTTGGCGAAGGCGGTGGTGAAGTCGGGGTCGATACCCATGACCTCGCCGGTCGACTTCATTTCGGGCGACAGGACCGGATCGACACCGGGGAAGCGCGCGAAGGGGAAGACCGCTTCCTTGACCGCATAATAATCGATGTGGCGATCGATCTGCGGCAGGTCGGCCAGCTTCTCGCCCGCCATGACGCGCGCGGCGATCTTGGCGATGGGCGTGCCGATCGCCTTGGCGACGAAGGGCACGGTGCGGCTGGCGCGCGGATTGACCTCGATGAGGTAGACCCGAGTGCCTTCTGGGCCGTCCTTCACCGCGAACTGGATGTTCATCAGGCCGCGCACGTTCAGGCCGCGCGCAAGCGCTTCCGCCTGACGCTCGATCTCGGCGATGATCTCGGCCGACAGGCTGTAGGGCGGCAGCGAGCAGGCCGAGTCGCCCGAATGGACGCCCGCTTCCTCGATATGCTGGAGCACGCCCGCCACGACGACCTGGTCGCCGTCGCAGATCGCGTCCACGTCCACCTCGATCGCGTCGCGCAGATACTGGTCGATCAGCACCGGCGCATCGCCCGACACCTGCACCGCCGTCTGGATATAATCCTCCAGCTGCTGCGGGCCGTCGACGATCTCCATGGCGCGGCCGCCCAGCACGAAGCTGGGGCGCATCAGCACCGGATAGCCGACGCGCTCGGCAACGATCAGCGCTTCCTCGCGGCTGCGCGCAATGCCGTTCTTGGGCTGGTGCAGCTTCAGCTTGTCGACCAGCGCCGCGAACTGCTCGCGGTCTTCGGCCAGGTCGATCGCGTCGGGGCTGGTGCCCAGGATCGGGATACCCGCCGATTCCAGCGCCCGGGCGAGGTTCAGCGGGGTCTGGCCGCCGAACTGCACGATCACGCCGACCAGCTCGCCCTTCGACTTCTCGACATCGAGAATGGCCAGCACGTCCTCGGCGGTCAGCGGCTCGAAATAGAGCCGGTCCGAGGTGTCATAGTCGGTGCTGACCGTTTCCGGGTTGCAGTTGACCATGATCGTCTCATAGCCCGCATCCGCCAGCGCGAAGCAGGCGTGGCAGCAGCAATAGTCGAACTCGATGCCCTGCCCGATCCGGTTCGGACCGCCGCCCAGGATGACGATCTTCTTCCGATCGCTGGGCACCGCCTCGTCCTCGGGCTCGCCGAAGGTCGGGGCTTCATAGGTCGAGTACATATACGGCGTCTTCGCGTCGAACTCGGCGGCGCAGGTGTCGATCCGCTTGAAGACCGGACGCACGCCCAGCTTCTGGCGATGCTCGCGCACCTCCTGTTCGGTCACGCCGCCGGTCATCATCTTGACGACCTCGTGGATCAGGCCCGAGCCACGCGCGATGCCGCGATCCATGCCGCGCAGGTTCGCCGATTGCAGCGCCAGATAAGCGAGCCGCTTGTCGGAGAAGCCCATCGCCTTCAGGCGGCGCATACCCGCCGCGTCCTGCGGCAGGCCGTTTGCCATGACTTCGGCCTCGGCGGCGACGATCTCGGCGATCCGCTTCAGGAACCAGGGATCGTACTTCGCGATCGCATGGACCTCGGCGACGGTGAAACCTTCACGCAGCGCCTGCGCCGCGACCAGCAGCCGATCGGGGGTCGCCTTGGCCAGCGCTGCCTCGATCTCGGCACGCGGGGCACCGACCAGATGCTCCACATCGTTGAAGCCGCTGAGACCCGTCTCCAGACCGCGCAGCGCCTTCTGCATCGACTCGTGGATGTTGCGGCCGATCGCCATGACCTCGCCGACCGACTTCATCGCGGTCGACAGCACCGGCTCCGAACCCTTGAACTTCTCGAAGGCGAAGCGCGGGATCTTGGTGACGACATAGTCGATCGTCGGCTCGAACGAGGCCGGGGTCGCGCCGGTGATGTCGTTCTCGATCTCGTCCAGCGTATAGCCGACCGCCAGCTTGGCCGCGACCTTGGCGATCGGGAAGCCGGTCGCCTTCGACGCCAGCGCGGAAGAACGCGACACGCGCGGGTTCATCTCGATGACGATCAGGCGGCCGTCCTTCGGATTGACCGCGAACTGCACGTTCGAGCCGCCCGTTTCCACGCCGATCTCACGCAGCACCGCCAGGCTGGCGTTGCGCATGATCTGATATTCCTTGTCGGTCAGGGTCAGCGCGGGCGCGACGGTGATCGAGTCGCCGGTATGGACGCCCATCGGATCGATATTCTCGATCGAGCAGATGATGATGGAATTGTCGTTGCGATCGCGCACGACCTCCATCTCATATTCCTTCCAACCGAGGAGCGATTCCTCGATCAGCACCTCGGTCGTCGGCGAGGCGTCGAGCCCGGCGCGGACGATCGCGATGAACTCCTCGCGGTTGTACGCCACACCGCCGCCGGTGCCGCCCAGCGTGAAGCTGGGACGGATGATGGCGGGCAAGCCGACCTTCTCCAGCCCCGCCAGTGCCTCCGCCTCGGTATGCGCGATGGCCGAGCGGGCGGATTCCAGCCCGATCTTCTCCATGGCGACCTTGAACTTCTGACGGTCCTCGGCCTTGTCGATCGCCTCGGCATCGGCGCCGATCATCTGGACGCCGAATTTCTCCAGCGTGCCGTCATGGAACAGCGCCAGCGCGGTGTTCAGCGCGGTCTGGCCGCCCATGGTCGGCAGGACCGCGTCGGGGCGCTCCTTCTCGATGATCTTGGCGACGACTGCGGGCGTGATCGGCTCGACATAGGTCGCGTCGGCCAGCTCGGGATCGGTCATGATCGTCGCCGGGTTCGAATTGACCAGGACGATGCGATAGCCCTCTTCCTTCAGGGCCTTGATCGCCTGCGTGCCCGAATAGTCGAACTCGCACGCCTGACCGATGACGATCGGACCAGCGCCGATGACGAGGATGGAGGAGATGTCAGTGCGTTTTGGCATTTGGGCGATGACCATTCAAAAGGGATGCTGGATAAGGGCTATCATCACTGCCGGGCTCAGGAATTTCCTCGCCCAGATAATCGTACCGATAGCCGCGAAGCGCGTCCGTCAGGCAAGCTCGGCTTTCCCCCTCGTCCGATCGGGCTTTGCCGCCCGGCCCCGGAATGCGATAACTTGCATAGGGAATTTGGCCGTTCCTAGGGCGGGAAACCCCCTTGGAGACGACGTGACACCGACCCGCGGCACGCGAGAAAGCTTTTTTAGTTAGAAACGGCTTCCCCCCGGATTGCGCCGTACACCCTGTCAACAGGGCGAATGCCGCCAACATCGCGAGGGGAGCCGCCCGCTTCATTACCGAAGCGACCCCACGAACCGCTCGAACAGATAGAAGCTGTCCTGCGGCCCCGGCGAGGCTTCGGGGTGGTACTGGACCGAGAAGGCCGGGCGGTCGGTCAGTTCCAGACCCGCATTCGACCCGTCGAACAGCGACACATGCGTCTCGCGCGCGTTCGCAGGGAGCGTCTCGCGCTCGACCGCGAAGCCGTGGTTCATGCTGGTGATCTCGACCAGACCGTCGGACAGGCGCTTGACCGGGTGGTTCGCGCCGCGGTGGCCCTGATGCATCTTGGTCGTCTTGGCACCGACCGCCAGGCCCAGAAGCTGGTGGCCCAGGCAGATGCCGAACAGCGGCTTGCCGGTGTCGAGCAGCTGGCGGATCACCGGCACCGCATATTTGCCCGTCGCCGCCGGATCGCCGGGACCGTTGGACAGGAAGATGCCGTCCGGGTTCAGCGCCATCACATCCTCATAGGACGCAGTGGCGGGGACCACCGACACCTTCGCCCCGGCCTGAACCAGGTTGCGGAAGATGTTGTGCTTGCTGCCATAATCGATCGCGACGACGTGCGGGCGATCTTCGCCCTCGGCACCGGCATAGCCGAAGCCCAGCCGCCACAGGCCGCCCTCGCGCGTCTCGCCCCAGCCATAATGCAGCTCGGTCGACACGTCCTTGGCGAGGTCCATGCCCTCCAGCCCCGGCCAAGCCTTCGCCTTTTCGAGGAGCGCAGCGATGTCGAACTCGCCCGCAGCCGAATGCGCGATCACGCCGTTGGGCGCGCCGGCGGCCCGGATGCGGCGGGTCAGCGCGCGGGTGTCGATGCCCGCCAGGCCGATGCGGTTGTGCCGCGCCATCCATCCGGCGAGGTTCTCCATCGCGCGGAAGTTGGACGGGGCGGTCGGATCCTCGCGGACGATCATGCCCAGCGCGTGCGGCGCGTCCGCCTCGATATCGTCGGGGTTCGCGCCCACGTTGCCGATATGCGGGAAAGTAAAGGTGATGATCTGCCCGGCGAAGGACGGGTCGGTCATGATCTCCTGATAGCCGGTCATCGCGGTGTGGAAACACACCTCTCCGACGGCATCACCCTCGACGCCGAAACCGCGCCCCCATAACACGTCTCCGTTCGCCAGAACGAGAACGCCCGTGGCGCCTTCAGGCTTTTCGGGCATGGCGAATGGCTTGGCGTCGGCCATGATCGGCGGGCACTCCTGCTAAAATGTCTGCAATGTCGCTAAGTGGCGTCCGCTAGGGCCATCGGGCGTTCGCGTCAACCGGTTCACGGAATTGGTTCCATCGGCTAACGTCCCCGCCTTTCAGACAAGACGGAAAAAACATGATTCGCGACGACATCAAGGCCGCGCAGGTGGCCGCCATGAAAGCGGGCGACAAGGAAAGCCGCGCGGCGATCAGCCTGATCCAGGCCGCCATCAAGAACCGCGACATCGAACTCCGTACCGGCGATGCGCCCGCCGACGACGACATGGTCGTGATCGAAGTGCTGCAAAAGATGGTCAAGCAGCGCCGCGAATCGATCGCCATGTACGAACAGGGCGGCCGCCAGGAACTGGCCGACGCCGAAAAGGCCGAGGTCGCGGTAATCGAACGCTTCCTGCCGCAGACGCTGACCGAGGACGAAACCAAGGCCGCGATCGAGGCGATCAAGGCGGAGATCGGGGCGAGCGGCATGAAGGACATGGGCCGGGTGATGGCCGAGTTGAAGGCTCGGCATGCGGCGGTGCTGGATATGAGCAAGGCCAGCGGGTTGGTGAAGGCTTCGCTGGCGTAAGGTTAGGGAGTGGGGCTGGTGCGGGGTTTCGATCGCAAGCGTAGCCCCCTCCCCCAACCCCTCCCGCCTGCGGGAGGGGCGCCTGTTGCGCCTGATGGCGAGGATTGCCCTCCACCAAAAGCGCATCCCCTCCCGCAGGCGGGAGGGGACCGAGGGGAGGGGCCCCGACCTTTCCGCGAAAACCGCCCTACGCGGAAAGCACGGGAACTGCGCCTCAATCCGACCGATGCGGAACGACGGTTATGGCGCGTGCTATCGAGACGTCAGGTCGCAGGCGCCCGCTTCAACCGCCAAGTGCCAGTCGGTCCGTACATTGCCGACTTCGCCGCCCGGTCGGAAAAGCTAATCGTTGAAGTCGATGGCGGCCAGCATGCCGAACACGAAGCTTACGACGACGCCCGCACCCACTATCTCAAAGCGCAAGGCTGGCGGGTCATCCGCTTCTGGAACAACGACGTTCTGGGCAATCTGGAGGGCGTCGTTGCAATCATCGAGCGCACGCTTGCGGAAAGGCCCTCCCCCAGCCCCTCCCGCCTGCGGGAGGGGAGCCCGTAGCGCCCGGCCGAGAGGACTGTCCTCCACCAAATGCGCTTCCCCTCCCGCAGGCGGGAGGGGATCGAGGGGAGGGCAAACCCGGACCATCCACCCCACCCCACCCCTTGCCAAAAACCCCATCTCCCGCTACCAATTATAATCACGCGGACGCCATGAGCCTGACCCCGCAATTCCTTGACGAGCTACGCGCTCGGACCAGTCTGTCGGCGCTGATCGGCAAGACGGTGAAGCTGCAAAAGGCCGGCCGGGAATATAAGGGCTGCTGCCCTTTCCATAACGAAAAGACGCCCAGCTTCTACGTCAACGACGATAAGGGCTTTTACCACTGTTTCGGCTGTTCGGCGCATGGCGATGCCATTCGCTGGATGACCGACCAGCGCGGCCTGCCCTTCATCGATGCCGTCAAGGAACTGGCACAGGTCGCCGGGCTCGACATGCCCGAGCAGGACCGCCGCGCCGCGCAAAAGGCCGAGCGCGCCAAGGGCCTGCACGACGCGATGGCCGATGCCGCCGCATGGTTTTCCGAACAGCTGGGCGGCCTGTCGGGCGGTGATGCGCGCGAGTTGCTGACCCGCCGCCGGGTCACACCGGAGACGGCGCGCGCCTTCGGGCTGGGCTTCGCGCCCGACAGCCGGGGCAAGCTGAAGACCGCGCTCAAGGAGTATGGCGACCCGGCGCTGATCGAGTGCGGGCTGCTGATCAAGGTCGACGGCAAGGACCCGTATGACCGGTTCCGCGGCCGCTTGATGATCCCGATCCGCGACGCGCGCGGCCGGGTGATCGCGTTCGGTGGCCGGATCATCGGCGACGGCGAGCCGAAATATCTGAACTCCCCCGACACGCCGCTCTTCGACAAGGGGCGCACGCTCTACAATCTCGACCGCGCGGCACCCGCCGTGCGCAAGTCCGGCCGCGTGCTGGTGGTCGAGGGTTATATGGACGTGATCGCCCTCGCCCAGGCCGGGATCGAGGAAGCCGTCGCGCCGCTCGGCACCGCGCTGACCGAGCATCAGCTGGAACGGCTGTGGCGCATGGTCGATGTGCCGACGCTCTGCTTCGACGGCGATGCGGCGGGCCAGAAGGCCGCGATCCGCGCCGCGCACCGCGCGCTGCCGCTGCTCCAGCCGGGCAAGAGCCTGTCCTTCGTCACCTTGCCGCAAGGGCAGGACCCCGACGATCTGGTCCAGGAAAAGGGTGCGGCGGGCTTCGAGGCGGTGCTCTCCCGCGCCACGCCGCTCAGCGACCTGCTCTGGCAGTCCGAGATCGCCCAGGCGCAGACCGACACGCCCGAGGGCCGCGCCGCGCTGAAGCAGCGACTGGAGGAACTGGCGCAGCAGATCCCGCACAAGGATCTGGCCTACGAGTACAAGCGCGCGATGATGTCGCGCTATTTCGACATCTTCGGCATCCGGCGGGTCAATGCGGCGGCGGTGCATCAGGCGGTGGCCGAAGCCAATCGCCATGTCGGGCGGGGCGTCGAATACAGCCTGAAGCGCGCGGTGCTGCTGGGCCTGATGCGCTATCCGCATGTCCTGTGCCGGTACATGGACGAAATCAGCCGGTTGGACATGGGCGACCGCTATCTCAACGACTGGCGGCATCACCTGCTCGACGCGGCGGTCAACGATCCGCATCTGTCCCGCAAGGACGCCGCCGAAGCGGAAAGCCTGATCGAACAGATCATGGCGACGACCGACGTCCACCCGATCGACGCGCGCGACTATACCCGCGACCTCGCGTTCAGCTTCTTCAGCAAGGCCAGCGACCCGGCCATTGCGGTCCGCGACCTGGAAAAGATCATCGAGGTCATGCTGGAGGAAAGCGAGACGCGCGCGAACCGCGAACGCGCGGTGCAGGCGTTCCAGACCGACATGACCGAGGATCGCTTCGCCGAGCAGACGCGGTGCCATGCGGCACATGCGCAATCGCGCGACGAACTCTATCGCTGGCTGGAGGCGGCGCGCGATCTGGCCGAGAAGCAAGCCGGGGAGGCCGCTTGATACAGCACCTCTCCCGCCCCATATCCGGGGCATATTGGGCGACCTACGCCCGCACTGGAAAATTACGCATGGCCCCCTCACCCGCTTGCATCACCTGCGAGCGGTGTGACAGAGGCCGGGCACGGAACCCTGAGGGCATTTGATGGCGAAGGCGAATATGGCGGCGGATACGACCGATACCACGGAAACGGGCGATGCGCCGCTGATCGACCTGAACGAGGCGTCGATCAAGAAGCTGATCGCGCGCGCCAAGAAGCGCGGCTACATTACGTACGACCAGCTGAACGAAGCGCTGCCGCAGGACCAGATGTCCTCCGATCAGCTCGAGGATATCATGGCCGCCCTGAACGAGATGGGCGTCAATATCGTCGAGAATGAGGAACAGGGCGAGGACGGCGAGTCCGAGGAAGAGGCCGACGACGCCGAGACCACGGACGCCGAATCCGATGGCGGCCCGCAGCCCGAGGCGAAGAAGAAGGAAACCGTCGATCGCACCGACGATCCGGTCCGCATGTACCTGCGCGAGATGGGCGCGGTCGAACTGCTGAGCCGCGAGGGCGAGATCGCCATCGCCAAGCGGATCGAGGCGGGTCGCGACACGATGATCCTGGGGCTGTGCGAAAGCCCGATCACGTTCAACGCGATCATCGACTGGTCGACCGCGCTGAACGAAGGCACGATGCAGCTTCGCGAGATCCTCGATCTCGACGCCATGCTGTCCAAGGACGCCGGTCCGGAAAATCTGGGCGAGGAGGACGAGGACGACAATGGCGAGATCAGCGCCAAGAACGCCGGTCCGCAGTTCAAAGAAGAAGAAGAGCCCGAGGAACCCTCGGTCGATGACGAGGATGGCGAGGGCGGCGAACGTCGCGGGCCCCGCGCCGAGGACGAGGAAGAGGACAATACCCTGTCCCTCGCCCAGATGGAGGAGACGCTCAAGCCTCAGGCTTTGGAGAAGTTCGCCAACATCACCGCGATCTACAAGAAATTCTCGAAAATCCAGCAGCAGCGCCTGGAGTCCATGGCGCTGGGCGGCGAGCTGTCGTCGGCGGAGGAGCGCAAGTACCACAAGCTTCGCGAAGAACTGACCGCCGAGGTCGAGAGCGTCCAGTTCCACAACGCCAAGATCGAATTCCTGGTCGACCAGCTTTATGCCTATAACCGCCGCCTGACCGCCCTGGGCGGCCAGATGCTGCGCCTGGCCGAGCGGCACAAGGTCAACCGCAAGGACTTCCTCGACCGCTATCTGGGTCACGAGCTGGACGAGAACTGGCTCGATACCGTGCGCGGCGTCGACAAGAAGTGGGGCAACTTCGCCACCAACGAAGCCGCCACCGTCGACCGCATCCGCAGTGAAATCGCCGACATCTCGCAGCAGACCGGCATGGCGCTGACCGAATTCCGCCGCATCGTGAACATGGTGCAGAAGGGCGAGCGCGAGGCGCGTATCGCCAAGAAGGAAATGGTCGAGGCCAATCTGCGCCTCGTCATCTCCATCGCCAAGAAATACACCAATCGCGGCCTGCAATTCCTGGACCTTATCCAGGAGGGCAATATCGGCCTGATGAAGGCGGTCGATAAGTTCGAATATCGCCGTGGTTACAAATTCTCGACCTATGCGACCTGGTGGATTCGTCAGGCGATCACCCGCTCGATCGCCGACCAGGCGCGGACCATCCGTATCCCGGTTCATATGATCGAGACGATCAACAAGCTGGTCCGTACCAGCCGCCAGTTCCTGCACGAGCAGGGCCGCGAGCCGACCCCGGAAGAGATGGCCGAGCGCCTCTCCATGCCGCTGGAGAAGGTGCGCAAGGTGATGAAGATCGCCAAGGAGCCGATCAGCCTCGAAACGCCGATCGGCGACGAGGAGGATTCGCACCTCGGCGACTTCATCGAGGACAAGAACGCGGTCATCCCGGTCGACGCGGCGATCCAGGCGAACCTTAAGGAAACGGTTACCCGCGTCCTCGCCTCGCTGACCCCGCGCGAAGAGCGCGTGCTACGTATGCGCTTCGGCATCGGCATGAACACCGATCACACGCTGGAAGAGGTCGGCCAGCAATTCTCGGTCACTCGCGAACGCATTCGCCAGATCGAGGCGAAGGCGCTCCGCAAGCTGAAGCATCCGAGCCGCAGCCGCAAGATGCGCAGCTTCCTCGACCAGTAAGGTCGGGTCGCGAGGATCACCAAAGGGGTCGCCGGTCGCAGGATCGGCGGCCTCTTTGCTTTTAGACTCTAATGACCCGAAGGACCTACCCCTCCCTTCAGGAGAGGGGCCGGGAGTGGGGCGCTTCCGCAAGCGCGGCGTTCGTGGAAAGGCCCCACCCCAACCCCTCCCCTGAAGGGGAGGGGCTCACATTGACTCCATATAATGTCATCCTGCTCTGAGGGATCGCACGTCAGCCGGGGTTGCGCTGCCGACGGCGATCGGGCCATCCTCCGACCCAGGGGGAGATGGGCCATGATGATCGCATTTTTTCTGTCGGCGGCGGCAATCGTGCAAAACCCTGCGCCGATAGCGCCAACTGTGCAGGCCTTTGCCGGTGAGGCGACATTCCGCCCGCTATCGCCGACTCATGCGACGGTGACGATCCGCGCGGCCGAAGGCGAAAGCGTGGTCGATATCGACACTATCGACGACGCCCTTGCCGTGCTGGCCGACCGTCGTCTCGCCGCCATCTGGCCACAACTGCTGACATGGGCAGGCCCCTCGCTTACCGGCTTGCGCGAGGCCCTGGTCGCGGATGCGAGAGCCGTCTTCGCAAAGGGGCGTACCAAACAGGCGGATAGCGCCATCGCCTCGGTCGTCCGCCCGCGTCTTCGTCCGACTTTCCAATTGGCCGATGCCCTGCTGGCGGCAGGACAGGTCGCGGAGGCGACCCGGTTAATGGAAGACGCCCGCATTGCCGAACCACAACAGGGCAACTCGTTCTGGTCGATCCATTGGGCGGCGATGTCGCAATGGCTGGCCAAGGCCCGGGACGTTCGCGGCGACAGCCAGGGCACGCTGGACGTTCTGGAAGCCGCTATCCCGCCATTGGGGAACGACCGTGTGAAGCTCAACCTCGAGGCCAGCCGGGCATCGGTACTGCTCGACCTGCACCGCCCCGCCGAGGCGCTGGCGGCGATCGATGCGGTCGAGGCGCGCTTCCAGGCCCCCGGCGGCATCTTCTCAGGCGACGTTCGGGTCAAGGGCAGCGACCGCCAGTTCGCCTGGATACGCGCCTGTGCGCTTCAGCAACTGGGCCGGACGGCGGAGGCCAAGGCTGCCGCCGCCCCGCTCTACCCGATCACCGAGCCGCAGGACCGGCGTGTCCGGATCGATCCGACCGTGAAGCTGCGCAAGCAACTGGGGCTTTGCACGCGCGACGTCGCCCTCACCGCACAAAGCTATGCGGAGATGCTGCGCGACGATCCTTATGGCGGAGAGGCGCTGGTGGAGCTGCAACCCGCATTCCGGCGCCGGGGGTATGATGCACGCTTCATGGACGAGGTTCGCGGCCATCCGCTCCTTGCCCCGATCCTCGCCGCACGGCTGAGGGCCTTGCCGGACGACCTGGTGCCTGCGCTGAACGGCTGGGGGGCGATGTCGCCAGCGCCGTGATGCAGGGCTTCGGGCAAATGACATCGGCCTTCGCACCCGCTAGGATGGGCGCTATGAAGTATGCGTTGCCGTTTCTCGCCCTGCTGGTCGCAGCCGCCCCCGCCAACCAGAATGTCCCCCGCCCCGGCACCATCCGGGTTCAGCTCAACACGTCGGAAGGGCCGATCGTCGTCGCGCTCGATACGCGCCATGCGCCTGCCACGAGCAGGAACTTCCTCGCCTATGTCGATGACGGCCGGTTCGACGGCACCAGCTTCTACCGCGCGGCACGGGACAAGCGCGACCCGAAAAAGGGCTTCGTACAGGGCGGCATTCGCACCGATGCGCGGCGCATCCTGCCCCCCTTCCCGCTGGAGAAGACGAGCCAGACCGGGATCAAGCATCTCGACGCCACGATCTCGATGGCGCGGGGGACGACGCCGTCCTCGGCGGGCGGCAATTTCTTCATCACCGTTGGGCCGACGCCCGGCATGGACGCGCGACCGGGCTATGATGGCTATGCCGCGTTCGGAAGCGTGGTCGCGGGGATGGACACGGTGAAGAAGATCCTCGCCAAGCCCTCGGGCGGTGGGCAGGACGCGATGAAGGGGCAGATGATCTTCAAACCCGTCACCCTGATCAACGCCAAGCGACTGGACGGCAAGCCGCAGCCGACCAAGGAGCCCAAGATGTGGCTGTACAATTTCGGGGGATAACGTCCCATCCTCCGTTCGGCCTGAGCGAAGTCGAAGGCCAAGGGATGACCTATCCAATTAGCGTCCGGCCCGCTCGCGACTACTGCTGGGACGTGGCCTTCGACTTCGCTCAGGCTGAACGGAGATTGGGGTAATGCATAGAAAAAGGGCGGCGGCACCGCTTGGTGCCACCGCCCCTTCCCTGTCGAACCGTTGGACGGTCCGCCGCGCCGATTACTCGGCGGCTGCGGTGCCCTTGGCCGGACGCGGATCGCGACGCTCGGCGATACGCGCCGACTTGCCGGTGCGACCACGCAGGTAATAGAGCTTCGCACGACGCACGGCGCCGCGACGAACCACTTCGATCGAGTCGACGTTCGGCGAGTAGAGCGGGAAGACGCGCTCCACGCCCTCACCGAAGGAGATCTTGCGGACCGTGAACGACGAGCCCATGCCCTTGTTCGAGCGGGCGATGCAGACGCCCTCATAGAACTGGACGCGGGTGCGCTCGCCTTCGACGACCTTCACACCGACCTTCAGCGTGTCGCCGGGGCGGAATTCCGGGATCTTCTTCGTCTCGTTGAACTTGGCGATCTGCTCAGCTTCGATCTGCTGGATCACGTTCATGACACTATTCCTCAATCGTCGCCGCGCGCCAGAGGGCGACCGACCCGAACGCCCTCATGACGTTCCCAAAGGTCCGGCCGCCTTGACCGTGTATCCTCGCAAGCCCTGGCATGACGCCATTTTGCGATTTTCGCATGATCCCCCGATCGCAGCACTTCAGGGATCGTGCGCCCTTCCCACTCAGCAGGTCGGGTATATTGCGGATATTCGAGGAGGCCGCTTTCGAAGCTTTCCTCGACTCCACTGGAAGCCGCGCCCATTACGCCGGGAAGCAGCCGAACGCAAGCGTCGAGCAGCACCAGCGCCCCCATCTCGCCGCCCGACAGGATATAGTCGCCGATCGACACCTGTTCGATGCCCCGCGCCTCGAACAGGCGTTCGTCGAACCCCTCGAACCGGCCGCACAATATGGTGACGCCCGGCCCCGCCGCGATTTCGCGAACGCGCGGCTGGGTGAGCGGCCGCCCGCGCGGCGTCATCGCCAGCACCGGTCGATCGTCCGCCACCGAATCCACCGCCGCCGCCAGCACATCGGCGCGCAACACCATGCCCGCGCCGCCCCCCGCCGGGGTATCGTCGACCGAACGATGCTTGTCGGTCGCGAAGTCGCGGATCTGGACCGTCTCCAGCCCCCAGCGATCCTCGCGCAGCGCCCGCCCCGCCAGCGAATGGCCCAGCGGACCGGGAAACATCTCGGGATAGAGCGTCAATATCGTCGCGCGAAAGGTCACAGCGTCCAGTTCTCGATAGTCAGGCCGGGGATGTCGGCGAAGTCGGCTTCGTTGTCGGTGATGACGGTACTGCCCAGGCTGAGGGCATGGGCACCGAGCAGCCGGTCGAACCGTCCCCGTCGAAACGGAAGGGTCGCATAGCAGCGCGCCGCCGCCTCGTCGAACGGCAGGATCGGCATCTGCGTCGCCAACTGCTCCAGTTGCCGTTCCAGCGGCGGCTTGCCGTGACGAACACCCAGCGCCAATTCGGCGAAAACGATGCTGGACAATCCGATCTCTCCCACGGGTGTCGCAGCAACACGTTCCAGCAGTGCCGGATATTCTCCGGCAAACAGGAAAATGCAGCAATTGGTGTCGATCAGGTAGCGCACTGCTTTATGCGTCCTTATCGTTCAGCAGGTGCCAGGGCCGCTCGGGATCGTCGAACTCGCGTTCTTCCCGTTCGATCGCCTTCAGCCACGGCATAGAGCCTGCGATGCCGGTCAGATCGATCGTCTTCGGCGGCGTCTGAACGGGCTCGAACACGTAACGCCCCTGCTCTTCGCGTAGCGTCATCTCCGTCCCCTCTGTCAGCCCCAGCGCAGCGGGCAAGCGCAGTGCGAGCGAATTGCCCGAGCGGAAGACCTTTGCCTGATAATCCTTGCCCATAAAGCCTCCGTATATACATCGCGTATATACATGATGCGCTGCGCGACGCCAAGGAACGTTGCGCTGATTGAGGCTTTGCCCCCGCCATGGACGATTGCATCATCATTGGGGCGGGCCCCGCCGGACTGACGGCCGCGATCTATCTGGCGCGCTATCACCTGCGCATCCATATGTTCGACAGCGGATCGAGCCGGGCCGCGATGATTCCCTGTACGCACAATCATGCCGGTTTCCCGGAAGGGATCAGCGGCAAGGCCTTGCTGTCACGTATGCACGATCAGGCGCGTCGCTACGGTGCGCATTGCACGCCGCACCGGGTCTTGGCGATCCACCCCGAAAATGGTCACTTCCGCGTCGTCACCGATGAGGCCGAGTATCGCACCCGAACCGTCCTGCTCGCCACGGGCGTGGTCAATCACCGCCCCCGCAAGCTCCTGCCCGAGGTGCACGACCCCGCATTGGAGCGTGGGCTTATCCGCTATTGCCCGGTCTGTGACGGCTATGAGGTCACCGACAAGCGTGTCGGCGTCATCGGCACCAGCGACCATGGCATGCGCGAAGCGCTGTTCCTGCGCGGCTTTACCCGCGACGTAACGCTGATCGCGCCCGATGCCGCGCATAACCTCGACCCGGCATGTGCCAAAGCGCTGGACGAAGCGGGCGTGGCACGCGTGGACGGCCCCTGCGGCGGCTGGGCGATCGAAGGCGAGCAAATCGCGCTCGACACGGCGAACGGGCGGATGCGCTTCGACAGCGTCTATCCGGCGATGGGCTCGCGTATCCGGTCGGAACTGGCGGTATCGGCAGGTGCGAAGGCGGACCCGAGCGGATGCCTGGAAGTCGACGATCACCAGCGGACGTCGGTCCCCGGCCTGTTCGCGGCAGGAGATGTGGTAAAGGGGCTGGATCAGATCAGCCACGCCATGGGCGAGGCCGGGGTCGCGGCCACGACGATCCGCAACCTGCTGAACGAGCATTCGCCGATCAGGCGATAAAGGCCCGTTCCACGATCAGGCGGTCCTGATCCCATTCGGGCACGGCCTGCGCGTTCATCGGCACCATGAACCGGCGGCCATCGGGACGTTCGATCTCGAGCACGTCGCCCGCGCCGAAATTCTCGATCAGCGCGACTTGGCCCAGTTCCTCGCCATCGCTGGCGATCGCAGACAGGCCGATAATGTCGGCATGATAATATTCGCCCTCCTCCAGCGGAGGCAGGGCGGAGCGCGGTACCGTCAGCTCCGTGCCACGAAGCGCCTCGGCGGCGTTGCGGTCGGTGATTTCGGCGAAACGTGCGATGACGCCGTTCGAACCGTCACGCGCCGACTTCAGCGTCAGCGCGCCGTCATTGAACGAGCGATAGTCCGACAGGTCGTCGGCAAAGACCTTGAGCCGAACCTCGCCCGTAATGCCGTGCGCGCCGATGATGACGGCCAGCGTGACGTGCGGCTCACCCGTTGGGCGAGTTGCCGTCCCCGTTGGGGGCGTCGTCTCCGCCTTCGGCGGGGTCTGGCGCAGAGACGCCTTGGTTGGTCGCGTCGTCATGGTCGTCGGGTGCGGTCCGGGGATCGGGTTCGGTCGGCGGGGTCATGCGCATATCTCCTGAAGCCATTAGCTTTGGAAACGCATGACCCCGTATCCGGTGCCTTGCCCTGCCCCGATCGCGATCGACCGAGGCAGCGCAAAGCCGAAAGCCATTAGGCCTCGGCGGTCTCTTCGGCCGGAGCGTTGGCGGCTTCCTGAGCGGCCTTCAGCTTCTCGGCACGCTCTTCGGCGCGCTCGGTGGCCTTTTCGCCCGGCTTCGCCTTGTTCGGGTTGTTGCGAGCAGCGCGCTCACGAACGCCGGCGGCGTCCAGGAAGCGGGCGACGCGGTCGGTCGGCTGCGCGCCATTGGCGAGCCAGTGCTTCGCACGCTCGGCGTCGAGCTGCACGCGCTGGTCATTGTCCTTGGCGAGGAGCGGGTTGTAGTTGCCGATCTTCTCGATGAACTTGCCGTCGCGCGGCGCACGGGCGTCGGCCACCACGATGCGGTAGTAAGGGCGCTTCTTGGAGCCACCACGCGACAGACGAATGCTGAGAGCCATTATATAGTCCTTGGAGTTAAACGTTCAAAATTACCGGCCATTCCGTCCGGCGCGGGGGTTATTTCTTCTTCAGAAGATTTTCTAAGCCGGGGGGCAGTTTCGGCATGCCCTCGGGCAGCTTGCCGCCGCCCGCACCCATGCCCCCGATGCCCGGCAGGCCGCTACCGCCACCTGCCTTGTTGAGCATCTCGCCCATCTGCGGACCGCCCAGTGCATTGCCCAGGCCGCCAAGGCCGCCCTTGCCGAGCATGGCCATCATGCCCTTGATGCCGCCCATCTTCTTGATCTTCTTCATCGCCGTGGCCATCTCCTGATGCATCTTCAGGAGCTTGTTCACGTCCTGCACCGTGGTGCCGGAACCCTTGGCGATGCGGATCTTGCGCTTGGCGTTGACCAGCTCGGGCTTGGCCCGCTCCTTGACGGTCATCGAGGTGATGATCGCGTCCATGCGAAGCAGGATCTTGTCGCCACCGGCATCGTTCAGCGCGTTCTGCGCCTTCTTCATGCCCGGCATCATGCCTGCCAGCGCACCCAGCCCGCCCATGCGGCGCATCTGGGCCAGCTGGCCGCGCAGGTCGTTCAGATCGAACTGACCCTTGGCCATTTTCATGGCCATGCGCTCGGCATCTTCCTGCTGGATCGTCTCGGCGGCGCGCTCGACCAGCGACACGACGTCGCCCATGCCGAGGATGCGGCCCGCGACACGCTCCGGATGGAAGGCCTCCAGCGCGTCCATCTTTTCGCCGACACCGGCGAACTTGATGGGCTTGCCGGTGACCGCGCGCATCGACAGCGCCGCACCACCGCGCGCATCGCCGTCCATACGGGTCAGCACCACGCCGGTCAGCGGCACCTGCTCCGAGAAGCTGGTCGCGACGTTCACCGCGTCCTGGCCGGTCAGCGAGTCGACGACGAGCAGGATTTCCTGCGGCTGGGCGATCTCCGCCACCGCCTTCATCTCGTCCATCAGCGCCTGGTCGACGTGCAGACGACCGGCGGTGTCGAGCATCAGCACGTCATAGCCCTGGAGCTTGGCAGCCTGGAGCGCGCGGCGCGCGATCTCGACCGGCTGCTGACCCGCGATGATCGGCAGGGTCGACACCTCGACCTGTGTGCCCAGCGTCGCCAGCTGCTCCTGCGCGGCGGGGCGATTGACGTCGAGCGACGCCATCAGCACCTTCTTGCGATCACGGCCCATCGCACCGCTCGACAGGCGGCGGGCGATCTTGGCGGTGGTCGTGGTCTTACCCGAGCCCTGAAGACCAACCATCATCACGACGGCGGGCGGCGCGACGTCGAGCAGCAGCTCGCTGGCATCGGCGCCCAGCATCGCGACCAGCGCGTCATGGACGATCTTGACGACCTGCTGGCCCGGCGTGATCGAACGAAGGACGTTCTGGCCGATCGCCTGTTCGGTGACCTTGTCGACGAAGTCGCGCGCGACGGGCAGCGCCACATCGGCTTCCAGCAATGCCACGCGCACTTCGCGCATCGCGGTGCGGACATCCGCCTCGGTCAGCGCGCCACGGCCGCGAAGGCGGTCGAATACGCCGCCAAGCCGATCGCTCAAGCTGTCGAACATCGCCTCACCTCGTCAAACCCGAGCCGGAGAGTCCGGCCCAAAAACCCGTGTCGCACCGCCAAACGCAAAAGCGCCGGCGGGCGAAACCTCGCCGGCCAGCGTGCACCCTTGGGCGCTTCACCTTCACATTCCGAAACGGAACTTGGGTGCGCTCTTATGAGAAAATGACGACGGGTGCAAGTCGAACGCAACCAGCCCCGATCCGGCGCACGCGTTAACCTATTGTACACTCCTGACATGCGACCGCTATGCCATGTCCGGGTCGCGCCAGCCTGTTGCCAATATCCCTGCTTCTGCGGGCCTTACGGGCGCGGCGGTGGCGATTGGCATCGCGTTGCTGGCGGCGGCGATCGTCCTGATCCAGCTGGGCCTGACCCTTCCGGCGAAACTTTTGCTGTCCGCGACGGCCGTCGCTGCCGTCCTCGTCCATTGGCGCCTTCCCGCGTCTTCGGCCCGCTCGCCCGATGTCGAGCAGATCGACCCACTGACCGGGCTGACGAATCGCCGCTATTTCCACGATGTCGGGCAGGCGATGATCGAGAATGTGCAGCGCCGCCAGCGCGGCATTGCGCTGATGCTCGTCGATATCGATCGTTTCCGCGCCATCGCCGGGTCGCTGGGCCATGAAGCGGGCGACCTGCTGCTCCGCCATGTTGCGAAGACCATCCGCGACGAAGCGCCGTCCGAGGCGATCGTCGCACGGTTCGAAAGCGATTGCTTCGGCTGCCTCATCCCCTTCGACCCGCGCGGCCGCGACCGGATCGAACGGCTGGCCGAACGGCTGGCGGTGCGACTCGGCCAGCCGGTGAAGCTGGTCGATCAGGAACTGACGCCGCGCGCCGCCATTGCGCTGACCCGCATCGACGACGGCGCCGCGACGGTCGACCGGCTGGTCCGCCAGGCCGATCTGGCGCTGATCGCCGCCAAGGCGCGCAGCGACGGCAAGCCGCTCTGGTTCGCCCCCGCGATGGAAGAGGCGATGGCCGAGCGTAACGCCATCATCACCGACCTGCGCGCCGCCCTGGCGAATGGCGATATCCAGCCCCGGTTCGAGGCGCAGGTCGATCTGGGCACCGCGCGCCTGACCGGGTTCGAGGTGTCGGGTTATTGGGATCATCCCAGCCTGGGTCCCATGACCGCCGAACGCTTCATGCCCGTCGCCGAAGCCTGCGGCCTGTCGGGCGAGGTTTCCTTGTCGCTGATGCGGCAGGCGATGGCCACCGCACGCGACTGGGACCCGTCGATCACCCTGTCGATCCCGCTCGCCGCTTCGCAATTCCAGGATGCCTGGCTGGCGCAGAAGGTCATCAAGACGCTGACCGAGTGCGGTTTCCCCGCGCACCGGCTGGAAATCGAGATTACCGAGAATGCGCTGTTCGCCAATCTGGCGCTGGCGCAGTCGATCGTCATCAGCCTGAAGAACCAGGGCATCGCCCTGGCGCTCGATGCGTTCGGGCGCGGTTATTCCAGCCTGGCGCATTTGCGTGCCCTGCCCTTCGACCGGGTACGGATCGATCCGAACTTCATCCGCAACATGGCGGCCGACCCGGATTGCTGCGCCATCGTCACCGCGATCGTCCATCTGGGCGACAGTCTGCACTTGCCGATCGCCGCCAAGGGCGTGCGCGACCTGGATATCGAGATGCGGCTGCGCGACATCGGCTGCTCGCACGGACAGGGCTCACTCTATGGTCCGCCGCTCGATCTGGCGCAGGTGCGTCAGATGCTGGCGGAAAAGCGGCTGCTCGCGGGCATCTCGCCCTCTTCATTCACCATCCCGCGTCTGGCTGGCTGAGATAGTCGCGTTCCGCCTCGGTCGAGGCCCGACCCAGCGCCGCATTGCGACTGGGATAACGCCCGTAAAGCCGGATGACGTCGCGATGATCGCGGGCGAAGGAAAGGTTCTCCGCGCGTCCCAGTTCGGTAAATTTCGCAACGCTCAAATCCTGCATCGCACGGGACTCGGCATGCATCAGCGGCATATAGACAAAGGCCAGCCGCTCAGGGAGATAGCGATCCTCCCATCCCGCATCGATCGCGCCCAGGCACAGTTCCAGCGCCAGCGGATCGGCGGCATAGGCCTGCGCCGAGCCGCGATGCAGGTTGCGCGAAAACTGGTCGAGCAGCAGGATCGCCGCCAGCAGCGTGTCGGGATCGTCCCCCCAGCCGATCGCCTCGGTCGCCAGCACCTGATCGCGCAGCACACCGAACCGCTCGGCGATCTCGCGGTCGAGCGCGTCGTCCTTGGCAAAATGCTTTTCGGGTGGCAGGGCGAACCAGAAGTCGATTATGTCCCGCGCCTCCGCGTGGACACGTCGTTCATCCATCCCTAGATCAGCAGCCATGTCGTCCCCATCCGGGCCCGAGATCATCAGTCTGGGCTGCCGCCTCAACATCGCCGAGAGCGAAACGATCCGCGCGCTGGCCGCCGGGCGGGAGGACTTGGTCGTCGTCAACAGCTGCGCCGTGACCAACGAAGCAGTGAAGCAAACCCGCGTCGCCATCCGCCGCGCGGCCAAGGCGCGGCCAGACGCCCAGATCGTCGTGACGGGATGCGCCGCGCAGATCGATCCGGCCAGCTTCGCCGCCATGCCCGAGGTCGCGCGCGTGCTGGGCAATGTCGACAAGCTGCGCCCCGAAAGCTGGGCCTCGGCCGAGCCGATGCTGGTCACCGATATGTCGCGCGTGGTCGAGACCGCGCCGCATCTGGTGTCGGCCTTTGCGGGCCATGCACGAGCGTTCGTCGAGGTCCAGAATGGCTGCGACCACGCTTGCACCTTCTGCATCATCCCGACCGGGCGCGGCCCCAGCCGTTCGGTGCCCGCCGGGCTGGTGATCGATCGCATCGCGCGCGCGGTCGAACTGGGGCATCGGGAGGTCGTACTTACCGGCGTCGACCTGACCAGCTATGGCCATGACCTGCCGGGCCAGCCGAGTTTGGGCCTGCTGGTCGAGCGTATCCTGACCCATGTCCCTACCCTCCCCCGGCTGCGGCTGTCGTCGCTCGACTCGATCGAGATCGACGGCCGTTTGTTCGAACTGGTGACGGGCGAGGCACGGGTGATGCCGCATCTCCACCTGTCGCTCCAGGCGGGCAACGACCTGATCCTCAAGCGGATGAAGCGCCGACACAGCCGCGTGCAATCGGTCGCCATCGTCGAGCGGCTGCTGACCGCGCGGCCGGAGATCGCGATCGGCGCCGACCTGATCGCGGGCTTCCCGACCGAGGATGAGGCGATGGCGGCGGACACGCTGGCGCTGATCGACGATGCCCATATCGTCCACGCCCATATCTTTCCCTTTTCGGCGCGCGACGGCACGCCCGCCGCCCGGATGCCGCAGGTGCCGCACCCGCTCCGTCGCGAACGCGCCGCCCGCCTGCGCGATGCCGCCGCGCGTCGCCGCCGCGACTGGCTGGCCACGCAGATCGGTGCGACCCGCGACGTGCTGGTCGAGCGCCCCGGCACTCGCGGCCACGCGCCCGACTTCGCCGACATTCATTTTTCCCCCGCCGCCGAACCGGGCAGCATCGCCCGCGTTCGGGTCACGGCGGCGACCGAAACCCATCTGATCGGACAATTGGCATGAGTTCTTCCTCCTCCTGGCACGACAAGCTGCTCGGCGGTTTCCGTCGCACCTCGGACCGGCTGGTCGGCAATCTGGCGGGCCTGGGCACCGCGCGGCTCGACGAGGGCACGCTGGACGAGATCGAGGAAGCGCTGATCGCCTCCGACCTCGGCCCCGAAACGGCGGGTCATATCCGCACCCGCCTGGCCGAGGGCAGCTTCGAGCGGAACATGGAGGATCTGGGCATCCGCCTGGTCGTCGCCGAGGAAGTCGAGAAGGCGTTGGCCAAGGTCGCCACCCCGCTGGAGATCGACGCCTTTCCCCGGCCGCAGGTGATCCTGGTGATCGGTGTCAACGGGTCGGGCAAGACGACGACTATCGCCAAGCTGGCGCATCTGTTCATGGAGCAGGATTACGGCGTGATGCTGGCGGCGGGCGACACCTTCCGCGCCGCCGCCATCGGCCAGCTTGCCACCTGGGCCGAGCGGGTCGGCGTGCCGATCGTCTCGGGCAAGGAAGGCGGCGACGCCGCGGGCATCGTCTATGAGGCGGTGAAGCAGGCGACTGCGACCGGCATCGACGTGCTGATCGTCGACACCGCCGGGCGCCTCCAGAACAAGCGCGAGCTGATGGACGAGCTGTCCAAGATCCGCCGCGTGCTCGGCCGCCTGAACCCCGAGGCGCCGCATGACATATTGCTGGTGCTGGATGCCACCACCGGCCAGAACGCGCTCAACCAGATCGAGGTGTTCAAGGATGTGGCGGGCGTCACGGGCCTCGTCATGACCAAGCTGGACGGCACCGCGCGCGGCGGCGTGCTGGTCGCGGCGGCGGAGAAATACGGCCTGCCCATCCACGCCATCGGCGTCGGCGAGGGCATGACCGACCTGCGCCCCTTCGACGCCAATGAAGTCAGCCGGATCATCGCAGGCATCGAAGGGGGCCGCAAATGAGCGCGCCCCAGAAGGAAGCCAGCGCAGGGTTGAAGGCGGGCATCGAGTACGGCCCGCTGATCCTGTTCTTCGCGGTCAATTTCCTGGCGCCGATCGGCCCGCTGACCCGCGTGCTGGTCGCAACCGGTGTCTTCATGGCCGCGACCGTGGTAGCGATGATCGTCAGCAAGGTGAAGCTCGGTCGCATCTCCCCGATGCTGTGGCTGTCGGGCGTGCTGGTCGTCGTGTTCGGCGGCCTGACCCTGTATTTCCACGACGAGCGCTTCATCAAAATGAAGCCGACCATCGTCTATGCAATGTTCTCGGCACTGCTGTTCTTCGGGCTGGCGACCGGACGGCCGCTGATCCAGATGGTGCTGGGCAATGTCTATCCGGGGCTGACCGAGTTGGGCTGGCGCAAGCTGACGCGCAACTGGGCCTGTTTCTTCGCCTTCATGGCGGTGCTGAACGAAGCGGTGTGGCGCAATTCGACCTGGGATTTCTGGGTCGGCTTCAAGCTGTGGGGCGCGATGCCGCTGACCATCGCCTTTGCGATCGCGAATATCCCGATGCTGTTGCGCCATGGGCTGAATGCGGAAGGCGCGAAGGTCGACGAACCGCCGGTGGAGTGAACCCTAAATCCCCCCCTGCAAGGGGAGGAATAGGAATAAGAAAAGGGCGGCTCCAGTGGAGCTGCCCTTTCCCTTATCTGAAACGGATCGGCGTAGGAATTACGCGACCGCCGCCTCGTACCGGCGACCAGCCTCGTCCCAGTTCACGACGTCCCACCAGGCCTTCAGATAGCCCGGACGGTCGTTCATGTACGTCAGGTAATAGGCGTGCTCCCACACGTCGTTACCCAGGATCGGCGTGCCCTTGTCGGCGACGACGTCCATCAGGGGGTTGTCCTGGTTCGGGGTCGAGGTGACCTTCAGCTTGCCCTCGGCATCCGCGATCACCCATGCCCAGCCCGAACCGAACTGACCTGCGCCCTTGGTGTTGAACTCGTCCTTCAACTTGTCGAGACCGCCGAACGCCTCGATTGCTTCGGCCAGCTTGCCCGAAGGCTGGGTCGTGCCGGGCTTGGTCATGATCTTCCAGAAGAAGTCATGGTTCCAGAAACCGCCGCCATTGTTGCGGACGGCGGCCGGGGCCGACGAGATGTTCGCCAGGATGTCCTCGATCGACTTGCCCTGAAGCGACGTGTCGGCTGCCACCGCCTCGTTCAGCTTGTTGGTGTAGGCGGCATGATGCTTGTCATGGTGGAAGGTCATCGTCTCCTTGGAGATGACCGGCTCCAGCGTGTCATAGTCGTACGGAAGGGGCGGCAGTTCGAAAGCCATCGTGATTGCTCCTTTGGGGTTTGCCTGTGGCAACGCCGGGCGCCTCAAATGGCTCCCCCGGCGCGGTTACGCAACCGTTCCGATCAGATCGTGACGACGAAGCGCATGACGAAGCTGGTCATATGACAGGCCCAACGCCTCGGCCGTGGTCCGCTGGTTGAAGCGATTGTCGGCCAGGGCCTTGGTCAACAATTCCCGCTCGAACCGGGCGACGCGCGACTTGAAGTCGGATGGGCCAACGTCGCAGGCCGCCACCTCGTCGCCGTCGCTCACCGGCTCGGCGGAGGCGGGCGCATTCCCCTGCTCACTCCGCGCGGCGGCAGGCGACTGGCCCTGCGGGCGATAGGGCGAGCGGAACGGATCGATCTCGATCGCATCGACCGGCCCCTCGCGGTCCCAGCGATAGACGGCACGCTCGACCACGTTGCGCAGTTCGCGGACATTGCCGGGCCAACGATGCTCCATCAGTGCATCCGTCGCCGCCGCCCCGAAACCGGGCCACTCGTTCCAGCCGATCTCAGCCGCCATGCGCCGCCCGAAATGATTGGCCAGCACCATGATATCGCTCTTGCGCGCGCGAAGCGGCGGCAGCGTGACCACCTCGAAGCACAGCCGGTCGAGCAGATCGGCGCGAAACTGATGCGCGGCGACCTTGTCGGGCAAATGCTCGTTGGTCGCCGCCACGATACGCACATCGACCCGCAGGGGCCGTGACGAGCCGATCCGCGTCACCTCGCCATATTCCACCGCGCGCAGCAGCCGGTCCTGCGCCGCCATCGACAACGTGCCCAGCTCGTCGAGGAACAGGGTGCCCCCGCTCGCCTCCTCGAACCGCCCCGCCCGCGCCTTGGTAGCGCCGGTGAAGGCGCCCGCCTCATGGCCGAACAGCTCGGCCTCGATCAGCGTCTCCGGCAATGCGGCGCAGTTCATGATCACCAAAGGCTGGTCCCAGCGTCCGCTCAGGCGATGGAGGCGCTCGGCGACCAGTTCCTTGCCGGTCCCGCGCTCGCCGATGACCAGCACGGGACGGTCGAGCGCGGCAGCGCGGCTGGCCCGTTCCAGCGCGTCCAGAAAGGCCCCCGATTGGCCGATGACCTGACTCGTTCGCTCCATTCCCAACAGGTGGCGGATTTTCCCAACGCTTGGCAAGAGTGCAATCGTTGTTTCTCCGCAACTATTGCAAAAACCCCTGGATTTCCGCCATTTGTGAAACTGGCACGCCTCCTGCAAAGCATCTGGCATCCCGCCGACGAGCGGACCGAAACAAAAGAATTCAGGGAGTTTCCACCATGTTCGCCACCACCTTCACCCGCCAGATCGCCGCCATCGCCTGCACCGTCGTGATGAGCGCCACCTGCCTGATGGGCGCCCTCGCCCCCGCGCATGTCGCCACCAGCACGACCCCGGTTGCGGCGATCGAGGCACCGACCGCATAATCCCCGAATAGCCGCCATCAAGGAGTATCCGATGGGCATTTTCTCCCGCACCCGCGACATCGTCGCCGCCAATTTCGCCGACCTGCTGGACAAGGCGGAAGACCCCGCGAAGATGATCCGCATGATCATCCTCGAAATGGAGGAAACGCTTGTCGAGGTGCGCGCCTCCGCCGCCCGCACGATCGCCGACCAGAAGGAAATCCGCCGCCACATCATGAAGCTGGACCAGCTTCAGGACAGCTGGACCGAAAAGGCCGAGCTGGCGCTGTCGAAGGATCGCGAGGACCTGGCCAAGGCCGCGCTGATCGAGCGTCAGAAGGCCGCCGACATGGCCGACCAGCTGAAGGCCGAAGTCCAGGTGCTCGACGATGCGCTGCGCGCGTCGGAAGAGGACATCGCCAAGCTGCAGAACAAGCTGCGCGAGGCGCGGACCAAGCAGAATGCGGTCCAGACCCGTCTGGAAAGCGCCAACAACCGCTATCGCCTGCGCGAGATGTGGAACGGCCCGAAGACCCATGACGCGTTCAGCCGCTTCGACATGCTGGAGCGCAAGGTGGACGAGGCCGAGGGCCGCGCGGAAGCGCTGGGCCTGGGCGCGAACCCCAAGACGCTCGAGGACGAGATCGCCGAACTGCGCGCCTCGGACCGGGTCGACGCCGAACTCGCCGCGCTCAAGGCGCGCCTGAACAAGGGGGAGTGAGATGGAGGATATCATCACCCCCGGCATCGCGATCACCACGATCTTCATCGCGCTGCCCTGGCTGATCCTGCACTATATGACGAAGTGGAAGCAGGCGCCCAAGATCACCCATGAGGACGAGCAGCTGCTCGACGAGCTTCACCTGCTCGCGCGCCGCCTGGAGGACCGGGTGAACACCGTCGAACGGATCGTCGCCGCCGACAATCCCAACTTCAAGCCGGGTCTTCAGTCCGAATGGCGCCCCGAACCGCGCCTGGGCCAGACCGACTACAGCCTCGATCGGAGGAATTGAGATGACCGCCAGCCGCACCAATTTCTACCTCGACAAGCAGAATGCCAAGTTCAAGGGCGTCTGCTCGGGCATCGCCGACTATACCGGCGTCGATGTGATGTGGGTCCGCGTCGCTGCGGTCCTGCTCACCCTGACCGGGGTCGGCATGCCTTGGGTCCCGCTCGCCTATATGCTGATCGCCTGGATGGCGACGGCCAAGCCGATCGGCCTCTACCAGTCGGACGAGGATGCGAAGTTCTGGCAGGGCGTGCGCAGCAATCCGCGCCGCTCGACCGCCGAGGTCCGCTCGAAGTTCCGCGATCTCGACCGTCGCCTCGCCGATATCGAGCTGCACTATACCAGCCGCAATCGCCAGCTCGCCGACGAGATCGACAGCCTGCGCTGATCGCCGGGGCCACATATCAACTATCCTATGGGAGTATGGATTATGTCTTCGGGAGGACCCGGTTTCGTCCTGGCCATCATCTCGATCTCGATGATCGCGTGGGTGGTCACCACCTGGATCCGTGCGAAGCACGGCTATAGCCTGGAAAATGAATGGGGCGGCATGACTCACAAGGGCGACCTTGGAGAGAGCCGCAAGGTCGAACTGCTGACCGCCGAGAACCAGAAGCTGGTCGGCCAGGTCTCTCGACTGGAAGAGCGGATCGCGGTGCTGGAGCGCATCGCCACCGACCCCGCCGAGCGGACCGCGCGCGAAATCGACGCGCTGCGCGATCGCTGAGGGAGGGGAATGATGAACAACATCGCTCTTCTGATCCCCGTCATGGGCATCAGCTGCGGCCTGGTCGCCATCATCGGCGGCGTCTTTGTCCGGCCCTGGTTCAAGTATCGCGAAAAGCAGCTGGCCACCGAAGCCTCGATGGTCGCGGAAAAGGCGGCACAATATGCCGCCCAGACCGAACGGCTCGAACAGCGGGTCCGGGTGCTGGAGCGGATCATCACCGATCGCGGCCTGGCCCTGAGCGACGAGATCGACGGCCTGCGCATACCCGGCGAAACGCCCGTCCGCATCGAACACTGACATAAGTATCTAGAGGGGAGTTACCGCTATGTCCGGCGGACAGTTCATGACCGTTCTGATCGTTGCGATCGTCATGGTCGCCAGCATCTTCAAGGCCAAGCATCGCCGTTCGCCCGGCCTCGACATGGTCGAGCATCTGCGCGGCGACGCCTCGCGCGACACCCAGGCGCTGCGTGCCGAGGTGCAGCAGCTCAAGGAGCGTATCCAGGTCCTGGAACGCGTCATCACCGACGAACGCAAGAGCATCGATCTCGACCGCGAGATCGAGCGGCTGCGCGACCGTTAAGCCACCATTGATACGGACAGGGAGCCCGGATCATGACCGACACCAATCTCTACATCGTGATCGCGACCGCCGGCCTGGCCGGCCTGGCGATGATCGTCACCGCCGGCCTGGCGGGCTGGCGCGGCTGGTTGCAGCTGAAGAACCGCGAGTTCGAACGCAGCCACGACATGCCCTACCCGCCCGCCGCCTCGGCCGCGTCGCGGATCGAGATGGCGGACCTGAAGGAGCGTATCCGCAAGCTCGAAGCTATCGCCGCCGGGGTCGATCTCTGACCATGACGCGTTTTGCGGCCCTTCGTCGATGGACGACCCGGATCGCCTGTGGCGGCGCGGTCGTCGTCGCCGGGGTGCTCCATGTCCCCGCCGCGCTCGCCTTTCCCTATCGCGCCGATTTCGGGCGGACGACGGTCCTGTCCGAACAGCCGATCGATACGGCCGCGATGGGACAGGTGCTCGCCCGTGCCGACGGATTGCTGGCGACAAGTCCGCTCTATCGGCCTGGGCTGTCACGCCAGCTAGTGCTGACCGATGGGGGCTGGCGCTGGGACATATTGTCGATCGGAGCACGGGGGGCGATCGCGTTCCGGCGGCCCTTCGCCCATGCGCTGATCTTCAACCGCCATTCGGTGGCGGCGGACCGGGTGACGAACGGCGCACCGCTGGGCGGCATGCGCACCCTGTCGGGCACCATCGCGCACGAAATGACTCACCGGTTGATCGCCGACCATATCGGCGAATGGGCAGCCCTTCGCCTTCCCGCCTGGAAGCGTGAGGGCTATCCGGATTATGTCGCGCGGGAAACCAGCATCCACCCGCAGGACGAGGCGCTGATCCGCGCGCGCGATCCGCATGCGCGGGTGCTGGCCTATTATGAGGGGCGTCGCCGCGTGGCGGCCGAACTGGCGCGCAACGGCGGATCGGTGAACGCCCTGCTCCGGGACTGAGCACGCAGGGACTGAACAGTTGTCGTGAAGCGCCGTTCGCGGTAGCGCGAGCGCCATGTCCGATCTTGCCGAAATCCGCGACGAATATGAGTTTCTCGACGCCGACGATCGCTATCGCCTGCTGATCGATCTCGGCCGCACGCTGGAGCCCATGCCCGAGGCGTTGAAGACCGATGCGACGCTGGTGCGGGGATGTTCGGCCTCGGTCTGGGTCTATCCGACCAAGGGTGATGCGGAAGGGCTGCACTTTCTGGCGGATTCGAACGCGGCGATTACCAAGGGGATCATCGCCTTGGTGTTGAAGACGGTGCAGGACAAGACGCCTGCGGAAATCCTGGCGACCGATATCGAGGGCGAGTTGGCGCCGTTCGATTTGCGGAACCAGTTGAGTTCGAACCGGACGCAGGGGATTCCGAACATGATCGCGCTGATCCGGGAGACGGCGGGGCGGTATTGAGGTTTCTGGGTGCGGGCTCGGTGAGACCCCGTTGCCCTCCCCCATCCCCTCCCGCTTGCGGGAGGGGCGTGCTTCTTGGCTGGCCCGAACCTACTTCAAAAACGTCTGCCCCATCCCTGACGGTCGACAAAGAGAATTGCCCGCGCCTCTAGCCGCTCCCCTCCCGCAGGCGAGTTTCAGGTCGGTCATGCCCCCGGCATGACCTAAACGATGCGGGGCATCGTTTACGTGAAACCGGGATGGGGGAGGGCCAAGGGGTCTCACTGAGACCGCCCCCCCCAAAAAAGTCATTCCCGCCCCAACCGCGCCGCGATCGCCTCGACATCCTCGTCCGGCGTCACCACCAGCCATTCCCCCGGCCGACGCCCATCCACCAGCGTCACCGCATTCTTCGGACACAGGCCAAGGCACTTGGTCTCGATCACCCCGACCGACGCCTTGCGCCCCTTGCCGAAAATCCGCTTGAGGGCCTTCGCCAGCGACGTCTTGCCTTTCGGGCCGAACCCGCCGCCGACCTTTTTCGAGCATTTGCCGCAAACCAGAACCGTCGCTTCCCAGTCCGCCTTGGCGCGACGGATCATTCGGGCTTCCAGCTGCGCCGCTCCTCGGCGGCGCGCAGGACCTCATAGGCCGCCTGCACCTGCTGGAACTTGGTCGCCGCTTCCGGATCGTTGGGGCGGATATCGGGATGGTTCGCCTTGGCAAGGCCACGCCAGGTCGCGCGAATCAGGTCGAACTCCGCATCCGGCTCCAGCCCCAGCGCATCCAGCGCGCGCATCTCGTCGCGCGATCGGCTGCCGTCGCCCGGCCCGGCCCAGGCCTGGTGCTTGGACTGGGCATAGCCTGCGCTCGTCTGCCGTTCCGAGGCTTCGCGCGCGGCGGCTTCCTCGGCACTCAGGCCCTGAAAATAGTCCCAGCCGCGATTATACTCGGCCGCATGCGCCTCGCAGAAATACCAGCGGTCGGGGCTGTTGGGGGACTTGGGGGCCGGGCAATTGCCCGGTTGGTCGCAACCATGCCGGTCACAGATACGCACCGGCTTGGCCTCCCGCGACGCGCCATAGCTGCGCCAGCGGGGGAAGCCCCAGTCGTTGGATCGGGTAGAAGAACGCGCCACGCCGGCCGATTTAAGCGACTTGCGCGCCGGTGCAAGCGTCCGCGCCGCGCTTTGCGAGACAGAGCCTTCAAATGCCCGCTGAATCGCTTGACCGACAATGGTTCGCTCGGTCATGAATTATCCGTCATCATATATTCATGTCCGTACCGGGCATATGCGGACGCCCAGTTTTGACAGGAGCCAGCGTGGCCCAAAGTCGTTCCTTCCTGGCCACCGCAAGAGCGGACATACCGGCCTCCATCGTGGTGGCGCTGGTCGCCCTGCCCCTCTGCCTCGGTGTCGCGGTCGCGTCGGGCGCCCCGCCCTTTGCGGGCATGATCGCCGGGATCGCGGGCGGTCTGGTCGTCGGCTTCCTCTCCAAATCGCCCTTGTCGGTCGCGGGCCCCGCCGCCGGTTTGACCGTCATCGTGTTCGAGGCGATCGAGCGGCTGCCCAGTTTCCAGGTCTTCCTGCTGGCCGTGATGCTGGCGGGCATCCTCCAGCTGGCTTTCTCCTTCACCCGCGCGGGCGTGCTGGCCGAGTTCGTCCCCTCCTCGGTCATCACCGGCATGCTGGCGGCGATCGGCCTGATCCTGATCCTGAAGCAAATCCCCCATGCCATCGGCTATGACGGCGATTTCGAGGGCAGCTTCGAATATGCCAGCCGGGCGGGCGGCAACACCTTTACCGACCTGTGGACCAGCGTCAGCAACGATATCGCGCCGGGCGCGGTGCTGATCGGCGCTGTTTCGCTGGCCTTCCTGTTCTGGTGGGATTACGCCAAGCCCAAGCAGGGGCCGCTGCGGCTGCTGCCCGGGCCGCTGGTCGTCGTCGTCATCGGCGTGGTCGGCAACATGATCCTGGGCGCGACGCGGCCCGACTGGCAGCTGGCGGGCGCGCATCTGGTCCGCGTGCCGGTCGCTGGCAGCGCATCGCAGTTCCTTGGCCAGTTCCAGCTTCCCGACTTCTCGGCGATCGGCATGGGTGCGGTATGGACCACCGCGATCACGCTCGCCATCGTCGCCAGCCTGGAATCGCTGCTGAGCGTCAAGGCGGTCGACGAGCTCGATCCGCGCCGCCGCACCACCGACAAGAATTGGGAGCTGATGGCGCAGGGCGGCGGCAATATCGTCTCCGGCCTACTCGGCGGCCTGCCCGTCACCTCGGTGATCGTGCGGTCTTCGGCCAATGTCGATGCGGGCGCGGAGAGCAAGCTGTCGACCATGCTGCACGCCACCTGGCTGCTGATCTCGGTCGCGCTGATCCCGGTCGTGCTGAACCAGATTCCGCTGGCCGCGCTGGCGGCCGTGCTGATCGCCACCGGCTACAAGCTGTGCAAGCCCAAGCTGTTCACCGAGCGGTACAAGCAGGGGTGGAGCCAGTTCATCCCCTTCATCGTCACCATCCTGGCGATCCTGCGCACCGACCTGCTGATCGGCATCCTGGTCGGGCTGGTCGTCGGCTTCGTCTTCGTCGTGGCGCGCAATTTCCGCCCCGCGCTGACCTATGCCTATGACGATGGCGACTGCCTGATCCGGGCGCGGCGCAACCTGTACTTCATCCACAAGTACGAATTGCAGAAGTCGCTCGCCAAGGTGCCGGACGGTGCCAATCTGCTGATCGACCTGTCCTCGACCTCCTATGTCGACCTGGACAATGTCGACATCATCAACGCCTTCATCAAGGGCGCCGACTTCCGGGGCATCAGCGTGATCGTGCGCGGCGACATCGCCGAGCGGACCGCCCCGCTCATCAATGCCCCATCGACGGGAGTGCGCTACGCATGAGGGAATATAAGCAGCTCCTGCTCGCCAATATGGCATGGGCCACCGAACTCCTCGAGGAGAAGACCGACTTCTTTCAGCGGCAGACGGTGGGTCAGAAGCCCGACTTTCTGTGGATCGGCTGTTCCGACAGCCGAGTGACGCCCGAGCAGATGACCATGACGCCGCCGGGCGGCATGTTTCTGCACCGCAACATCGCCAATCTCGTCCATGACGATGACCTGAACCTGTTGTCGGTCGTGCAATATGCGGTCGACGTGCTGAAGGTCCGCCACGTCATCCTGTGCGGCCATCATGGCTGCGGCGGCGTGCTGGCGACGCTGGAGGGCGGCACGCAGGGGCCGGTCGACCAGTGGCTGGGCAATGCCCGCGACGTGCTGCACCGCCACCGGGACGAGATCGACGCCCAGCCGGACCAGGCGTCGAAGGTCAACCGGTTGGTCGAGGTGAACGTGATGGAGCAGCTGCGCCACCTCGCCCGGCTCGACACGATCCAGAAGGCGTTTGCCGAGAAGCGCGAGCTATGGCTTCACGGCTGGGTCTATGACATGCGCGACGGGCATATCAAAACCCTGCTGGAGATCGATGCGGACACCGATCTCGACGCACTGGCGCGGCCCGACAAGGTATTGGTGTAGGGTCCAATCAATGTTCATCTCGATGCCCCCTCGCCCCTCACAGAGGGGAGAGGGTTGCGCAGACTTGGCCTTTGCGAGAGCAAAGGCTTAGTCGGAGCTGGGTGAGGGGTGAGCGCTCGAAGAGCGCGCGAGCCGAAGGCTCGCTCGACCCCTCACCCAAGCTGCGCTAGCCAGCAGGGCTGGCAAGCTCCGCTAACCCTCTCCCCTGTCCAGGGGAGAGGGATGAAGAAATTACGATCGATAACAGCCTAGCTGAACCAATCACTTCGGCACCTGGAACCGGATGCCGCTCACGCTGGCGCCGCAGCCCAGTCCGCCATCGGGGCGATAGGTCTTTTCATAACGCATCGTCGTGAAGGCCTTCTCGGCCGCCTGCGAGAAGATGAAGGGCGGATAGCTGACCAGCGTCCGGGCATTGGCGACCCGGCCATCGGCGCTGATATCGAACTGGTTGCGCACCCAGCCCTCGAACCCCCAGCGCTGCGCCTCTTGCGGGAAGGCGCTGCTGCCGGGGTAGGTCACGACCTTGGGCATCGCATCCAGCGTCGCGCATTGCGAGGCGGCCAGCCCGCTCTTTTCGAAGGTCTGGCGCGCCAGGGCCAGGTCGCCCTGCCGCTTGGCCGCCGAGGCCAGCCGGATCAGCGCACCCACGCGCAGCGGATCGCGCGGGTCCAGGCCCTTGTCGTCGGCGACCTGTTGCAGATAGGGCCCCGCATATTTCTCGCCGGTCCGGTCCGCGATCCACAGACGCAGCGCGGCGCGTGCCTGCGGGTCGTCGGCAAAGGGCTTTTGCGCGAGCAGCGGGCTCATGACGGCGGCATAACGCCCTGCCCCGCGCCAGTCGCGGTTGCGCCCCTCCTGCGCCGGAATGGCAAAGACCAGTTGCGCGATGGCGGGCATGTCCGATGCGGCGGCCAGCGGCTGGGCCTTCGCGATCAGGGCGGCGCGGTCATCGCTGCCCAGGGTCGGATTTTCGAGCATCTGCGCGGCGGCGGCCAGGATGGCGGGCGCCTGCCCCTTGGCCTCGGCCGCGGCGAGCACGGCGCGCTGTCGGGTCAGCGCATCGGCACCGACCGCACCGGACTTTGCCGGGGCCGCCACGCCCTTCTTCTCCAGCCATTCGGCAAAGCTGGCATTGACCGCATCGCCGATCGCGGGACGGCTATAGGCAGTCGAACAGCGCATTTCCAACCGGACATTGTACCGGAAGAAGGGCGGCAATTCCTTCAACTCCTCGGGCGACCACACCCAGTCGCGTACCGCACGGGCAAAGGCCAGCCCCTCGGCACCGCCGCCGGAGGAATAGATGGGCTCGACGCCGAACACCGTTCCGTCGTCACCGACGCTGAACTGGATCACGGCGACGTCTTCGGGCTTCAGGTCGGTCTCGCCACCGCATTCGGGCGGGGCCATCATGCTGGCGGCCCTGAAGCTGCCCTTGGTCGAGCGACCCGCGCCCGTATAGGCCATATATTCGCGGGCGCTGTCCTCGTGATGGGTCAGCAGCGCGGCGATGGCAGCATCCGAACGGGCGGCGACGTCGCGGAGGTCGACCTTGTTCAGCGTCATGCCACCCAGCAGCGTCACGATCCTGGGCGCCATCCTGTTGGCTTCGTCCAGCCGCCCGGTATTCATCGCCAGACGCAGACGTGCCTGCTCCAGCGCGGCCTGGTCGCCCTTGCTGAGCGTGAGCTTCGGCGCCAGCGCATCGGCCTGGGCAAGCGTGGCCTGGGCCTCGCCCGGATCGGTGAAGGTCTGGGTGCGTACGGTCGCCAGCAGCGCGGCCATCCGCCCGATATCGTCGGGGGACTCCGCCGCCGCCTTGCGATACTCGGCCGTGGCATCGGCATAGTCGAGCGATGCGGTCGCGATGCCGCCCAGCTTCATGTGTGCGGCGAACCGGTCCTCGGCCAGCGAGGGGTCCTTGGCGGGCAGCACGGCCAGACCGGCGCGAATCGCCGCCGCCGCGTCGTCGATCTGCCCCAGCCGGAATTGCGCGCCGCCCTTGCGGATCATCGCGATCGCCCAGGTCCGGCTGCCCGGCTTGACCTGCGCGACGATGCGGTTCCAGGCGGCCAGCGCCGCCGCCGGGTCCTGACCCGCGTCCAGGGCGGTCGCGGCGTCATATTGCTGTTGCATGGTCTGGGCCGGAGCCGGAGCCGCCTGCTGCGCCATGGCCGCGGCGCCCGTCGCGACGATCAGTCCCGCCAACGTGGCCGTTACGAAATTCGTGCTAGTCTTCATGTCCCCGCGCCCTCCCAAGCCGAGTTTCGCGGGACGCTGCCCGAATTCGCGGGCGAAAGCCAGAGGGCCTGTAAGCCGGGTTCTGTCCACCGGCCGAAGCCGGATGGGCGACCATTCTTCTAGGACGATGCTTGCACATCGCCTCAAGCAACCAACCCGGATAGCGGGCGGGAACGCGCCCCGACGCCTTGCGGCGCCATGCCATCCCTATTCGGTCTTGCTCCCGGTGGGGTTTGCCATGCCGTTTCCGTTACCGGACCCGCGGTGCGCTTTTACCGCACCCTTTCACCCTGACCTGGCCGAAGCCGTGGCCGTCTGCTCTCTGTGGCACTGTCCCTGGGGTCGCCCCCGCCGGGCGTTACCCGGCACCGTTATTCCGTGGAGCCCGGACTTTCCTCGCCCCCGGTTACCCGAGGCCGCGGCCGCCCGGCCCTCTGACTGGGGGTGCGTGTAGCGGGAATGGGCGGGAGGGCAAGGGGTTTGTGGTTAAGGTCGCGGCGTGGCCTTCGACTTCGCTCAGGCGGAACGGAGGTTGGGGATCAGCCCCATTTCCCCGCCCCGTTCGGGCTGAGCGAAGTCGAAGCCCACGCCCCCCCTCAATCATCCCCCTGCGGACGCGGCAGCAGCAGCGCCAGCAGGATCATCCGGCATTCCGCATCGATCTCGCCATCGATCAACTCGGGCCGGAACCGCCGCTGGAACGCCATGATCGCCGCCATCCGGTCGGTCACGTCATAGCCGAACCGCTCCAGTGCCAGACAGAAGCCCGCCTCGGTCCACATCGGGTCCATCAGGTTCTTGGTCGGGCGCGGCAGCGCCAGACGCCGCCGCGCCAGCGTCCCCCAGGGGAACAGCTCGCCCGGATCGCGCTTGCGGGCGGGCGCGATGTCGGAATGGCCGACGATGTTGCCGCGCGTGATGCCGTGCCGCTTCTGGATATCGGCGACCAGTTCCATCACCGCCGCGATCTGTTCATCGGGGAACGGGCGATAGCCCCAGTCATGGCCGGGATTGACGATCTCGATCCCGATGCTCGCGGAATTCACATCCTCGATCGACCGCCAGTGCGAGCGGCCCGCATGCCAGGCCCGCTCCGCCTCGTCGACCATGCGCAGCACGGTGCCGTCCTCAGCGACGAGATAATGGCATGATACCTTGGCCTCCGGATCGCGCAGTCGGGCGATGGCCGACTCCGCATCCTGCATCCCCGTATAGTGCAATACGATCATGCTGATCGGCAGGCTACGCGCGTCGAAATTGGGTGACGGCGTGTCGACGATCGTCATGCAACCTCCTGAACGACCCCGGTTCGTCCGCCCCTGTTAGCGGCAAGCCTCGCTCAAGGATATGGCTTCATGCACCGATCGGCGGATCCGTTACGTCGCTTTTCTGGTAGACACCGCGCCCGACCGAGGCGAGCTGGAACAGGTCGGTCTGGCCGATCACCGTTTCACCAGCGCCCAGGACCAGCAGGCCGGTGGGCCGCATCGCCGATGCGATGGTGCGAAAGGCGCGCTTCTTCGGCTCGGCCGCGAAATAGAGCATGACGTTGCGGCACAGCACCAGGTCGAACGATCCGCAGGGCGCCGGATCGACCGTCAGGTTCATCTGGCGGAACGAGATGTGGCGCAGCAGCTCCGGCCGTACCACCCATTCGTTGTTCGGACGCCCGTCGAACCAGCGGACCATCTGGCGGATGGGCAGGCCGCGCTGCACCTCGAACTGGGTGTAGCAGCCGCTGCGCGCGCGGGCGATGGCGGCTTCGGATACGTCGGTCGCGATGATCTCGGGCACCGGCGTGCCGTGCGCCTGTTGCCGCTCGGCGAACATCATCGCCAGCGACAAGGGCTCCTGCCCGGTCGAGCAGCCCGCGCTCCAGATGCGGGCGCGGCGCCCGTCGCGCTCCACCTCGGCGACCGTTTCGAGGATATGCTCGAAGACATGCGGATCGCGGAAGAACGAGGTTTCGCCATTTACCAGCGCGTCGATCACGCGGCCCGCCAGCTGGGGATCGCGCCCGTCGAGGACGGCACAGACCAGCTGGTCCAGCGTTTCCATGCGCCGTTCGCGCATCAGGGGCAGGAGTACCGTGTCGACACGGGTCGACCGATGGCTGGCGATCTGCTGGCCGGTCCGGGCCTCCAGCAGCGCACTGAGGACGGCGAGCGACTGGCCCGACATGGGGGACTGCGCCATCGCCATGCTCCCGGGTCGGACGGGGGGCGCAGGCGTCCAGCTTGAGGCCAGGACCATCAGCAGGATCCTCCCGCCGCGATCATCGCGCCGACCGCGTCCGGGGTCATCACCAGATCGGCCAGACCGTCGGTGACGATCGCGCCGGGCATGCCCCAGACGACGGCGCTGTCCCGATCCTGTGCAACGATAGTCCCCCCTGCGGCCTTCAACATCCTGGCTCCCTCCAGTCCGTCACGCCCCATGCCCGTCAGCACGATACCCCAGGCCCGCTCGCCCCATAGCTCGGCCATCGAGGCGAACATCGGATCGACCGAAGGCAGGCAGCCGCTGCGTGCGCGCTCATGCTTCAGCCGAATCGCCGCGCTGCCATCGGTCAGCCGGACGAAGGTGACGTGTGCATCGCCGGGAGCGACGAGGATTTCGCCGGGCCGCACGCGCATCCGGTCCTGCGCCATGATGCACGGACGGTGCGCGACGGCGGTCAGCTGCGCCGCAAAAAAGGGGATGAAGGTGGCGGGCAGATGCTGCGTCACCACGATCGGCACCGTCATCGTTGCCGGAATGGGCGCCAGCAGCTTGGCGAGCGCATGGATACCGCCGGTCGAGGCACCGATGCCGATAATGTCGGGCAAGGAACGCTGGACGGCCGGGCGCGTCCGGCTGCCCAGCGGCGAAACCGGCGCGGGGGCGGCTTGCACGGGGCGGTCCATCGATTGGGCAAGCCCGTCGAGCTTCTGCAACAGGATGTCGCCGAACTCGGCCAGTCCCTGCGGCCGGGGCTTGTCGAGCGTATCGGCCGCGCCGTGCGCCAGCGCCTGCACCGCCGCCGCGCCCCCCGCCGGAGTCGACGCCGAGACGATGATGACGCGGGCGCCGCGCCCCGCCGTGATCAGTCGGGGCAGCGCGGTGATACCGTCGACCCCCGGCATCTCGACGTCGAGCAGGATGATATCGGCCGCATGGTCGTTCAGAAAGGTAAGGGCCGCCTCGACATGGGTGACGGCGCCGATCACACGAAACCGCTCATGCGGCTCGATCTGGCGCGCGATCAACGCCCGGGCGACCGCCGAATCGTCGACGATCAGCACCCGCGTCGGCCCATCCTGCCCATGGGTGGACGGCGAGGCCTGAAGGGCAGTCAAGGGATTGGAGCTCATGGCGCGGTCCCAGGCGCAGGTCCTGCCGGATCAGATCATGCCGACGAGCTGGAGCTTGCTTTCCAGCGTGTCGCGGTCGAACGGCTTCATGATATATTCGTCGGCCCCGGCATCGATCGCCGCGCGGATATGGGCCATGCCGTTTTCGGTGGTGCAGAAGACGATCCGTGGCCGCCGCGCCAGATTGGCGTCGCGCAGCGCCCGCAGGAAATCCATGCCGCTCATCACCGGCATGTTCCAGTCGAGCAGGATGACATCGGGAACCTCCTCCAGACACGCCTCCAGCGCCTCGCGGCCGTCCCCCGCCTCGCGAACCTGCAGGTCTAGCGTTTCCAATATGTGGCGCGCCACCTTGCGGATCACCTTGGAGTCATCGACGACGAGACAGGTTTTCATTCGGTACGCCCTATTCCTACCCGGATCCCAGCGGGACCTGACGTCCGAAATAGCCCCGATAAGTAACGGCCGGGTTAACTGGTCAGGCGACCAGCGCGACCGGCTGCGGCACGAGCTTCGCCAGGTCGAGGACCAGCAGAGGCTCTCCGTTGCGAAACACCATGCCGTTGGCGGCGCGGGACCAGCGCCCGTCCTTGGGCGCGACATGCGGCATCGGGCGCATGTCGAACGTCTCGATATCCTCCAGCGCGTCGACCAGCATGGCATAATAATGCCCGTCCTGCCGGGTGATGACGGCGCGGCGGACATGCGAAGCGGTCGGCTCCAGCCCCAGCGCCCGGCGGGTATCGACGACGGTGATGACCCGGCTGCGCAGCGCGGTCAGCCCGCGCACCGACGGCTCGGCGCGCGGCACGGCCACGACCTCGCCGATATCGACGACCGAATCGACCTGGTCGGCGTCGAAGACCACGCCCTGCCCGGCGATACAGGCGATCAGGAACAACGGCATCAGCGGCCTCCCCGACGTGCATGACCCGCCAGCGCCGCGATCAGGGCGGAGCGGTCATAACGATAGATGCTGTCGGGATCGGCCAACCCCTCCCGGTCGCGGCGCAGGCGCACCACGGGCGCCCCCGACGGCACGGCGGCGACGGCATCCTCCTCCATCATCAGGCGGACGGACGGGGCCTCCTCGCCATCCGGGCTGAGGGTGCAGCGATAGCCGTGCGCCTCCAGCACGGGGCGCAGGAACCGGTCCATCCACGCCGCGCCCGCACCGTCGAGCAGACAGAGCGGCGCGACCGGGCCGGTATCCGCGACGCCGGAGTCGAGGAAGAAGACCAGCGGGTCGAGGATCTCCAGCGCGCGGCCTTCCCATACGGCGATGCCCAGCACCGGGCCGCTGGTGGCGGGCGCGATCTCGGCGGGCAGATGGATGATCTCCAGCGCGCCGCCGATCGCATAGGCGCATTCGGTCTCGCCATCGGTCAGGCGCAGCACCTCGACCTCGCCATGCGCCAGCGCGTCATCGAGCGCGGCCGACTCGACATGATGAAGCGGCATGGTCGCGCCGTCGACGATCAGACGCGTGCGACCGCCCGAGCGGTGGACGGCCTCGGCCGTCGCCTTTTCGACGCGGTCGATCGCGCCCAGAGGGATGGCGCGGCGCGCGCCGTCCAGATCGTCGAACAACAGCGCGGGATTGGCGGTTTCCTGTGCGGCAGTTTCATCGGCGGCGATGATATCACGCTGGAAGCGAAGCCCGGCCGCCTGCGCCAGGCCGCCGCTGTCAAGCAGCAGCATCGGCAGGCCGCTGTCGGGCAGCGTCTGTCCGGCATAGAGGCCGGAACCCATCACCGCCGGTGCGGCGGGCTTGACCACCACTTCCTCGGTGTCGAGTACATCGTCGACCCCCAGAGCGTAATCCCCGTCCCGCGTGGATACGATCACCAGCGTCGACGGATCGCCCTGCCCGATCTCCAGGAACGACCCGAGCGGCAGCATCGGCAAGCGACGGCCGCGAACGGTCGCGACCCGGATGTCACCGACCGGATCGATGCGCACCTGTTCGCCGCGCACCTTGACGATCTCTTCGATCGCCTGGCGGGCGATGGCGAAACGCTGATCGGCGACCGCAACGATCAAGGTCGACATGATCGACAGGGTCAGCGGAACCTGGATGGTAATGACAAGGCCCCGGCCCGGCCGGTTGTCCAGTGCGATGCGGCCACCGACATGCTCGATATTGGCGCGCACCACGTCCATGCCGACGCCGCGTCCCGACACCGCCGACACCGTGTCACGGCTCGACAGGCCGGGCTCGAACACCAGCTTCAACTTTTCGGCGGGGCTCATGCCGGCGACTTCGGCGACGGAGCGGACGTCGTTCTCGATCGCCTTGGCGGCGATGCGTGCGACATCGATGCCCGCGCCGTCATCCTCGATCTCGATCAGGATCTGGTTGCCCGACTGGCGCGCGGTGACGCAGATCTGCCCGGTCGGCGGCTTGCCCAGGCTGCGGCGCCGGGCGGGTGATTCGATGCCATGGTCGATCGCGTTGCGGATGATGTGGACCAGCGGGTCGCGCATCATCTCGATCATCTCGCGGTCGAGGTCGACGTCCGATCCCTCGATACGCAGGCTGACCGCCTTGCCCAGTTCGGCCGCCGTGTCGCGAACCATGCGGGGCAGCGCGGAGAACAGCCCGTCGATCTTCTGCATCCGCGTCCGCGTCACCGTGTCGCGCATATCGGCAACCGTCAGCGACAGCTGGTCGAGCGCGGCCTCGACACGCGGGTCGAGCACATCGTCGCGCAGCCGCCGGGCCAGCTCGTTGCGGGCCAGCACCATGTCGGACATGCCGCTCATCATCCGGTCGAGCAGATCGACGTTCAGCCGGATACTGCGCGGCGCGGCGCGAGGGGCGACCGCGACGCGGGCCGCCGGAGCGGGGACGGCCACCTCTTCCACACGGGTCAGCGCGGCGATCAGCGCGTCGTCATCCGAATCATCGACCACGACGTCGGCCGCAATCCCCTCGACCACCGCGCCGATCCGGTCGACGATGGCCAGCACCGCATCGACGAGCGCGGTGTCGGGCATCCGCTTGCCGTCGCGCGCGGCAGCCAGCACATCCTCGGCCGCGTGGCTCAGCTTGGCGAGGCGCGGCAGGTCCAAAAAGCCGCAGCTTCCCTTGACGGTGTGAACGAAGCGAAAAATCGCATCCAGCCGCGCACGGTCGCCGGGCGCCGCTTCCCACGCGACGATCTCGCTGGACAAAGCCTCCAGCGTTTCGCGTGTCTCGGCAATGAATTCCTGTAGCAGGTCGTCCATAAATCCCCGAGGGAGCCCCCAGCTTCCCCGCTGAAGTCCGCTCCCTCTTGCCGCCACAAGATTAAAAGGGTGTTTACCCCGCGCGGATCGCCGCGCCCAGGATCATGGTGTTGGGCGCGGGCTCCGTCACCAGCGTCATGCCGCCCAGCTCGGTGGTCAGGGTGTGGATCAGGAAGGCGGGCGCGGTCCGCGACGCCAGCGGCTCGGTGCCTTGCCCCTCCATCAGGGTGCGGCGGATTTCGGGATCGAGCAGGATGCGCGGCCCCTCGATCCGGATCGCGATCTCGATCGCCTCCCGGCCCGCCTCGGCACCGATGTCGATCGTGCCGCCGCGCGCCAACGCCTCGGTCGCTATCAGCGCCACGTTCATCAGGATGCGCACCGCGGGCTTGGGCAGCGCAGGCGATTCGACCAGCCAGCCCAGCGTGGTGCGGCGATTGTCGACGAGCAGCCCCTCGATCGCGGCCTTCGCCTCGCTCATGTCCACCCGGTCGGCAAAGCCGCCGCCAGCCCCGAACGCCAGGCGGAAGAATTTCAGCTTGTTGGCCGAGGCGCGCGCGCTGTCCGCCAGCAATTCCATGCACCGCTCACGCATCGCCGGGTCGGTTTCGTCGGCCAGCAGCTCCAGCCCGTTATTAAGCGCCCCCACCGGCGACAGGAGATCGTGGCACAATCGCGAACACAACAGGCTCGCGAAATCCACCGGGCTGATGGTCATGAAAAATCCCTCGACAAACTAGCCCTTTCTGACGCGGGCGTGCCTTCTGTGCAAGCAAGGCTAAGCGGATCGAAGCGCCCATGACGCTCACCCGCCGCCACCGCGCGCCAGGCGGTGACCGCTCCACCCCCGGCGATCAGCCAGATATTGCCGTCGGGCGCGGCGTCGGCGGCGTCGCGCGGCGAGGGCTCGGCAAGCCCCGTGGGGTGCGAATGATAATGGCCGATCACCGCCGGACCGCCATTCCGCGCGGCGCGGTGCGCGGCGATCAGCGCGGCGGGATCGATCTCGAAACGATGGCTCAGTTCGGTTGCGACATTGGCGCAGGGGACCGCTTTCGCAACGTGATCGCCCTTGCCCAGCAACAATCCGCACACCTCATAATCGGGTGAAGCGGCCGCGCTTTTGCAAATCAGGTCCAGCGCATCGCTTGAAATCGTTACGGTCATGCCCAATTACCTAAGCTATGGACCGGGGGGTTTCCATCATCGATGCGCGGATCGCGCCCACAGCGGATGGCTGGCGGTTGGACCGCGCGCTGGCCGATGCGGTGCCGACTCTGTCGCGCGAACGGCTGAAGGTGTTGATCGCCAGCGGCGCGGTGACGCGCGACGGCGTGATGGCCCGCGACCCCGCCAAGCGGGCGGCTGGCGGCGATCTGTTCCAGGTGGCCGTGCCTGCCCCCCTGCCCGCGCATAACGAGCCGCAGGATATCCCGCTCGTCATCGCCTATGAGGACGAGCATCTGATCGTGCTCGACAAGCCCGCCGGGCTGGTCGTGCATCCGGCGGCCGGGAATTTCGACGGCACGCTGGTCAACGCGCTGCTCCATCATTGCGGCGGATCGCTGTCGGGCATCGGCGGCGTCGCGCGGCCGGGCATCGTCCACCGGATCGACAAGGACACGTCGGGCCTGATGGTCGCGGCGAAGACCGACCGCACGCATGAGGGGCTGGCCAAGCAGTTCGCGGCGCATTCGATCGACCGCCGCTACCGCGCGATCACGGGCGGCATCCCCCGCCCCGCCGACGGCACGGTCGACGCGCCCCTCGCGCGCAGCCCGCAGAACCGCAAGAAGGTGGCGATCGTGCAGGGCGGTAAGCGTGCCGTGACGCACTACCGCACCATCGAAAAGCTGAACAACGCCGCCCTGGTCGAATGCCGTCTGGAGACGGGGCGCACGCATCAGGTGCGCGTGCATATGCAATCGCTGGGTCACGCCTTGCTGGGCGACCCAGTTTATGGTAGAACAAAGGGTGCTCAAAAAGCCCTGCTCGATGAACTCGAATTCCGGCGCCAAGCCCTGCACGCGGCGCATCTGGGCTTTATTCATCCCATAAGCGGCAACGCTTTGGCGTTTGAGAGCCCTATGCCGCCCGACATGCAGGAACTGTTCAGTCGGCTTCACGTATAGCAGAAGACCGCCTCGTGCCCCTGATGGGCCGGACGGAATGACGCTCCAGAAAGGGAGATAAGGATCATGGCAAAAGGCAGCAACGTCCCGGCGACGATTCCTGCACTGGGCGGGGAGCAGTCGCTCAACCGCTATCTCGCCGAGATCAAGAAATTCCCGATCCTTGCCCCGGAGCAGGAATATATGCTCGCCAAGCGCTTTCAGGAGCATGGCGACCCCGAGGCGGCGGCCCAGCTCGTCACCTCGCACCTGCGTCTCGTGGCGAAGATCGCGATGGGTTATCGCGGCTATGGCCTGCCCACCTCCGAGCTGATCTCGGAGGGCAATATCGGCCTGATGCAGGGCGTGAAGAAATTCGAGCCGGATCGTGGTTTCCGCCTGGCGACCTATGCGATGTGGTGGATCCGCGCCTCGATCCAGGAATATATCCTGCGCTCGTGGAGCCTCGTGAAGATGGGCACCACCGCGGCCCAGAAGAAGCTGTTCTTCAACCTGCGCCGGATGAAGTCGAAGCTCGACGCGTTCGAGGACGGCGACCTGCGGCCCGAGGACGTGACCAAGATCGCCACCGATCTGGGTGTCAACGAGGACGAGGTCATCAGCATGAACCGCCGCATGGCGATGGGGGGCGACACGTCGCTCAACGTCTCGATGCGTGAGGATGGCGAGGGCCAGTGGCAGGACTGGCTGGCCGACGATGCGCCGCTCCAGGACTCGGTCGTCGCCGAGCAGCAGGAGGCGGATGTCCGCCACGACATGCTGGTCAGCGCGATGGACGACCTGAACGACCGCGAAAAGCACATCCTGACCGAGCGTCGCCTGACCGACGATCCCAAGACGCTGGAAGAGCTGAGCCAGGTCTACGGCGTGAGCCGCGAGCGCGTCCGCCAGATCGAGGTGCGCGCGTTCGAGAAGCTGCAAAAGGCGATGATGCGCATCGCCGGTGAAAAGCGGCTGTTGGCGGCCGCCTGAGCATGACCGGCCGCACCGTCGTCATCGGCGGCGGCGCGGCCGGGATCGCGGCGGCGCGCACGCTGCATGACGCGGGGCGAGAGGTCCTGCTGATCGAAGCGGCGGACCGGCTGGGTGGACGGGCGCATAGTGTGCGTTTGCCGACTGGCCATGTCGTCGACCATGGCTGCGGGTGGCTCCACTCGGCAAAGCGCAACCCCTGGACCCGCATCGGCGAGCAAGCGGGCTTTACCATCGATCGCCGCCGACCCAATTGGGACGGCCAATGGCGCGATCTCGGCTTTCCACCGGAAGATCAAGAAGCCGCCGATGCCGCCTTCGCCGGGTTCGAGACGGCGGCACTGGCGGCAGTTGACGGCCCCGACCGGCCGCTCTCCGATTTCGTGGAGGCGAACAATCACTGGCGACCGATGATCGAGGCGGTTTCCGGCTATGTAAACGGTGCAGCGCTCGACCAAGTGTCGCTGCATGACTGGGCCGCTTACGAACAGACCGCGACCGACGACAATTGGGCCGTGGTCGAGGGTTATGGCACGGTCATCGTGAATCATGCCGCCGGACTGGTCGTGCGCACCGGCATAACGGCGAACCGGATCGATCATCGCGGGGGCGTCCTTCGCATCGACACGTCGGACGGCACGATCGAGTGCGACCATGTCGTCATCGCCGTACCTACGAGTGTGTTGGCGGCGGGCAAGCTGATCTTCGATCCCCCGCTCCCCGCCAAAACGGATGCCGCCGCCGCGCTACCGCTTGGTATCGCCGACAAGGTCTTCCTATTGGTCGAGGGACCGGTGCCCTGGCCCGCCCATCAGCATATGACCGGCAACCCGCACGACAGCTGCACTGCCAGCCACCGCCTCTCCCCCTTTGGCTGGCCAATCGTCGAGAGTTTCTTCGGCGGCCCCTGCGCCGAGGCGCTGGAGGAAGACGGCGCGGCGGCGGCCTTCGCCATCGACGAACTGGTGGCGCTGTTGGGCAGCGACTGGCGGCGACGCTTCACGCCACTGGACGCGACGCGCTGGCGGCATGTGCCGCTGATCGGCGGCAGCTACAGTCACGCGAGGGTCGGTCATGCCGGAGCGCGGCAGACGCTGACCGAGCCCGTCGAAAATCGAATCCTCTTCGCGGGCGAGGCCTGCTCGCGCGAGGATTTCTCAACTGCGCATGGGGCTTATGCGACGGGCGTGGCGGCGGCGAACCTGATCGTCCGTTCCGCCTTGTGAGTTCGGTCCATCCCCCTATCCTGCCCATGACAGCCATGGGGTCAACAGATGCGGACGATAGGACTGATAGGCGGGATGAGCTGGGAAAGCTCAGCCGAATATTATCGCCTCATCAATCAGGGGGTTCGCGAACGGCTGGGTCCCACGGCATCGGCCTCGTGCCTGCTCTGGTCCTTCAACTTCGCCGACATCGAAGCGCTTCAGCACAAGGGCGACTGGGCCAGCCTGACCGCTCGCATGACCGACGCTGCGCAAAGACTGGAGGCTGCGGGCGCGGATTTCTTGGTGATCTGCACCAATACCATGCATCGAACGGCCCCTGCCGTCGAGGCAGCGACAGGCATCCCATTGCTGCACATCGCCGATCCGACGGCAGAACGGATAAAGGCTGCGGGCCTGCGCACGGTGGGGCTGCTGGGCACGGCCTTCACGATGGAACAGGATTTCTACAAGGGGCGACTGGCGGATCGCCATGGGCTGAACGTCGTGATTCCCGATGCCGTCGACCGTGCGACGGTGCATCAGGTGATCTATGACGAGTTGGTCGCGGGCCAGGTGCTGGCGTCATCCCGCGACGCCTATCGCGCTATCATTCGGCGCCTGGTCGAAGAGGGTGCCGAAGCAATCATCCTGGGATGCACCGAGATCATGCTGCTCATCGGTCCCGACGACAGCTCGGTGCCGATTTTTGATACGACCGCCCTACATGCCCAGGCGGCTATCGATATGGCACTGGCCGACTGAACGCCCTATACAAAAAAGGCCCCGGCTTTCGCCGAGGCCCTTTTCCATTCCGTATTCCCGCATACTCACCGGATCGGCGAATTCGGGTCCAGGCGCATATCCAGATACCGGTCCACCGATCCCATCAGCTCGGGCATTTCGTGCTCGAAGAAGTGGTTGGCCTTGGGGATGGTGTCGTGATGGATGGTGATGTGCTTCTGGGTGCGCAGCTTGTCGACCAGCTTCTGGGTCGCCGCCGGGGTCGCGACCTCGTCGGCCTCGCCCTGGATGATGATGCCCGAGGAGGGGCACGGCGCCAGGAAGGTGAAGTCGTACATGTTGGCGGGCGGCGCAACCGAGATGAAGCCGCGAATTTCCGGGCGGCGCATCAGCAGCTGCATCCCGATCCACGCGCCGAAGCTGACGCCCGCGATCCAGGTGGTCGAGGCTTCGGGGTGGAAGCTCTGCACCCAGTCCAGCGCCGAGGCGGCGTCGGACAGCTCACCGATGCCGTTGTCGAACACGCCCTGGCTCTTGCCCACGCCGCGGAAGTTGAAGCGCAACGTGGCAAAGCCCCGCCGCTGGAAGGTCTTGTAGAGTTCCTGCACGATCCGGTTGTTCATCGTGCCGCCCGCATTCGGGTGCGGGTGCAGGATCATGGCGACGGGCGCGCGCGGACGCGGAGCGGGAGCGAAACGGCCTTCGAGGCGGCCTTCGGGGCCAGGAAAAATGACTTCAGGCATCAAAACTCGCCGATCTGGATCGCGCTGGTGGAGCGCCGGGAACGTTGCGCTATATAGGCCGACACGCCATTTTCGCAATTGTTCGATCATTTCAGCGACGGAACAAGCCCTGCCCCCGCTTATGCAACGCCTCTATCTGGACCACGCCGCCACGACCCCGATGACCGAGGCGGCACGCGCGGCACTGACCCAGGGTTGCGCGATCTGGGCCAACCCCTCCTCCCCGCATGCCGAGGGACGCGCCGCCAGGCGCGCGCTGGAGGATGCCCGCGCCGCCGTCGCCCGGTCGCTCGGCTGGGACCATGAGATCCTGTTCACCAGTGGGGCCAGCGAATCGCTGGCGATCGCACTGTCCCGCGCCATGGCCGAGCGACGCTTGGTCGGGGCCATCGACCATGACGCGGTGCTGCGCGCGGCACCCGACGCCATCGTGATGCCGGTAGGGCCGGATGGCGTGTTGCGCCTGCCCGACCTGAGCGGCGGTCGCGCGATCGTCACGGTGCAATGGGCGAACAGCGAAACGGGCGTGCGCCAGCCGATCGCGCAACTGGCCGAGGCGATCCATGCCGCCGGGCATATCCTGCTGGTCGATGCCGCGCAGATGCCCGCGGGCGCCGATCCGGAGGTGATCGAGCATGCCGATCTGGTCGCCCTGTCGGCGCATAAGCGCGGCGGGCCGCCGGGGGTCGGTGCGCTGCTCGTCCGGGATCTCACACTGCTGGAGCCCACCGGCGGGCAGGAGCGCGGCTATCGCCCCGGCACCGAGAATATGCCGGGCGTGCTCGCCTATGCCGCCGCGCTGGCGGAACCGGAGCCGGACCATGAAGAGCTTCGCGCGCATCTGGACGATGCGATCCGCCGCTCGGGCGGGACGGTGGTGGCGGATGAAAGCCGCCGCCACCCGGCCATCGCCAGCTATCGCATGCCCGGCAAGCCCTCCGCCGCGCAGTTGATCCAGTTCGACCTTGCGCAGATTTCGGTGTCGGCGGGCAGTGCCTGCGCCAGCGGCAGCCTGAAGCCCAGCCATGTGCTGGCCGCGCTTGGCTGGGACGTGGAAGCGGGCCGCGAGGTGGTGCGGGTCAGTTTCGGCCGGACGACGACGCGCGAGGATGTCGACCGCTTCGTCACCGCCTGGCGGGCGATCGCGCGGGGGCGGCGGGTCGCATGATCTATCTGGATTATCAGGCGACGACCCCGCTCGCGCCCGAGGCGTTGAAAGCGATGCTCCCCTGGCTGGAGCAGGGCCACGCCAACCCCCATTCCCCCCACCGCGCCGGGCGACAGGCGCGCGCGGCCGTCGAAGTGGCCCGCGATCAGATTGCTGCGCTGCTCCCCTCCGGCGGGCGAGTGGTGTTCACCAGCGGCGCGACCGAGGCGCTGAACTGGGCTATCAAGGGCACCGGCGGCGGGATCGTCACGACCGCGATCGAACATGCCGCCGTGCTCGACACCGCCGCCGCAACGGGGCGACCGCTGACCCTATTGCCGGTCGACGGCGAAGGTCTGGTCGCGGCAGGCCCTGACGACATCGACAAGCCCCTCCCCTTCAGGGGAGGGGTTGGGGTGGGGCCTCGCCACGGGCTGCACGCTTGTGGAAGCGCCCCACCTTTGAAGGGGAGGGGTGAGTCCCGCTCAGGTCATCCCGCTACGGATTCTCTCGCAGAAGGCACGGGCCTGGTTGCCGCGATGCTGGTCAACAATGAGGTGGGCACGATCCAGCCCATCGCCGCGCTGGCCGATGCCGCGCACCGGGCGGGCGCCGTGATGCTGTGCGATGCCGTGCAGGGTTATGGCCGGGTCGGCATTCCCGATACGGTCGATCTGGTCGCCATCTCGGCCCACAAAATCCACGGCCCCAAGGGCGTGGGCGCGCTGTGGATCCGCGACGGCATCACCCTGCCCCCGCTGCTGCATGGCGGCGATCAGGAGGGCGGGCGTTCGGGTACGCTCAGCCCCGCGCTATGCGCCGGGTTCGGGGCGGCGGCGCGACTGATGGCGGTGCGGGCCGAAGAGGATAGCGCGCATGTCGAACGGCTCTGGTCGCTCGCCGTCGAAAGACTGGGTAGCGGATGGTCGATCAACGGATCGGTGGAGCAGCGCTATCACGGCAACCTCAATGTCCGCCGCGAGGGGCTGGACGTCGCGCGGCTGATGTCCGACTGCCGCGACATCGCCTTCTCGGCGGGAAGCGCCTGCGCCAGCGGATCGGGGCGGCCCAGCCATGTTCTGACCGCGCTCGGGCTGAGCGACCGTGAAGCCAAATCCTCGATCCGCATCGGCTTCGGCCGCTACACCACCGAGGCGGAACTGATGCAGGCGATCGACCGGATCAATGCCGCCACCAAGGCGCAGGGCCTATGATGACGCTGACCTTTCAAGCCCCCGACGGTAGCACGAGCTTGGCCGACGCCCAGCCGGGCGAGACGCTGCTCCGCGTCGGGCAGCGTGCCGGGCAACCGATGGAAGGCACGTGCGGCGGGCAGATGGCCTGTGCGACCTGCCATGTCCTGATCCCCCCGGAATATCTCGCTCATCTCCCCGCGCCATCGGCGGAAGAGGAAGACATGCTCGATCTGGTTCCCGACGCCACCCGCTCCAGCCGCCTCGCCTGCCAGATCGTCGTGACCGAACAGCTGGCCGATATGGCAGTCCGGCTTCCCTGAACCGTTGATAACAAAGGGGTTCAGGGATCAATCATCGGCGATTCGCCATTCTTCTCCCATGCTCGCCGACAGGCGGGATTACCGGGAGTAAAGCGTTATGAAACTTCTTGCTGTCTTGGGCGCCGGTCTGATCGCTGTATCGGGTGTCGCCGCTGCCGCCCCCGCCGAAGCCGCTCCGCACGATCGCTGGGGCCGGGGTCCGGGTTGGGATCGCGGGCCGGGTTGGCATCATCGCGGTCCGGGTTGGGACCGTGGTCCCGGCTGGCATCGCGGCGGTCCCCGCTGGGATCGTGGTCCCGGCTGGCGCGGTCCGCGCGGTCCCCGTTACGCCTATGGCTATGACCGTCCGCGTGTGACCTGCCGCTGGGTGCGCACTTGGAACGGGCCGCAGCGCCAGTGCTTCAACACCTATCGCTGAACGAAAAGTTCGTCACGGATGGGGCCGGTGGGATAAGGACTTGATCCCCCGGCCCCGTTTCGCCATATGCGCGGCGGGAGTCGGGCGGACGTAGTCGTCGCCAACCCGGTCAGGTCCTGACGGAAGCAGCCGTAACGATTTCGCTGCGGGTCGTTCCGGCTCCCACCATCCGCACATTTTCGGCTATCCAAGGCACAGCTGGCATGGCCCGCATGTGTGTCGTCTATCACACGATTATACCTGACGGCGCGCGCCCGAGCGCCTATGTTGCTCGGCGATGATTTCCCTCACCCCGACCATCCAGACCCGTCATGGCTGATTCGTTCGATCTGGGCGAACCGCCCCAACCTTCCCAGACGCCTGCAAAAGCCGAGGCCTACCGCGTCCTCGCACGCAAATACCGGCCGCAGACCTTCGAGGCGCTGATCGGGCAGGACGCCATGGTCCAGACGCTGGGCAATGCGATCAAGCGCGACCGGCTGGCCCATGCGTTCCTGATGACCGGCGTGCGCGGGGTCGGCAAGACGTCGACCGCGCGGCTGATCGCCAAGGCGCTGAACTGTGTCGGTCCCGACGGCAATGGCGGCCCGACCATCAGTCCGTGCGGGCAATGCGAACCCTGCCGCGCCATCGCGGAAGGCCGCCATATCGACGTGATCGAGATGGACGCCGCCAGCCATACCGGCGTCGACGACGTGCGTGAGATCATCGAGGCGTCGCGCTATGCCGCCGTCTCGGCGCGCTTTAAGATCTACATCGTCGACGAAGTGCACATGCTCTCCAAGAACGCCTTCAACGCGCTGTTGAAGACGCTGGAAGAGCCGCCTGCGCATGTGAAATTCCTGTTCGCCACCACGGAAGTGAACAAGGTTCCGATCACCGTCCTGTCGCGCTGCCAGCGTTTCGACCTGCGGCGGATCACGGCGGACAAGCTGGCCGCCCATTTCGCCGATATCTGCGTCAAGGAGGGCGTCACCGCCGAGGACGAGGCGCTGATGCTGGTCGCCCGCGCGGCGGAAGGTTCGGCACGCGACGGCCTGTCGATCCTGGACCAGGCGATCGCCCATGCCGATCTGGAGGGCGGTGGCGTCACCGCAGGCGCGGTGCGAGAAATGCTGGGCCTGTCGGATCGCGGCGCGGTGCGTGACCTGCTCGGCCTGATCCTGAACGGCGATGGCGCGGGGGCGCTGGCCTCGCTGCGGCGGCAATATGATTATGGCGTCGATCCGCAATCGGTGCTCCGCTCGCTCCTGGAAACGGTGCATGGCATCACCCTGACCAAGGTCGGCACGCCGCCCGACGCGGCCCAGCCGCTGGAGGAGCGCGCCGCGCGCGAGGAATGGGCGGGTTCGCTCAGCTTCCCGGCGTTGCACCGGTTGTGGCAGCTGTTCCTGAAAGGCCATGACGAGGTGGCCCGCGCCGCCTTGCCCATCGAGGCGGCGGAAATGGCGCTGCTCCGCGCGATCCATGCCTCTAGCCTGCCCGATCCGGGAGAGCTGGCACGGCAGATCCGCGACGGCGGCGTGTCGGCACCCAGCGCTCCGGCGGTGACGCATCAGGCGGCCCCCATGGCCGCCCCGGTCGCCATCGCCCCGCCCCCTCCGCCCGCCGAGCCCGAACCGCCCAAGCTGCCCGACAGCTTCGTCGCGATGATCGACCGGCTGGACGATATGGGGCAACTCGCCTTGGCGGCCCGAATGCGCCACGGCGCGCGTCTCGTGCGTTATGCCCCACCGGAGATGGTGTTCAGCGGATCGCGCCCGATCGCGGCCGATACGTTGAGCGAGCTGATCGCAGCGCTGAAGACGGCGACGGGCCAGAACTGGCGCGTCACGCTGGAAGACGTCCCCGGCCAGCCGACCCTGCACGAGCAGCAGGTCGCCGCCGAGGAAGCGATCAAGACCGCCGCGTGGGAATCGGACATGGTCCGCGCCGCGCGAGAGGCTTTCCCCGAGGCCGAATTGATGGAATGGCCCGGCAAACGCAGTGTGAACGGAGCATGATGTGAAGAATCTCGACGAAATCCTGGCGATGGCCCAGAACGTCCAGAACGAACTGGAAAAGGCGCAGGCCAATCTCGACACTATCGAGGTCGAAGGCGTCTCGGGCGGCGGCCTGGTCAAGGTGAAGGCGTCGGCCAAGGGCCGGATCATCGGCATCACCATCGACGATTCGCTGATGCAGCCGTCGGAAAAGGGCATGCTGGAGGACCTGCTGGCCGCCGCGATCAACGACGCGCGGACCAAGGCCGATGCCGCCTCGGGCAGCGAAATGTCCAAGATGACCAGCGGCCTGCCGCTGCCGCCGGGCTTCAAGCTGCCCTTCTGATCCGGTCTCGTTTGTTTCGGGAACGGTATGTCGGCTTTGGCGTTGCTTCCTCCATCAAAATAGGAGGGAATGTCATGGCCGACGAACGCGTTACCGAGACTTATGGCAATCAGCAGCCGCACACCACGGTGATTGAGCGCCGCAGTGGTGGCGGCGGCGGCATAGCGATCGCCATCGTCCTGCTGATCGCTGTGCTGGTCGGCGGCTTCTATCTCTTCAGCCGAGGTGGCGCGGAAAACCGTCGCGACGCGGCCGTGACCTCGGCCGCCAAGAGCGTCGGCGACACCGCCCAGAAGGCGGGCGACGCGATTTCCGGCGACGCCAAGTAAGGCGATCCGCTACCGGCCGGGCCGCTTTGGCTCGACCGGTAGCATTGCGGGTGGATCGATCTCAGCATCCGGATCGGTCAGCCGCTTGAAAATCCTGGTCCCAAAGGTCAGGGGGTCGCGTCCGCCGCCATAACCGGCTTCACGCGCCTCCCTATGCGAACAGCGCCTCTGGCCCGCGAACATCCCGCAAGGGCCCGCGCCTCCCAGGATCTGCGTACCGCTGAGGCCCGCTCCGGCACCGTCCGTCTGCAATCCCTTTTCCCGGACGGAAGCGGGTATGCGATAATGTTCCTCGGCGTTGCGACGCCCGCAGACGACGACCTCAGTCTGATCGGGCAGGCAGTCCGTTCGCGGAGTGATACGCGGCAAGGACAGGGTCGATGGCGCAGCTTGCAGGAGCATCAGGAGGCCGATCGCTGCGATCATTCATATGTTTCCCCAGAGGTGGACCCAGGGTGCTTTGGGATCGTGGCTTTTGCGGGGCGGTTTGCCGTCAGGTCATGGCGTGGGGCGACCGGCCCTCCCCCATCCCCTCCCGCCTGCGGGAGGGGCGTATTCCGGGAATCTGATACGCACGACCGCATGCGTTTTTGAGTCTCCGATCCGACTAAAGCACGCCCCTCCCGCAGGCGGGAGGGAAAGGTGTCTCACCGAGACTCCCACCCTCATGAAATACAGCTATCCAGCCCCTGCCGCCGCACCACCCCCACATAGCGCGCGATCACATTGCCATGCTTGCGCACGAACCCAGTCGGCGCCACCGCCGCGCGCTTCTTCGGCAGCGGCAGGACGGCGGCGATCCGTGCGGCCTCGGTCGGTGAGAGATGCGAGGCGTCATGCCCGAAATAGCGCATCGCCCCGGCATTGGCGCCGTACGTCCCGATGCCCGTCTCGGCGATGTTGAGATACACTTCCATGATCCGCCGCTTGCCCCACAGCGTCTCGATCAGGAAGGTGAACCACGCCTCGAACGCCTTGCGAATGTACCCGCCATTCTGGAACAGGAAGGCGTTCTTCGCGGTCTGCTGGCTGATCGTCGAGCCGCCGCGGATGCGACCGCCCTTGGCGTTGCGATAGGCCGCGCTCGCCATCGCCTTGAAGTCGAAGCCGTTATGCGAACAGAAGCGCGCATCCTCGCCCGCGATCGCGGCGCGCGGCATGTCCGGGTCCATCTCGGACAGCGGCATCCAGTCCTTGGTCACGCCATGCCCGCCGATCACGTCCCCCAACATGGTGAAGGTGATTGGCGGCGGCACGAAGCGGTAGATGCCGACCCAGACGACACTGACGATCACAAAGGCGAGCACGGCCTTCAGGGCCCAGCGAGCGATGCGCAACATGGGCGGGGTCCTTAGCGGGGTTTGGCGCACGCGTCACTCGCTCCGCACCCCGCGCCGGTTCAGGATTTCAGGGTCTGCGCGATCCAGCGGTCGAACAGGTTGGGCCAGAGCCGGGCAGGCGCGCCTTCCGGAGCGCTCATCGCGCCGAAGCCATGGCCGCCCTTCTCGAAGAAATGCGCCTCGACCGGCACCTTGGCCGCCCGCGCCTGGGTCAGCACGTCGATCGACTGGTCGAGCGGAACCAGGCCGTCATCGACGGCGTGGACCAGGAACAGCGGCGGCGTGCTCGCATTGATCCGGCGCGGTGTGTCGTAGCGCGCCTTGGTCGCGGGATCGGGATTGGGGCCAAGCAGATTGTCGCGCGACCCCGGATGGGTGTTCGGTGTCGACAGGCTCGCCACCGGATAGACGAGGCCCGAAAAGCGTGGTTTGGCCGACTGTCGATCGGCGGCATCGACCGGCGTATAGACCTTATCGTCATATCCGACGGTCAGCGATGCGGCGAGATGCCCGCCCGCCGAAAAGCCGACAATGCCCAGCTTGGCCGCGTCGATGCCATAGCGCGCGGCACTGGCGCGGATCAGCCGCATCGCGCGCTGCGCATCCTGAAGCGGCACATTCGCCTGATCGTCCCACCCTTCCGAAGGCAGGCGATAGGAAAGCGCAAAGACGGTGATGCCGTGCGGGTTCAGCGTCTTGGCGACGTCGATTCCCTCATTCTGGATCGACACGAAACCATAGCCGCCGCCCGGGATGGTCAACACCGCACGGCCATCGGGGCGTTCGGGGCGGAAGACGGCGACGATCGGATTGGCGGTACCGCGCAGCCACAATTCCTGCCGCCCCGCCGGGCCGTTCATCGACGGATTGGGCTTGGGCAGGGTCGCGCGCGCGCCGGGCGGGCGACCGGGCCAGAGCGGGAAATGCTCGGCGGGGGGCCAGGGCGTCATGGCCGGTGCGGCGGGAGCCGCCTGGGCCGCCACGCGGCTGGCCAGCGGCACGGTGGCCATGGCCCCGATCAGAGAGCGTCGGTCGATCATTGGCATCCCCTCATCCTCCGCGCCTGATAGCGCTATATGGGCGTCAGGGTGCCGGGGCCACACGCGCCGATCAAGTGAAAAGGGCGCAAAGAAAAGGGGCGGAAAGCTTTCGCCTCCGCCCCCCTGTCTCAATCTCGTCTCAATGACCGTATTTCTTGATCCCCCGCCTGCGCAGCTTTTCGCGCTTGCGCCGACGGCTGTACGGGATCGCGAACGCCAACCCGGCAACCAGAACGATGCCGATGATCACATAGGCCAGCTGTTCGCGTTCAAGAAATTCCAGCATTAGTCGAAAATCGCCCCCCAACGACGCTTAACACGCTCCCGCCAGTGACCGCGATGATAGGCGTCCGACGCGAGCAGCGGCATGACCGAACCCGCTTCCGCGAACACCATCTGTTCGAGCGCGGTATCGACCTTGCCCCAGCTCGCCGCTTCCTTGAGCGTCGAGGACGAGCAGGCACCGTCACGAACATCGGCCACCGTGATCTGCACGGCGTACTTGTGCATTTCGACGTCTTCATGGCCCAGGATCTCGGCGCAAACAACCGTGTCCTGAATGAAATTCTTCGGAACGCCGCCGCCGATCATCAGCAGGCCGGTGGTGCCCGCCTTGATCTTGATGTCGGTCAGTTCGCGGAAGTCGGCAATGGCGTCGAGCACCATGTAAGGCTTGCCTTCCTTGGCACGCTCGACCTGATGCTTCACCAGACCGAAACCGGCCGACGAATCAACGAACGCCGGGCAGAAGATCGGCACGTCATGCTCATAGGCGAGCTTGACGAGGCTGTTTTCCTTCTTGCCGTGCTCGACCAGATACTTGCCCATCTCGCGAATGAAGGCGCGGCTCGAATAGGGCTTGGGCTCCAGCGAGTCCGCGATCTTGCCGATCGTGTGGTCGCAGTCCTGCAGCTGCTCTTCGTCGATATAGGTGTCGTAGATGCGGTCGATGTACAGCGAACGCAGCGTGTTATCGTCGGGGATTTCCAGCGCCTGATAATGCTTGTGGCCCAGGCCCTCGAAGAAATCCATGTCGACGATCGACGCGCCGGTGGCGACGATGCCGTCGATCATGTTCGAGCGCAGCAGCTCGGCATAGAGGTCCATGCAGCCGCCCGCCGAGGTCGAACCGGCGATCACCAGGAAGATCGAGCAGTCCTTGTCGGCCAGCATCTGGTTGTAGATGCCGGTCGCGCGCGCCAGGTCGCGGCTGGTGAAGCTCATCTTGCCCATCGAATCGATGATCGGGCGGGCGTCGAACGAAGTGATGTCGATATGCTCGACCACGCTGGAGAGCAGCTCGGCCTTACGGTTGTCGTTGATCGTGTCGGTCATGATGGTTCCATCATCATCGAGAAGCCGTCGTCGTTATTGGGGACGCGGTAACCCGGCTGGCCCGGCTCTGCGCGGGGGCAGTGCCGGTATGCGAAGGGGCCTTATCGCGGTCGAAACCGCAATGCCACCCCATTCCCCTCCCGCCGAAGCGGAAGGGGATAAAGGAGGTGCTAAAGTCGCCGGGTTACAGCTTGACGACGTTCGCCGGACGGGCCTGCTCGACCTCGTCGCGATAGACCGAGAACATCGGCTCGTCGTCGGTCACGACGAACTCGTGACAGGTGAAGCCGTTGAACTGGGTCCGCATGGCCTGGCCGTAAGCGCCCAGCATCCCGATCTCAAAATAATCGCCGGTGTTCGTGTCCGCAGGCAGCGGGAACGGACCCTGCATGAAGTCCAGGTCGTCGCAGGTTGGGCCCCAGAAGCTGAAGTCCATGTCGCGCGCGTCGGAATCCGGCTCGCGCAGCAGCTGGACCGGATATTTCCACCCGATATGCGCCGCATCGAACAGCGCGCCGTACGCGCCGTCGTTGATGTACAGCTCGTTGCCCCGGCGACGCTCGACGCGCACCACGACCGACGAGTATTCCGCGCACAGCGCTCGGCCCGGCTCAGCCCAGAGTTCGGCCGAGTAGGACACCGGCAGGCTCTCGAACGCGCGATGGATCGTCTCGAAGAAACGCTCCAGCGGCGGCGGGGTCATGCCCGGATAGGCCGAGGGGAAGCCGCCGCCCACGTCGATCACGTCGACCGTGACGGCCGCCGCGACGATCGCCGCGCGCACCCGCTCCATCGCCGCCGAATAGGCGTCGGGGGTCATGGTCTGGCTGCCGACATGGAAGCAGATGCCCAGCGCGTCGGCGACCTGACGGGTCGCGATCAGCAGGTCCTTCGACTCCTCCAGGCTGACGCCGAACTTCGACCCCAGGCTGAGCTTGGCGTATTCGGACGACACGCGCATCCGGACGCACAGGGTCAGGTCGGTCGCGCCGTTCGTGGCACGGACGATCTTCTCCAGCTCTTCCATGCTGTCGAGCGAATAGGTGCGGACGCCGTGGGTGAAATAGGCCTCGGCAATCGCCTCTTCCGACTTCACCGGATGCATGAAGCAGCAGACGGCCTGCGGGGCGACCGACTTCACCAGACGAACTTCCGCGATCGAGGCGGTGTCGAAATGGGTGATGCCATTGTCCCACAGGATCTGGATCAGATCCGCAGACGGATTCGCCTTCACCGCGTACATCGAGCGGCCCGGAAACTTCTCGACGAAGAATCGGGCGGCGCGCGCAGCAGCGTGCGGGCGAAGCAGCGTGACCGGATCAGCCGGACGACGCTTGGCGATGTCGATGCCGCGCTCCAGATTGGAGGGGACGGCGGTCGAGTGGGCAGCTAGCCCCAGCGCGCGATGATTCTGGTGCAACTCAAGGGACCTCCAATTGCCGGACGGCATACGGTGACAAAAAGCTGCCTTGCGGTTGGAAGTCCCATGGGGCAGCGGAGGCGCGAAATAGGGTCGGCGTTTTCGAATGTAAAGCGGTAGAAAGCCCGTCGGAGATAAAAAGTGACAATCTTAAGACAACCGACAAAAGCAGGGGTGCGCGACGCCGCAGAGAAGATCGCCCGCATCCTGCCCCCTTCACCAATATTTCCCTTTTTGATCAAAGGGAAGACGGTGGCTTTCAAGGCGGAAAACTTGCAACCTGTCGGCGCGTTCAAGCTGCGCGGCGCATGGCACCGGTTAACCGCGTTGGACGCGGATTCGCGGGCGCGAGGCGTCGTCGCCTTCTCGTCCGGCAACCATGCGCAGGGAATCGCCTGGGCCGCGCGGCGGCTGGGGATCGCGGCGACGATCGTGATGCCCGCCGATGCACCCGCGTCGAAGCGCGAAGGCACGTTGGCGCTGGGCGCGGAGATCGTCGATTACGACCGGGCGACCGAAAGCCGCGAGAAGATCGCCCGGAGGCTGGCCGAGGCGCGGGGCGCGACGCTGGTGCCCAGCTTCGACGATCCCTGGGTGATCGAGGGACAGGGCTCGGCGGGCATCGAGGCGGCGGCGCAGATGGCCGCGCTGGGCCTGCCCTCGCCCGTCCATGTCGTATCGCCCTGTGGCGGCGGCGGGCTGGCGGCGGGACTGACCCTGGCCCTGCCCGAGGCGCGGATCACGGTGGTCGAGCCCGAGGGCTGGGACGATATGCGGCGCTCACTGGAGGCCGGGTGGATCGAGCCGGTCGGCGACAACCCGCCGCCGACCGCGTGCGACTCTCTCCAGACGACGCGCGTCTCGCCGCTGACCTTCGAAGTGCTGGCCCGGCGGGGCGCGGAGGGGGTCGCGGTCAGCGAGGCCGAGGTCGCGGCGGCACAACGTTTCGCGGCCGAGCGGCTACGGCTGGTGGTCGAGCCGGGCGGCGCGGTGGCGCTGGCCGCGCTGCTGGCGGGCAAGGTCACGCCGGCGGACGGGATGCTGATCCTGCTGTCGGGCGGCAATGTCGACCGCGCGGCCTATGCGCGGGTGCTGGCGGGCTGATGGAGGGTATCGCGAATGCCGCGCCGGGGCTGGCGATGATCACCGCTTTCGCCTGTGTGGCGGGGGGTGTCGTCACCATCCGGCGCGGGGATCGGCGCAAGGGTGTGCTGATGCTGGTGATGGCGGTGGTGCTGGTTGGGAATGTGCTGATCTGGACGATGTGAAGGGCGGCAGAGAAAAGCCCCTCCCCTTCAGGGGAGGGGTTGGGGTGGGGCTTCTCCACAAGCGCGGCATTTGCGGAAGCGCCCCACCCCCTGCCCCCCCCTGAAGGGGAGGGGTGAAACCTTTAAGCGAACAGCCGCGCAAGGCTGCGCTCAAGCATCAGCATCTGCCACAGCGTCCGGCCATGTTCCGCACGCCCCGCGCGGTGATCTGCCGCCAGCCGCCCCAGTTCGGTCAGGTCGAACCAGCCGGTCTCGCGCAGCAACCCCGATTTCTCCAACCGCGCCGCCTCGTCCGCCAGCGCGCCGCGGAACCATGCACTGATCGGCGTCACGAAGCCCATTTTCGGCCGATAGAGGATGTCGCGCGGCAGATAAGGCTCCAGCACCTTCTTCATCAGCCATTTGCCCTGCCCGCCCCGCAACCGCATCGAGACTGGCAGGCGCGCGGCATATTCGACCAGCCGGTGATCGAGCAGCGGCTCACGCGCTTCCAGCCCGACCGCCATCGACATGCGATCCGTCTTGGTCAGGATATCGCCGGGCAGCCAGATCTTCATATCGGCATATTGCACCCGGTCCATCGCATCGCGTGCGGGCGCGTCGCGCATCGCGGCGATATAGCGATCCTCCGCCCGGTGCCCCCCGAGCGCCGCCTTCGCCTCGGCGGAGAACAGCCGCGCGCGCGCCTCCGGCCCCGTCACGCCGACCGCGCGGGCATAGGCCTCCGCGCCGTCCATCCCGAGCGCCTGCAACGTCGTCTTCGCGCGCAGGGGACGCGGGGCCCAATCGGCCTTGGGGTAGAGGCGGCCCAGCGTCCCGAACACGTTGCGGCGAAACTCCGCTGGGAACAGGCCGCGCACCCGCTCCTCGCCCGCGTGGAAGATGTGGCGGCGATAACCCATCAGCATCTCGTCCGCGCCGTCTCCCGCCAGCGCCACCGTGACATGCTGCCGCGCCATCTCGCACAGCCGATAGGTGGCCAGTGCCGAGGCATCGGCAAAGGGCTCGTCGAACTGCGCGACCAGCGTGTCGATCAGCGCGAAATCGTCCGGCTGAACGACCCGCTCGGCATGGTCTGTGGCGAAGCGCTGGGCGATGATGCGGGCATGGCTGCGTTCGTCCAGGCCCGCCTCGTCGAAGCCGATGGTGCAGGTGCGCACGGCGCGCGGGGACGCCTCCGCCATCAGCGCGACCACGCCCGAGCTGTCGACGCCGCCCGACAGGAACGCGCCCAGCGGCACATCGGCGACCATGCGGCTGACCACCCCCTCGCGCATCCGGGCCAGCAGCCCCTCGCCCAGTTGCGCCGCCGATCCGCTTTCGCGGTTCGAGAAATCGACGTCCCACCATTGGCGCGGCCGGGGAATGGCGCGGCCACGCTCGATCAGCAGGAAATGCCCGGCGGGCAGCTTGTGGACACCTGCCACGATGCTGGCATCGTCTGGCACATAGCCAAAGGCCAGATAATCCTCGACCGCGCGGATATCGGGGCGGCGGCGGAACAGCGGATGCGCCAGCACCCCCTTCATCTCCGAGGCGAAGGCGACCGCGCCATCGGGCAGTTCGGCCCAGTGGAGCGGCTTCACCCCCAGCCGGTCGCGCGCCAGGAACAGCGCCCCCGCCTTTGCGTCGTGCACGGCAAAGGCGAACATGCCGACCAGCCGGTCGAGCATCGACGGACCCCAGTGTCGCCAGCCGTGAAGCAGCACCTCGGTATCGCCATCGGTGTGGAACACTGCGCCCTTGGCGCGCAATTCCTCGCGCAACTCGCGGTAATTATAGATTTCGCCGTTGAAGCAGACCGCGACCTCGCCATCCACCATCGGCTGGGGCGATCCCGCCACGTCGATGATCGACAACCGGGCATGGGCAAAGCCGACGCCGGGCGCGGTCCAGATCCCCTGCCCATCCGGCCCGCGATGCGCCTGCGCGCCGATCATCGCCCGCAGCCGGGCGGGATCGACCGGCTTGGGCGTGGCGGGATGAAAGAGACCGGCGATACCGCACATGGGGGTTCAGCGCCGCCCCGTCAGGCGGTCGGCAAAGCCATCGACCGGGCCCAGCGCGCGGACGAACGCCTCGATCGCGTGCGGGTCGTCGCCCTCGCTCGACACATGCACCGCCACCGCCGTCTGGCGTTGACCCAACAGCCGGGCCTTCATCGTTTCCAGTTTCACGCGCCGCATATCCGGGGTCAGCCTATCGCCGATCCGGTACCATGTCGCAACGTCGCGCTCGACCGAATGGCCGGTCGGCCCCGTCGTGGTCAGGCGCATGGCGTCGCCGCCCGCGATCCGGCCCAGATCGGCGACGCGAATCCAGCGATCATCCTCGTGCAGAACGCCCGTCCCGAACGCGCCCAGCTTGCCGCCCTCGCGCTGGCGGGAAAAGACGCCGACCGCCAGATCGACCTGATGCCCCTGCCCGTCGCGATAGCTGCGCAACAGCACCGCATCGGCGCCCGGATAATGGGGGTTCCATGGTGTCCCCTGCTGCGTAGGGGTCCAGCCGGGCACGTCGGGCAAGGTCATGCTGGCGGGCAGCACCGCCGCGCGCGATCCGGCAAAACCGCTCCAGCTGGGAAAGACCGCCGCGATCGCCACCGCCAGGAGCGCGGCGAGCAGCGGGTCGATACGGTGGCGGGGCATGGCCGACAGCCGCGCCGGATCGAAGGCGGGATCATCGGGCGAACGATCGAAGAATTGCCACCCGATCGCCAGCACCGCCGCCATGACGATCGCAAAGAACACCCAGCCGAAAATGATATGATCAACCCCGCCCGCCACCTCGATCGAGGTCTTATCGGCCGCGAAGATCGTCCCCCAGGCGCGCACGCCATTGGCGAGGACCGGCACGATCAGCGACACGATCATGAAGACCGCCCGCCGCCAAGGCGAGCGAAAACACAGATTGGCGACCAAAGCGGCAAAGGCCACCATGGCCAGGACGAACTTCGACCCCGAACAGGCCTCCGCCACCTCGAACCAATAGCGCCCCGCATGGATCAGCACCCCGTCGGCCGAGGCGGGAATGCCGCTCCAGTCGAGCAGCGGCATCACGATCGAGACCGTGATCTGCTGGAGCGGCTTTTCCAGTTCCGCGCCGAACGGCACCAGGAACCAGGCATAGGCGAGCGGGAACAGCATGCCCCGCGCGACCATCGGGCCGAACAGGGTCAGGACCGCGCCCTCCAGCATCGCGACCAGCCCCAATTGGCGGACCAGCGCGACGGTCGCGGACTCGCCCAGCAGCCATAACAGCCCGCCGCCCGCCACCACGAACAGCCCCGGCCACCAGGCGGCCGGGGTCAGTTGCGCCAGTTCGGCGCGCCGCTGCCAGATCAGCCAGCCGACGACCGGCCCGATGAACAGGCAATGGCCATAGGTCGTGCTGGTCCACCAGATATCGACCAGATGCGCGACATCGGCGCGGAACAGCAGCAACAGGGCCAGCGCCGTCCCGGCCAGCAGCGCGAGGGCATAGGTCCAGCGCCCCGGCCTCGCCCCTTCCCCTGCTTTGGCCATGTCCCCGGCGGTCACGCGGCCATGGCCCCCAGCAATCGGTCGAGCGGCGCCAGCCGCGCCGTCCAGTCATAGCGCGCCAGCACCTGCGCGCGCGCCGCCGGATTGTCGGCGGGGCCGTTCAGCGCGGCGATGACCCGCTCGGCAAAGTCGCGGTCGTCGCTTGCCACCGCGATCGTGCCGCCATGGTCGATCCCCTCCGCCGCTGCCACGGACGCGACGATCGGCCGGGCCATGGCCATCGCCTCCAGCAGCTTGTTCTGGATGCCGCGCGCCAGATCGAGCGGGGCGACGCACACGGTAGCGCGGGCCAGCCAGATACGGGTGTCGGGCACTTCGCCGGTCACGATCACCGCTTCGCTCGCCAGCCGCCGCACTGCTGGGGTCGGCGCGCGGCCGACAATGGCGAAACGCGCCGCCGGGCAGGCCGCACGAACCAGCGGCAGGATATGCTCGGCAAAGCGTGTCACCGCGTCGATATTGGGGCGATAGTCCATCTGCCCGGTGAAGACGATCAGCGAGCCGTCGGACGCCCCGGCATCGATAGCGGCGGGGTCATAATGGGTGGCGTCGATGCCGTTCTCGACCGCAAGGACATTCCCCTGCCCCCCGCCGGAACGGAACAGCGCGGCTTCCGCCTCGCTGACGAACAGGGTCGCGGCGACGGATTGCGCGACTTGGCGTTCGTAGCGGCCGAGCAGACGGCCCTCGCGCTTCAGAACGGATTTCATCCCAGGCTTGGCCTTGTCGGCCAGGCTCGCGAACTTTGCGGAGTCGACATCGACCATGTCCATGATCGTGGGCTCGTCCCCGCGATACTGGGCCATCTGGCCGGAGAAGATATAAGTCGCGCCGATGGGGCGGCGCGCCCGTACGTCCGCCACCGCGCGCATCATGCCGGAATGGGTGAAGGCGGTCAGCGAGATGGGCTTGCCCGTCGCCAGCGCCTGCACCGCCGCCACCGGCATCGGCTTGGTCCGGCGCAGGATATGATGGCTGGCGAGTTCGGCGCGCAGTTCGGGCGGCAGTTCCTCTTCCCCCGCCTGCTCGGCAAAGGCGCAGAGATGGACGCGCCAGTCGCGCGCCAGATGGCGCAGCACATGATAGCTGCGGATCTTGTCGCCGCGATCGGGCGGAAAGGGCGCGCGGTGCGCGAGGAACAGCAGGTCCTTCAACCCAGGCCCCGCGCGATGGGCGGCCCGACGATCTGCGCGACACGGACCGGCAGGCGCTTCCACACCGCGATCATCAGCGCATATTTGGGGTTAAGCGGGTTGATCGCGCGCGGGCCGTGGACGCTGCGGCTGGCATAGACCAGCGGTTGCCCCTCAAACCCCCAATTCTTCTTGAACGCCGCCGCCCCCGTCCCGACCTTCGACCGGCCGAAGTCGAAGCTGTGGCAGCCGCGCTGCCGGGCGTGGCGCATCAGCGCGAAATACATCAGGTCGTTGGCGCGCAGCCCCCGTGCCGCCTGCGTTCCCCCGCCCCAATAGGGATAGACGGTGCCGCCATGATAGAGGTTGAGCACGCTCGCCACCGCCCGCCCGCCATGGCGCACGGTCAGCACATCGGCGTCGAGCCGCGCCACCGCCTCACGGAACAGCTTCGCCGGGAAGACGGGCGTGCCGAGATTGCGGACCGACTCGGCATAAACGCGGTAATGCTCGGCGAGCATCCGCGGATCACGGCCGGTGACGACCTCCAGATCCTGCGCCAGCGCCTTGCGAAGCTCGGCGCGCTGCTTGCGGGGGATGGCCTTCATCTCGGCCTCGTCATCCGCGGCGATTGTACGGACGAAGCCCAGATAGCTGTCCGCATCCTCCGTCCAGCCGTCCGGCACCGGACCGCCGCGCAGCTCGACCGACTCGATGCCCTTATCTGCCGCCAAGGCCCAGGCCGCATCGGCCAGCGCCTCGACACCCTCGCCCAGCACGCCGCCATCGACGCCGAAGCCGGTGGACACCATCGCAGCCCCGAACAGGGGCGAACGAATTTCGCTGAGCGGCAAAACGCCGACAATCGCACCGTCAGCCCCTTCGGCCACCAGATAATGCGCCGTCTGGCCGCAGCCCTTCGCCCCCGCCTTCAGCCAGCCGGTCAGGTGAAAGGGCGTCCCCTCCGCCTGTGCGCCGACATAGGCATCGATCCGCGCGCACTCCGCCTCGCTCGCCAGATCGGCGACGCGGATCGTCGGCGGAAGCGCGGTCATGCCAGCCGCGCCGCTTCCTCGGCCGCGACCTGATCGACGCGCCCCCAGTCGTGACGACCAAGCAACCCGCGCAGCTTGCCCGCCATCGCGCCCAAACGGCTATAGTGACGCACACGCGAGCGCAGCGGCGCATGGGCGACGCGTGGCTGGTCGGGATCGACCTCCCAGGGGTGGAAATAGAAGATCGCCCCGTGGCGGTTGCGATTGACCTGCCCGACCGCGATATCGGTCAGCTTGGCGGGCAGCATCCGGAAGAAGCCGCCGCCGGTCGCCAGCCGTTTGCTGCCCCACTGCGCCACCGTCACGGGCAGTTCGATCAGCCCGGAGTCCGCCAGCGGCCGCCAGGCATAGCGCGGCGATTCCGCCCAGCCATAATGGTCGTGGCGCAGCGGCGCGACGCTGGAGGAATATAGATACCCCGCCTCGGCCAGCACGGGATGCGCCCAGGGGGTACGCGTATCGATCGAGAAGCTCGGGGCGCGGTATCCGGTGACGGCCTGCCCGCCCGCATCCTCGATCGCCGCCTTGGCGCGGGCCAGATCGGCGCGGAACTGGTCGGCGGTCATGGTGAAGACGCGCTGATGGTCCCAGCCGTGGCTGGCCATCTCATGTCCCGCCGCCACGATGCGGCGGATCAGCCCGGGATGGCGATGCGCCACCCAGCCGAGCGTAAAGAAGGTCGCGCGCGTGCCCGTCTCGGCGAACAGCGACAGGACGGCGTCGGTATTGGCCTCGACCCGGCTGTCCAGCCGGTCCCAGTCGCCCTTGTCAATCGTACGCTCGAACGCGCCGACCTGAAACCATTCCTCGACATCGACCGACATGCCGTTGAGCGGCATGGATTTTGCCCCAAGCTCAGGCGGCATGGCCCCAGGCTCCCGGTCGGATCGTGGCTCCGGCTTCGCGACGGTCCTCGCCGCGATTGTCGATCTCGGACCAGTCGACCAGCAAGGTCAGGACGCGGCGCAGCGCCGCCTCCTGCTGCTCCAGCCGCGCTTCGAGTTGCGCGATGCGGCTTTCCAGCGCGGCATCGGTCGAGGGTTTGGCCGCGGGCACCGGCTCCTCCGCCGCAACGGGCGGCGGCGCGGCGGGGGTGGGCATCGGCCGCAGCGAAACCGGCTCGGGTGCGGGCGGCGGGGCGACGACGCGGTGCGTACTGCGCGGGGCCGGCTGGCTTTCGGGCATCACGCGGGTGATCGGATCGGCCCGCGTCGGGGCGACCGTCGCATGACCGTTCAGGCCCAGCCCGGTGCGCAGCGTGCCCGCCGAGAATAACGGATCGCCCAACCGCGCCGCGCTGTCGAACATCGGGGCCACCGGCTCGGGCTCCGGCGCGATCGGCATCGGGGCCTCGCGCCCTGCGCCCATATCGGCGGCCATATCGGCGGCGACGCTCTCGACCGTCTGGCGGCCGATCAGCTCGACACCCTCGATCGCGGCCTGCAGCAGGACACGACCCGCCAGCACGTTCAACCGGCGCGGTACCCCGCCCGAGGCATCGTACAGCGCGTCGAAGGCGTCGGCGGCGAAATCGGGACGGCCCGTCCAGCCCGCGACCGCCAGGCGATGCGCGATGTAATCGGGGACTTCCTCGGGCTCCATCGGGTCGAGGTGATGGATGGCGATGACGCGCTGGCGCAGCTGCTCGACGGCGGCCGAGCCCAGCAGGCGCTCGCGAAATTCGGGCTGCCCGACCAACAGGATCTGAAGCAGCGCATGACCGCCCGCCTGGAAGTTGGACAGCATGCGGAGTTCTTCGAGCGAGGCGAGCGGCAGCGCCTGCGCCTCGTCGACGATCAGCAGGATGCGGCGGCCCTCACGCGCGACACCGTTCAGCGCGCGTTCGATCGCGGCGAGCAGCGCGGCCTTGGTCAGCCCCTGCGCATCGACGCCCAGTTGCCCGGCCACGACGCGCAACAGGTCCTGCGGCTCGACGGCGGTGGACACGATGTGCAGGACGCGCAGACGCTTGGTATCCAGCGTTTCGACCAGATGGCCGACCAGCGTGGTCTTGCCCGCCCCGACATCGCCGGTGATGACGATAAAGCCCTCACCCTGCGCCAGCCCATAGCCCAGATAGGCCATCGCCTTGCCATGGGTCGCCGTCTGGAACCAGAAACGCGGGTCCGGCGTCAGTTGAAACGGGCGTTCGCCCAGACCGAAATGGGTCTCGTACATCATCGTGCCTTTCGGCCGGTCAGAATTGATACCGTGCGGCGATCAGGGCCTGTGCCGACAGGGCACTGGACAGGTCGCCGACCTGGAAGTGGTACAATCCAACCGACGCGGTTGTTCCGAGCCGACCGAAGTTGCGGTAATAGCTGGCGGTCGACCCCAGCGATACCACGTCCTCGGCCCCCGCCAACCTAGAGACGTAATAGTTAACGAAGCCATTCACGTTAAGCCCCGAATTGGGACCGAAGGCGCGGCCAAGGAAAATCTGGCCGTAATAGCTGTCGTCCTGCACGCCCGAGACGATCAGGCCCGGCGCCCCGTCCGGCGCGAACAGGCGGCGGCTGGTATAACCGATCCCCGCCCCCAGCGTGGAACGTCCCCGCTGATAGGACACCGCCATGTCCAGCCCGCGCGCGCGATAGACGGCGGTCTGCACCGATTGCAGCGCGTCGTTCAGGCACCCGCCCGGCGACGACCCCCCGGCCGAAAAGGTGCAACCGTTGAACTGCTGCGCAAAGACGTCGCGCGTCTCGACGAAATTGGTCGGCAGGTTGGACAGCCCGTTGCGCAGCTGGCGGCCGAAGGTCTGGATGCCGTCATACACCGCCGCCTGGAACACGATATCGCGTGCCGCCTGATAGCGCGCCATGCCGGTGACGCTGAGCGAGCCGTAACGCTCGCCGACATGCGCCTCCACCGAGGTACGGCGATCGGGTCGCCAGATCACGCCCGCGTCGTAATAGACGCCGTCCGTGCGATAGGCGATCCGGCGCGGCCCCGTGGGGTTGGTGATGAAGCGACCCTGGCTGTCGACCAGCGGGCGTCCGGCGGCATCCACCTCGGGATCGCGCTGGCTCGACTCGATCCGCTCGTAACCGACACCGGCGGTCAGCGCGACATAGGGCGAAATCGGCTTCAGCACGTCGCCGCGCACGAACCAGCCCTCGTAACGCTGCGAAAGTTGCCCGGCATCGTCACGCTCATAGGCGGCGTTGGCGGACAGGCCGACTGGCGCGATCGATCCGGGCCGCGCCGTGGCGCTGACGGTGGCGACGTGGTTCCAGCTGTCGCGGAAATAGTCGAGCCGGGGCTGATCGGCCGCCACGCTGCCCAGACCCGGCGTCTCGGCACGGGTATAGCCCAGCCGGTAATTCGCACCGATCTGCACCGGCCCCGCCCGCGTGGTCAGCGAAGGCCCGGCAAAGACCGAATAGATTTGCGAGATGTTGGCGATATTGCCGACCAGCACGCCGGGCGCCTCGCCGCGAATGTCGGCGCGCGTCCGTGTCGCCAGCGCCCCCGCCTCCAGCCGCAGCTCGGGCGTGACGGCGTAGGAGCCCCTCGCCAGCCCGCTATGGATATCCCCGCCCACGGCCCGGTCGCCCCAGCCGATGCGGTGTTCGTAGCGATAGCTGACCTGCCCCTGCGCCCGCGGGGTCTGCACCTCGGCATTCACACCCGCCGCCAGCGTCGTATAGGTGACGGCATCGCCGCGTGTCAGGTCGGCAACCAGGCCCTGCCCGACCTCGACATAGGGGGCCAGCCGTGCGTGGCGACGCTGCGGCACATTGCCACGCGCCCCGCGCCCATTGTCGCCCCGATCGGCGGCGGACGGCTCGGTCGAGCCATCGCGTGGCGCGGTGGAGGCGGCACCGCCCGCGACCGGCACACCCTGAACCTGTGCGGAAAGCGCGCCCGGCCAGGCGGCCAGCACCCAGACCAGACCGACAAGGGCGGGCCGCGTCACCGTCACGGCGCGCCGTCCTTGCCATATTTGCCGTAATAGCCGAACCGGCGGCTGCCCGGCACGAAAGCGACGCTGTTCAACACCAGCTGGATATGGTCGCACGCATCGAGCAGCGCGATGGCGGCTCCGACTTCGCTTTCGGGCGTACGGTCCGCGCGGACGACCATCATCACCTGCCCGGCCAGCATCGCCAACACCGAGGCGGGGGACGCCGCCAGCACGGGCGGCGAGTCGAAGATCACCAGACGGCGGGGATTGGCCGACAACAGCCGCTGCACGACCGCGCGGGTGCGGGCCGAGGCGAGCAACTCGGTATCATTGGCGGTCCGGGTGCCGCAGGGCAGCACCGCCAGATGCGGCACATCGGTGCGCATCACCAGCGATTCGACATCGATGCTGCCATCGACCAGCGCATCGAGCAGCCCCGGCCCCTCGTTCAGGCCCAGCCGCCCCAGCACGTCGGGCTTGGCGACATCGGCGTCGATCAGCAACACCTCGGTGTCGCGCTCCGCCGCCAGCGACAGGGCGAGGTTCACCGAGCAGAAGGTCTTGCCGTCCTGCGGCCGGGCCGAACAGACCAGCACGACCCGCGCCTTGTCCTCGTCGCCGCCCTCGACCAGCCGCTGGCTGGTAATGATCAACTGCCGCTTGACCAGCCGGAACTCCTCGGCCAGCGGGCCGATCGGTGCGCCGGGCACGATCATGCCGTTTTCCGCCAGCATCGCGCGGTCGACCATCGCGACGTCGGAAAAGCCCGGACTATATTCGGTCGCCAGAAACTCGTCGTCACCCGGCTGCGCCAGAAACTCCGCCGGAATGCCGCTCAGCGAGGGATCGAACGGGGCATGATCGACGAAGGGCGGCTCGGGATCGTCATATTCCACCGGGCCGGGCGGCGCAGCGTCGATTGGAGAGGCGTCGATTGGAGAGGCGTCGACTGGCAGGGCGTCGTTCGGCGCGGCCTCGACCGGCGGGGCGGGCGGCGTCCGTTCCGGTTCCTCGGCCAGCGGTGTGGGCGCGGGCGCGGGCGCGCCGGGCACGTCACGCACCTCGGGCACACGCACATAGGACTGGAAATCATAGACGTTCGCCGCGCGTTCGAGCAGCGACGGTTCCCGGCGGGGTCTGGTGGGTTTCACGTTTTCGTTCACGCGGCCATTCCCCGCTGCAATAGCTCGATAACCAGGACCAGCCCATAGGCCGCGCCCAGCGCCGCCGTCCCGCCGAGGAACAGTTTCAACCGCTGCGCCCGCGCCGTCGCCTGGCCACGCGTAACGACCTCGCCGATCGCGCCGATCACCGGCATGCCCATCGTCCGCTGAAGCGATTGCGGGGTGGTGAAGGTCTGGCGCAGCTTCGACAGGGCAAAGGCCGACCCCACGCCCAGACCCAGCCCGGCGGCGAAGACCCCGGTCAGGAGCAGCAGGCGATTGGGTGCGCTCGGTGCGCGCGGATAGGTCGGCGGATCGATCACGCTGAACCGCATCGAGTCGGTCTGGTTCTGCGCCTGACCGCGCAGCGCCACCTGCTCACGCTGCCGCAGCAACTGGTCGTAACTGTCTTTCAGAACTTGATAATCACGATCAATCGCACCTTGCGCAGCGGCCGCCTCGGGATCGGTCGCCAGGCTGGCGTTCAGCCGGTCGAGGTCGTTCTGCAACTGGCTCTTGCGGATCTTCAAGCTGGCGAGCTGCGACTGTTTCTCCGCCGCCATCGACTGGAGCGACATGTAGAGCGGATTGGGCTGTCCCCCCGCCACGCCCCCGGCGGGCTCGGCCTTGGCCGCAGCCTGTGCGGCCGCCAGCTGGTTGCGCAGCGCGATCACGTCCGGATGGTTTTCGGTATAGCCGCGCGCGCGGGCATCGGCGAGCTGGCCCTGGAGCGTCGCCAGCCGCGCCCGCGCCGGGCCGACCGCCGCGCCGCCGCCTTCGCTGACCGTGCGCGGGGTGCCGGCCAGCTGGCCCTGTACCGCCGCGAAGCTGGACTGCGCCGCCGCCAGATCGCTGTCGACCTGCGCCATTTGCGAACGGGCCAGGCCGATCCGATCGGCGACCGATCCGCTGCCCGGCAGGCCGCCCGCGAACTGGTTCAGATACTGGGCGCGCTTGGCCTCGGCGATCTGAAGCTGTTTCTGGCGTTCGCTCAACTGCTTGTCGAGGAAGGTCAGGCTCTGATTGGTGGTGTTGCGATCGCCGAGCAGGTTCGATTCGACGAAGATGTCGATCAGCTTCTGTGCGACCTGCTGGGCCAGCTTGGGGCTGGACTGGGTGACGGTCAGCTGGAAAATGGTGTCCTGCTGGTTCTCGATCTTGATCGACTGTGCTAGCTGGGCGACCCGCGCGGCGACATCGGCGTCGCTCGACACCGTGCTGGCCAGATCGGTGCCGCGCACGACCTTTTGCAGGTTGATCGCCGAGATCAGCGTCTGGCGAACCCGGTCGACCGAATCCATCTGGCTGTTCGGCCCGGTCGACATGCCGTCGGGCAGGATCTGCGAATTCTGGACCGCGATGCGCGCGCGGGATTCATATTTGCTGGGAATCTGGGCGACGAACAGCCACCCCAATATGCACACCGCCCATGCCACCGCCAGCGCCAGCCAGCGGCGTATCCATATCGCATGGAGGGCGATCCGGATCTCATCCTGAATACTCGACACGCGCGCGCTGCCTCAGAACATCGATTCGGGGATGATGATGACGTCGCCCGGCTCCAGCCGGACATTCGCCGTCGAATCCCCCTTGCGGAGCAGATCGTTGATCTGAAGCGCATATTCGCGCTGCTTGCCGGTCTCGCGGTCTGTGCGCACCAGCTTGGCCTTGTTGCCCGCCGCGAACTGGTTCAGCCCGCCCACCGCGATCATCGCATCGAGCAGCGTCATATTGGCGCGGTAGGGGATGGAGGCGGGCCGCTCGGTCGCGCCGACGATCCGCACCTGCTGGCTGTAGGTGCCCGAGAAATTCTCGACGATCACCGACACGATCGGGTTGGAGACATATTCGGACAGCGCCTTTTTCAGGTCGTCCTGCAACATGGCGGGCGTCTTGCCGACGGCGGGCATGTCGTTGACCAGCGGCGTGGTGATGCGGCCGTCGGGGCGTACCTGCACCTTGGTTGACAGGTCCGGGTTGCGCCACACGAAGATGTTCAGGGTATCGAGCGGGCCGATGACATATTCCTCGCCCGGCTGTTCCTTGCGCGCGACATAACCGGCCGAGGGCAGCTCGGTCTTGGTCCCGGCCGTCGAACAGGCGGTCAGCGTCGAGGCGCAAAGGCCTGCGATCAAGAGGGGGCGGGCGAACGATGCCATGCGAATGGTACTCCTGAACCCCTCCTCTCCCAGGATACGGAGACGAAAGGCAAATTGCGCAATGTCGCTATGCCACCCAAGAGGTGAACAGAGCGTTATGCCGGTGCGCCGAGCGTCTCAGCAGCGGGGGGATGGCCCAGAAACGCCGAAGGGCTGGCGGTGGCTCCATAGGCCCCGGCCAGAAACACCGCGACGATATCGCCGACCTGCGCCACCGGCAGCGCGACCCGGTCGCCCAACCGGTCGAGCGGGGTGCAGAGCGGCCCCACGACGGACACCGTCTCCACCGGCTCGGCCCCCATCGCATGGGCGACCGCCAGCGGATAGTTGCGCCGGACCACGGTGCCGAAATTGCCGCTGGCCGCCAGCTGGTGGTGCAGCCCGCCGTCGAGGATCAGGAAGGTCTCTCCCCCGCTGTCCTTGCGATCGATCACCCGCGCCAGATAGACGCCGGACTCGGCGACCAGCCAGCGGCCGAGTTCGATCGCGAAACGGCTGTCGCCCAGAATGGCGGGCCGTTCCGCCAGCGCCTGCTCCAGCGCCGACCCTACCGTCTCCACCGGCAGCGGCTTGTCCCCTGCGAAATAGGGCACGCCGAACCCGCCGCCCAGGTTGACCAGTGGCGGCGTCGCCCCCGCTGCATCCGCCAGCCGCGCGGCGAGCGCGATGGTCGCCCCTTGCGTGTCGATGATCGCCTGCGGATCGAGCGCCTGGCTGCCCGCATAGATGTGGAAACCGCGCCAGTCGGCCCCCGCCACGATCAGGTCGCGGACCAGCGGCGGCACCCGCTCGGCATCGATACCGAAGGGCGACGGTCGCCCGCCCATCTTCATGCCCGAGCCACGCAGTTCGACATCCGGGTTGACCCGGACCGCCAGACGCGGACGCACGCCCAGCCCCTCCGAGATGGCAAGCGCACGCCGCGCCTCGCCCTCCGACTCCAGGTTGATCGTCACGCCCGCGCGGATCGCGGCGGTCAGTTCGGCATCACGCTTGCCGGGGCCTGCAAAACTGACCGGCTTACCGAGCGGCGCGACCTTGGCCAGCTCGCCCGCCGAAGCGACGTCGAAGCCGTCGACCATCGCCGCCATCGCCGCCAGCAACGGCACGAAGGGATTGGCCTTGATCGCGTAGTGAAGGTCGATCGACGGGAAAGCCGCGCGAAACCGCGCGACGCGGCTGGCGACGATAGCCGGGTCATAGACGAAGACCGGCCCTTCCCTGCCCTCCATCCACGTCTCGGCGCTCCGCCCGACGATGGTCAGCGCGCCGGTCTGGGCGGCGAATTCGGGGGGGATCGGCCCCATCGGCTTCATGACGCTCTATCCTTCTCGGCCCAGTCCCGGCGCAGCGCGGCGCGGTCGAGCTTGCCATTGGCGTTGCGGGGCAGCGCGTCGGCCCAGGCGATGTGCGACGGCTGCATGAAATTGGGAAGGTCGCGCTTCAGTCGCGCGCGCAAGCTTGGCTCGTGCGCCGGATCACCGGCGAGGATCAGGACGATCGCCTGCCCCTGCGCTTCGTCGGCAATGCCGAACGCCACCGCCTCGCGCGCCTCGCCACCGGCCAGCGCGGCTTCCTCCACCTCCTGCGGGCTGATCCGATTGCCGGAAACCTTGATCATCTCGTCATCGCGCCCGACGAAGCGGAGCAGGCCGTCCGCGCCCTCGACCACCGTATCGCCCGACCAGACCGCGCGCGCACGATCCGGCGTCGGGCGGAAACGCTGCGCCGTCCGCTCGGCATCACGCCAATAGCCCTGTGCGACCAGCGGCCCGGCATGGACCAATTCCCCCGGCTCGCCCGGTTCGGCCCGGCGGCCATCGGGGCGCAGCACCATCACCTCTGCAAAGGGAATGGCGCGGCCGATCGCATCGGGGTGCGCATCGATCAATGCGGGATCGAGATAGGTCGAGCGAAACGCCTCGGTCAGGCCGTACATCGCATAAAGGTCCGCCGCCGGGAACAAGGCCCGCAGCCCCCGCACCAGTCGCGGCGTCAGTGCCCCGCCCGAATTGGTCAGCCGCCGGATCGAGGCGACCGCCTGTTCGGGCCAGTCGATGCCCAGCAACTGCGACCAGAGCGGCGGCACCCCCGCCAACGTCGTCGCGCCGTAACGCACGACCGCCTTCACCACGTCACGCGGGGTCAGATAGTCGAGCGGCGCAACAGCGCCTCCCGCGACCCAGGTCGAGAAAAGCTGGTTCTGGCCATAGTCGAAGCTGAAGGGCAGGACACCGAGCACCCGATCGTCGGGCGTCAGCTTCAGATACTGCGCGACCGATATCGCGCCATACCAGAGATTGGCATGGCTCAGCATCACCCCCTTGGGCCGCCCGGTCGAGCCGGAGGTATAGAGGATCGCCGCCAGCGAATCCGTCTCCGCCGTCGAACGGGGCAGCGCATCGCCCTGTCCGGCCTCGGTCATCACCGCCACGCCGCCGGGCACGTCGCCATCCTCCAGCGTCGCGGCGCGGGGCGCATGGGTCAGCAGCATCGCCGCCCCGCTATCGGACAGGATATGCGCAACCTGTGCGCGTTTCAGCAGCGGGTTGATCGGCACATGCACCAGCCCAGCGCGCGGTGCGGCCAGCGGCATCAGCGCGGATTGCCACGTCTTGGGCAGCCACGTCGCCACCCGTGCGCCGGGGGCGAAGCCCTGTGCCGCCAGCCATCCGGCCAGACGCGCGACCGCCTCCTCCGCCTCGGCAAAGCTCAGTCCGCCCTCACGGCCGAGCAACGCCGGGGCATCGCCCGCCCCGCGCAAGGCATGGTCGATCGGATACGCGGACGGATCGATGGTCATCGCGCCATCTATCAGTGCGGACAAGGCAAAGTCGAGCGGGCGCCCCGCAGTAGAAGATGCAATCAGAGTCGAGAGCGGAAACCGAGCGCCAGCCCTCCCCCCAACCCCCTCCCSCCTGCGGGAGGGGGCTTCGCCTGGCCGTGCGCTTGGCCCCCACCTCTCCCCTCCCGCAGGSGGGAGGGGCCGGGGGAGGGCATGGGTCTCATGCTCTTTCCCCAAATCCCACACCCGAACCGGCCGCAACCTACCAGCGTCAGGACAAGGAAACCGAGCGCCAGCCCTCCCCCAACCCCCTCCCGCCTGCGGGAGGGGCTTTGCCTGGCCGTGCGCTTGCTCCCCACCTCTCCCCTCCCGCAGGCGGGAGGGGTCGGGGGAGGGCTTGGGCGTCCGACGCTTGCTCGGACACCAAACGTCACGCCAACACCCGTTGCCCAACGCCCCCCACCGCACTAACGCTGTCGCAAACATTACAAAGAGCAGGGCGACAGGGTTTGGAACTCCAGACAAACGGGCAAGTGGAAGTGGCAGTGCGCGGCGTGCTGGCCGATGTGCTGGGTCTGTCGGCCGAGCGCGTGGACGGTTTCGACGCGGACACGCCGCTGTTCGGTGCGTTGCCCGAGCTGGACTCGATGGCGGTCGCGGGCGTGCTGACCGAGTTGGAGGATCGCCTGGGCATCCTGATCGAGGATGACGAGGTCGACGGCGAGATGCTGGAGACGTTCGGCCAGCTCATCGCCTTTGCGCAATCCAAGGCGGGCGCTTGATCGACTATTATGACTGGCCCGGCGGGCGTGAGGCGATGGTGCGCTTCGGCCCGGCGCAGGGACCGGTTGTGCTGGTTGCATTGCCCTTCTGGGAGGAAGCGAACCGGACGCGTAGCGTGGCGGTCGCGATGCTGCGGCGGCTGGCCGATCACGGCATCGGCGGCGCGCTGCCCGACTGGCCGGGCACGGGCGAGAGCCTGATCCCCACCGAGAATGCCAGCATCCTGCAATGGCGCGACGCGCATCAGGCCGCGGCGGAATCGCTGGGCGACCGGCCCTGTTACGCCGTGTCGATCCGGGGCGGCGCGCTGGTCGACGGGTTCGCGCTGCTGGGCGGACGTTGGCACCTGACGCCGATGACGGGCGAAGCGGTGCTGCGCGACGTGATCCGGGTACGCGCGGCGGCGGGGCTGCGTGGCGACGAACATGGCGTGTTCGGCGCGGAGTCGCCGGTCCGGGTCGCGGGCAACCGGGTTTCCCCGCATTTCCTCGCCGGGCTGGCGGGGGCCGAACTCCACGACCAGCCGGGCGTGCCGCGCCGCGTCGTGCGGCTGGGCCATGACCGTGCCCCTGCGGACCGCGTGATCGATGCGGTGCCGCCCTGGCGTCGGGCCGAGCCGCAGGAAGATCCCGCACTCGCCGCCCTGCTGGCCGAGGATATCGCGCAGTGGATCGCGTCATGCGAAGGCTGATATCCTTCCCCTGCGAGGGCGCGACGCTGATCGGCACGCTGGATGAAGCGGACCGAGACACCGGCCTGATGATCGTCTCCGGCGGCAACGAGCCGCGCATGGGCGCACACCGGGGCCAGGCGATGCTGGCGGCACGGATCGCGGCCCATGGCTATCCGGTATTCCGCTTCGACCGGCGCGGTGTCGGCGACAGCGAGGGTGCCAATGGCGGCTGGACATCGAGCGGCCCCGATATCGCCGCCGCCGTCGACGCCTTTGCCGATGCCGCGAACCTGAGCCGGATCGTCGGCTTCGGCAATTGCGATGCCGCCGCCGCGCTGGCGATGTTCGGCGCGGAGGCCGGGTTCGCCAAGGTCCTGCTCTCCAACCCGTGGTTGTCGGAGGAACCCGACGCGCTGCCCCCCGCCGCCGCGATCCGCCGCCATTATGCGAAGAAGCTGGTCAACCCCGCCGAATGGCTGCGGCTGGCGCGCGGCGCGGTCGATCTGGGCAAGCTGCGCCAGGGGCTGACCAAGATCGCCGCCGCCCCGTCGCCCCTCGACGCAACGGCCGCGCCGCTGATCCGCGCGATCCATGGCTGGGCCGAGGATGCGGCGATCATCGTGGCGCAGGGCGATGCGACTGGGGTCGCTTTCCGCGCCGCCGCACGCGGGCACGGCTTTGCCATCGAGACGCTGGCAACGGACTCGCACAGCTATGCCGATGCGATGGACGCGCTGGAAAAGGTGATCCTCGCCCATCTGGCACGGGCCGGATCGGACGGAGCGACGCCTTTGCACGACGGGGACACGGAACTCGAAAATACAGATTAACGCGTTTTAAGATCAGGATTTTTTCCGGAACGCCTCCCTGCCCCGCCCATTGGATGGGGCAAGGAGAGACGGTCCATGAACGAACGCCCTACCCCACCCCAGCCCGAACAACAGCAGGACATGCCCGGCCAGACCGAGGCGATGGATCCTCGTCCCGACCATGGCGAACATAGCTATGTCGGCCATGGCAAGCTGACCGACAAGAAGGCGATTATCACCGGTGCGGACAGCGGCATCGGCCGCGCGGTCGCCATCGCCTTTGCCCGCGAGGGCGCGGACGTCGTGATCTCGTACCTTTCCGAAGACGAAGACGCCGCCGAGACCCAGCGGCTGGTCGAACAGGCGGGCCGCAAGGCGCTGCTGATCCCCGGCGATGTCAGCGATCCGGCGCATTGCCGCACCATCGTCGAGCGTGCCGTCCAGACGTTCGGCCGCGTCGACATCCTGGTGAACAATGCCGCGCACCAGGCGAGCTTTCAGGCGGTCGAGGACATCAGCGACGAGGAGTGGGAAATCACCTTCGCCACCAACATCCATGCGATGTTCTATCTGGTGAAGTCCGCGCTGCCGCACATGGGCGAAGGCGCGTCGATCATCAACACGACCTCGATCAACGCCGACAAGCCCAACCAGCAGTTGCTTGCCTATGCGACGACCAAGGGCGCGATCCACAATTTTACCGCCGGGCTGGCGCAGATGCTCGCCGAGCGCAACATCCGGGTCAATGCGGTGGCGCCAGGCCCGGTCTGGACCCCGCTGATCCCCTCCACCATGCCGCCCGAGGCGGTGAAGAGCTTCGGCGAGCAGACGCCGATGGGCCGCGCCGCGCAACCCGCCGAACTCGCGCCCCCTTACGTCCTGCTGGCGAGCGGCGAGGCCAGCTACATCAGCGGCGCGACCATCCCCGTCACCGGCGGCACCCCCTTCCTCTGATCCTCAACCCAAGGAGCGATGATCCATGGCTACCCTACCCAATGACGTCGTCGCGGCAGTGTTTGTCGCCGGGCTGAAGAACGCCCATGCCGTCGAGCATCAGGCGCTGGCGCTGATCGACCGGCAACTCGATCACCTGTCCAACTATCCGGATGTCGCCGATCACCTGCGGATGCATCGGGGCGAAACCGAACAGCAGATCGTCAGGCTGGAGGATATTCTCGACGGCTTCAACGAAAGCCGCTCGATGCTGAAGGACGCGGCGCTCAGCTTCTCGGGCAATATGGCGGCGCTGGGCCACACATTCGCACCCGACGAAATTCTGAAGAACAGCTTTGCCAACTTCGCCTTCGAGAATTTCGAGGCGGCCAGTTACAAGTCGCTCATCACCATCGCCGATGTCGGCGGCTTCGGCAGCGCCACGCCGCTGCTCACCCAGTCGCTGAACGAAGAACTGTCGATGGCGGCCTGGGTCGACGAGAACAACGCCGCGCTGACCCGCCGCTATCTCGAACGGCGCGCGGCGGGTGAAACCGCCAGCCACTGATTTCCCCCCATCACCGACCCAGCCCCATCTCCGACAAAGCGAGGCCGATCATGTATTATCACGACAAACGCCTGCAATATCCCGTCCGCTGTGAAAGCCCCGACCCCTTGTTCGCGCGTATGCTGCAACAGGCGATCGGCGGCGTGGAGGGCGAGATCCGCGTCTGCATGCAGTATTTCTTCCAGGCCTGGGGCAACCGTGCCCCGACGCCAAAGTACCGCGACATGCTGCTCCATACCGCCACCGAGGAGATCGGGCATATCGAGATGCTGGCGACCGCCGTCGCGCTCAATCTCGACAAGGCGCCCGCCTCGCTTCAGGAAGAGGGCGCGGCGGACGGCATCGTCGGCGCGGTCATGGGCGGCGGCAATGCCCGCCACGCGATCGAGGGAACGCTGCACAAGCATATCCTGTCGACCGGACTGGCGGCGCATCCATCGGACTCGGACGGCGTGCCGTTCAACATGAGCCACATCTATGCCAGCGGGAACATTGCCGCCGACATGTATTGCAACGTCGCCGCCGAAAGCACCGGCCGCGTGCTGGCGACCCGCCTCTACAATGCCGCGCATGATCAGGGCATGAAGGACATGCTCCACTTCATGATCGCGCGCGACACCATGCACCAGGAGCAATGGCTGGCCGTGATCGAGGAACTGGGCGAACAGGCGTCGCTACCCATCCCCAACTCCTTCCCGCAAGCGAAGGAAAGCCAGGATCACAATTACGACTTCTTCGTCACCTCGGTCGACGGCACCTATCCCGAGGGCCGCTGGACCCAGGGACCGAGCGTCGACGGCAGGGGCGAGTTCACCGTGTTCCGCAACGAACCGATGGGCGAAGAGCCGGTGCTCGGCCCCGCCCGTCCCGACAGCGGCGCCCAGGCCGAACAGATCGGCGAGCGGCCGGTCGCGTAGGCCAGTACATTCCTCCCCCTTGCAGGGGAGGAATAAAGGACCGCCCCGAACCGTTCGGTCCGGGGCGGTTTTCGCGTCAGGCCCCGACCGGTATCGTCTTGCCTGTCGTGCGATCCAGCGCCCGTGCGGTCAGCACGTCGAGCGCGGTGGCAAAGGCCACGAACCCGATCGCACCCCAGACCGCCTTCTCGCGCGGCGAACGACGCGCGGACACCGCCAGCGTCCCCAGATCGAGCAGATCGCCCATCACCCGATTCCACACTCGCGCAGAATGGGCAGGCGCCTGGACCAGCCCGACCCCGGCGACGATCTCGCGCACGCCATAGGCTTTGACGGCCCCCGCCCCTCCCGGCACCGACAAACGCTCGGCGATGCGGCGGGAGGCAAGCAGTTCGGCGGCTCCCAGGGCGAGCGAGAACAGGCCAAGGCCTAGGCTGACGGATTTGGCGTTCATGATGGTTCCTTCATCGCTGTCATGCGTCAAAGGCCAACGTGAACACGCCAGTGGCGGTCCATAAATCCATCCAGATCAATCAGTTGCCGGAACCGATACAGCAAGGCGGAACCGCTTTGCCCGCGAAATCCGGCACTTGCCTGCGCATTGCCACTCGGCCAGTCTGGCGCGATGATCCTCCCGCTTCTGCTCGCCGCCGCCGCGACGCCCGCCGCCGCTCCCTCCCCCGCCCGGCTGAAGGCCGATGTCGAAGCCCTGGTCGGCTTCGGCACGCGCCACACCGCCTCCACCACCACCGATCCCAAGCGTGGCATCGGCGCGGCGCGCGACTGGGCGGCCAGGCAGTTCGAGACGATCGGCCAGGGCTGTAACGGCTGCATCACCGTGGAGCGGATCAATCGCCGCTTTACCGGCCCGCGCGCGCCGAACGGCGTGATGGTCGAGGATGTGCTGGGCATCCAGCGCGGGCGCGACCCGAACCGCGTGGTCATCGTCGGCGCGCATATCGACAGCCGCGTGACCGATGTGATGGACGCGACCTCGGACGCGCCGGGTGCCAATGACGATGCCTCGGGCGTGGCGCTGGTGCTGGAGGCGGCACGCCATCTGTCGAAACAGCAGTTCGACGCGACCATCGTCTATGCCGTCTTCTCGGGCGAGGAACAGGGGCTGTGGGGCGCAACGCTGCTCGCCGACACGGCCAAGGCGCGGAATTGGCGCATCTCGGCGATGCTCAACAACGATATCGTCGGCAACACGCTCGGCCAGGGCGGCGTGCGCGAGGCGCGCTGGGTCCGCGTCTTTTCCGAGGGTATCCGCGCCTCCGAAGACCTGCCGCAGCAGATCCAGCGGCGCGGCAATGGCGGTGAGGATGACGGCCCCAGCCGCGCGCTGGCCAAGGCGATCGACGGGGTGGCCGACAAGCTGGGAGGCCTCGACGTGTTCCTCGACCGGCGGCCCGACCGTTTCGGGCGCGGCGGCGATCACGAACCGTTCCTGAAGCTCGGCTATCCCGCCGTCCGCTTCTCGGTCGCCAACGAGGATTGGGACGCGCAGCACCAGGACCTGCGCAAGGAAGGGGCGGTCGCGTTCGGCGACACCATCGACAAGATGGACTTCCCCTATCTGGCGAAGGTGACGGCCATCAACATCGCCACGCTGGGTCGTCTGGCCGCCGCCCCGGCCGCGCCGGACAAGGTGACGATCAGCGGCGCGCTATCCCGCGATACGCAGGTCGAATGGGCGGCGGTGCCCGGCGCGGTGCGTTACCGCGTCCACTGGCGGCGCAACGATACCGCCCAGTGGAGCGAGTCGCGCGACGTGACCGAGACGAAGACGGTGCTGACCCAAGTGCCGGTCGACGACCATTTCGTCGGCGTGTCGGCGATCGCGGCGGACGGTGCGGAAAGCCTCGTCACCTTTGGCGGCCGCTGAACGGCGATCGGTCGAAATATGAAAAGGATGCCGCCCCGCGGGAGAGTCGGAGCGGCATCCCGGTTTCCAGCCCGGCGTCTCTCGGGCTGAAATCCCCCCTGGGGGAAGGCGTCAGCGACGAACCAGCGTACTGCGAACGCGCGCGCGTCGCGGGGCAGAACGCACCACTTCGGTCGTGGTGGTGGTCGTCGTGGTAATGACAGGAGCGCCCTGTACCACAATTGTGGTAGCCGTGGGAGCCGGATAATAATAACCGTCCGCATAATAACCCGCTTGCGGAGAGGGCAGCGCACCCGTCGTGCCCACCGTGGTCGTGGTGGTGACGGTCGTGCCGTCCTGCGTCACCACGCGCCGTCCCATGGCAGGCGGCGGCGGGGGCGGCGCATACGGGTCCTGATAGCTGTAATCGTCATAGCCCGGCTCCATGCGCCGCCCATGATCCTCGGCCCGGTCGATGGCATAGCCCGCCGCCGCGCCGACGCCCGCACCGATCAGCGTGCCGCCCAGGCGATTTCCGCGCCCGGCAATCAGATTGCCCGCCACGCCGCCCGCGGCCGCACCGATCGCGGCGCCACCCAGCCCGTTATCGCGCCGAACGGGCGGCGGCGGGGGCGCATAGGGTCCGCCCGCATAGTCCGGCATCCCGTCCCAGTTCACGCCATACACGCTGTCATAGACCGACCCGCGCTGGTCGATCAGGACCGCATCGTCATAATAGCGCGACCAGCGATAGCCGACCGGCGGCTGCGGCAGGGTATAGACCGCCCAATCCTCCACCCCGAAACGTCGATCGGTCCAATAGGAGGGCACGGTCATGCCACGCACCGGACGGCGATAGGCGGGCCAGCCGCCGGGCGCGTTGGCCCCGCCCCACCAGCGTCCGCCGACCCGGCTGCCCCAGCGATTTCCCCGCGCGGGCGGTACGCCCACCGAGTCGGTCCGAATGACCGGCGCTGGCTCACGCATCGGCGCGGGCGGCCGCTCGGGGGCGAAACCGGGACGCGGGTAGCTTGCCCCCGCCTGCGCCAAGGCGGGCACGCTGGCGACCATGGAAAGGGTCAGGAGGATCAGGCGCGACGAGCTTCGCATGGCAAATATATTCCCCTGTTCAATACGGCGACGCCCCCCTCAACGCCGAAATCGAAACAAGGTTTGATATCAGCGCCCTGCCCCCATCGATAGCGGCGCCGAAAGTCCCGAAACGGGTCAGTCCGCCATCGCCGCGAGACGCGGGGCGAGCAGCGCCATCAGCGCCTCGCACCCTGCCTGATCCTCTTCGTCGAACCGGCCGGGCTCGGGGCTGTCCAGGTCGAGCACGCCGATCACCGTGCCGTCGAGCAGGACCGGCACGACCAGCTCGGACCGGCTGGCGGCGTCACAGGCGATATGGCCGGGGAAAGCATGGACATCGGCCACGCGCTGCGTCCGCGCTTCCGCGACGGCCGTGCCGCACACGCCCTTGCCGACCGGAATGCGGATGCACGCCGCCTTGCCCTGAAACGGCCCGAGCACCAGTTCGCCACCGACCATGCGGTAGAACCCGGCCCAGTTGAGATCGGGCAGATATTGCCAGATGAGCGAAGCGGCATTGGCCATGTTGGCGACCGCATCCCCCTCCCCGGCGGTCAACGCGTCGAGCGCGGCGTGGAGGTCCCGGTAAAGCTCCGCCTTCGATCCGGCGGCGATGTCGAACTGGTACATGGTGCGGGATGTAGGACGGTCCGACCTCCGCGTCATCCCCGCGCGATCACTTTCGATTCAGGGTGAGACAGCTCCTCTCCCCTCCCCTTCGAGGGGAGGGGAGAGGACCGATCAGAGCGCCAGATCGGGATGGCGGTTCGGGCTGACCCGCGTGGCTTCGGGGCGCGGTGCTTCCGTGGTCGAGGGTGCGCTGACCGGCGGCGGGGCGAGTGCGAGTTGCAGCGTCTCGGCGGTCGCGGCCCATTCATGCGCCAGCAGATCACGATCCTCGTTCAGCGCGGTGCCATAGCTGGGCACGATCTCACGGATCTTGGCCTGCCAGGCCGGGGTCGCAAGGCGATCGGGGAAGACCTTCTTGATCAGGTTGAGCATGATCGACGGCGCGGTCGAAGCACCCGGCGACGCGCCCAGTAGCGCCGCGATCGAGCCGTCCTTCGACGCGACGATTTCGGTGCCCAGCTTCAGCACGCCGCCCTTTTCGGGGTCGCGCTTGATGATCTGTACCCGCTGCCCGGCCTGCCACAGCCGCCAGTCGCCGTCCTTGGCGTTGGGGAAATACTCCCGCAGCGCGTTCATCCGGTCTTCCTGGCTCATCATCAACTGACCCGCCAGATATTCGACCAGCGAGAACTCGTCCCAGCCGACCGACAGCATCGGGCGGAAATTGTCGAGCGTCACCGACTTGGGCAGGTCGAAATAGGACCCTTCTTTCAGGAACTTGGTCGAGAAGGTGGCGAAGGGGCCGAACAACAGCACCTGCTTGCCGTTCAGATAGCGGGTGTCGAGATGCGGCACCGACATGGGCGGCGATCCGGTCGAGGCCTTGCCATAGACCTTCGCCATGTGGCGTTTGGCGATGGCGGGGTTCTCGGTGACCAGGAACGATCCGCCGACCGGGAAACCGGCATAGTCGTCGCCCTCGGGAATGCCCGACTTCTGGAGGATGGGGAGCGCGCCGCCGCCCGCGCCCGCAAAGACGAAGCGTGCGGTGATGATCCGCTTTTCATCGGTCTTGCGATCGCGCGCGGTCACGCGCCAGCTGCCATCGGCATTGCGCTCGAGCGAGCGGACCTCATGGCCGGTGGTCAGCGTCACGCCCGGCTGGCCCTGGAGCGCACGGATATATTGGCGCGTCACCTCACCCCATTCGCAATCGGTGCCCAGCACCGATCGGGTCGCCGCGATCTTCTGCCCCGCCTTGCGCCCCTCGATCATCAGCGGCACCCACTGGGCGATCTGGCGCGGATCGGTGGTGAACTCCATGCCAGAGAAAAGCGGGCTGGCGAGCAGCGCGGCATGACGCTTCTGGAGGAAGGCGACATTCTCGTCTCCCCACACCAGGTTCATGTGCGGGGTCGAGTTGATGAAGCTGCGCGGGTTCTTCAACACGCCGGTACGCAGCTGGTGGCTGAGGAACTGGCGCGTGACCTGGAACTGCTCGTTGATCTCGATCGCCTTCTTGATCTCGACCTTGCCGTCCGCTTCGTTGACCGGCGTATAGTTCAGCTCGCACAGCGCCGAGTGGCCGGTGCCCGCATTGTTCCAGCCGTTGGAGCTTTCCTCCGCCACCTTGTCCAGCCGCTCGACCATCTCGATGGTCCAGCTCGGCTCCAGTTCGCGCAGGAGCACGCCCAGCGTCGCGCTCATGATGCCGCCGCCGATCAGCAGGACGTCGACCTTCTGCTCCGAACCCGCCGCTTCCGCCGCAAAGGGCGCAACCGCCGCCGTGGTCGCGGCCAGCGCGGAGCCCATCATCGCGCGCCGGGAAATGCCGGTCTGCGGGGCTGCTTCGGAAGCGCGCGTCCGGCTGCGCTGGTTTCGATCGTCACTCTGCATGTTCGACGCCTTCTCGATAGGGGTCATCCGTGCTGTCGGCGATCCATGGTCGCGACGAACGGCATGGCCACGATGTCCAAATTCGGGCGCCCCCCTTCCGCCAGCCGCGATCGCGCGAGCGGAAAAGCGGCCGCAACCGGCCTTCCGATCCTCATCCTAACGTTCGATTTCATGTACCTGTCACACCGCATAGCCGAGTCTTGCGTGCTGTCCATGTCGGGCCATTTCCCCGCTCACCAGCTTTGTCGGCGCAATCGGGAGGACAGTCGTGGCCCATTCATACCGGTCTATCAATAATGCATCTCAATATATTCACAGCCGTCAGGATCGTGCTGTTTTCCGCTCACCCCTTCGGCCGATTGTTCTGCAAACCGCTCAAAATGCCATAAGCAGCCCGCTTGCACGGCCCGTCATATTGTCCTACAAATCTGTCCAGAAAAATTTCAGGAGAGGGCGTGCCCGCCGTGCCATCAGACGTGACGCCCGCCTATATCGCGATCGATTGGGGTACGACCAACCGGCGCTGCTATGTCATCGCCGCCGATGGTACGATGCTGGACACGGTGCGCGACGATCGCGGCGTGCTGGCGATGAAGGCGGAGGATTATCCGGCTGAAATCGCCGCAATCCGCGCGCGTTTCGGCGAATTGCCGGTCATCGCGGCGGGCATGGTCGGCTCGACACGCGGCTGGCGCGAGGCGGCCTATGTCCCCGCCCCCGCCGATCTCGCCAGCCTGGCGCGGGCCGCGACCCGGATCGAGGAAGCGGATGTCACCATCGTCCCCGGCGTCTCGCTGCTGACCGAAACGCGGGCCGACGTCATGCGCGGCGAAGAGGTGCAGGTTCTGGGTGCCGTCGCGGCGGGCCTCGCTCCTGCGGATGCGCTGTTCGCGCAGCCCGGCACGCACAACAAATGGGTGCATGTCGCAGGGAGCCGGATCACCGACTTCGCCACCACCATGACCGGCGAGTTGTTCGCACTGGTCAAGGGGCATGGCATCCTGGCCGGGATGCTCGACGGTCCGGTCGCGGATGGCCCCGCCTTTCGCGACGGCCTGGCGCGCGGCAGCGGTGCCTGCGACCTGACGGCGGCGCTGTTCGGCGTGCGGGCCTCGGTGCTGCTCGGCCGGATCGCGGCGGAGGACGCGGCGGCCTATGCCAGCGGGCTGCTCATCGGCAGCGACATCGGCGCGGTTCCCGATATCGAGGGCGGCACCGTCCATCTGTTGTCGAGCGGCCTGCTCGCCGACCTCTACACCATCGGGATCGAGGCGCGTGGCGGCACCGTCGTCGCGCTCGACAGCCATGCCGGTTTCCTTGCCGGACTTCACGCCATTCGGGAGCATTTGTCATGACCGACCCCGCCCAGAGTTTCGCCAAGGCCTTTGCCGCCTGCCCGCTGGTCGCCATCCTGCGCGGCCTGACGCCCGACGAGGCGATCCCGGTTGCCGACGCGCTGGTCGAGGCGGGCTTCACCCTGATCGAAGTGCCGCTCAACTCGCCCCAACCCTATGACAGCATCGCGGCGATCGCAGCGCATGTCGGCGACAAGGCGATCGTCGGCGCAGGGACCGTGCTGACCACCGAACAGGTCGACCGGGTCAAGGCGGCGGGCGGAACCCTGATCGTCTCGCCCAACACCGATGTCGAGGTGATCGCGCATAGCGTCGCGCAAGGGCTGATCTCGCTGCCCGGCTATTTCACCCCGTCCGAGGCGTTCGCCGCCTTGAAGGCCGGTGCGCATGGCCTGAAGCTGTTTCCGGCCGAGGGTGCCTCGCCCACCTTCCTCAAGGCGCAGCGCGCCGTCCTTCCGCGCGACGTCGCGGTGCTGGCGGTCGGCGGCATCACCCCCGACAACATGGCCGAATGGCGCGCGCACGGCGCGGACGGGTTCGGCCTGGGCTCCAACCTTTATCGCGCGGGCAAGCCGGCGGCGGATGTCGCCGTGTCGGCGCGCGCTTATGTCGAAAAGGCACGCTGATACCGATGACCGACACGATCCGTCTCGCCCTGGTCGGCATGGGCAAGATCGCCCATGACCAGCATGTCCCCGCCATCGCCGGCAACCCGGCCTTCGAACTGGTCGCGACCGTCAGCCGCTCGCCGGGCGGGGTCGAAGGCGTGCCGCATTTCCACGACATCGACGAACTCGCCAAAAGCGATATCACGGTCGATGCGGTGGCGCTGTGCACCCCGCCACAGGTCCGCCACGCCATCGCCGCCGCCGCGCTAGCGAACAACTGGCACGTCTTCCTCGAAAAGCCGCCGGGCGCGACGCTCGCCGAAGTAGCGGTGCTGGAGGAACTGGCGGCCAAGGCCAACCTCACCCTGTTCGCCAGCTGGCACTCGCGTTACGCGCTGGGTGTCGAGCCCGCGCGCGAATGGCTGTCGGCTCGCAAGGTGACGTCGGCCGCGATCACCTGGCGCGAGGATGTCCGGCAATGGCATCCGGGCCAGGCCTGGATCTGGGAAGCGGGCGGCTTCGGCGTGTTCGATCCGGGCATCAACGCGCTGTCGATCGCGACGCACATCATGCCGCAGCCCTTCTTCATCGAGCGCGCGACGCTGGATTTCCCCGCCAATCGCGACGCGCCGATCGCCGCCGACGTCGCCTTCCGCACCACGGACGGCACGCCGGTCACGCTCGACCTCGACTGGCGGCAGGAAGGCCATCAGAGCTGGGACATCGTGGTCGAGACGACCGACGGTACGCTCAAGTTGGCCGAGGGCGGCGCGGTGCTGACCCTGCCCGACGGCTCGACCCCGCATCAGGAAGAGGGGCTGCACGGCGAATATCCGGGGCTGTACGCGCGCTTCGCCGAACTGGTGCAGGGCGGCCGCTCGGATGTGGACATCGCCCCGCTGCGCCATGTCGCCGACGCCTTTATGCGCGGCAAGCGGCGTGAGGTGGAAGACTTCGTGGAGTGACCCGGGTTTAGGTCAGTCCCTTGCACTTCGACTTCGCTCAGTGCGAACGGCGGTGGTGGATTGATCCCAACCTCCGTTCAGCCTGAGCGAAGTCGAAGGCCACGTGAACGCTTTGCAAAAAATAAGGCCGGTTGTCCGTCAGGACGACCGGCCTTTTCAGTTCAGGGGTGGGCGAGGTGCCGAAACACCCCGCCGGAGGAAGGTCAGAAGGTGATCGTCGTGCCGATCGCAAGCTGGCGACCCAGCGCGTCGTAACGCTGCGGCGCGGTGTTCGAGCGCGACAAGGCGACCTGGTACGAGTTCGGGATGATCGGCGGCGTCTTGTCGAACAGGTTGTTCGCGATGATCCGGAAAGCGAACTTGCGTGCGATGTTCCAGGTCAGCGCGAGGTCGAAGAAGCTCTGCGGCGCGATGCGGGCGAACGTGTTCTGGAACCGCTCCGGCGTGCCGCCGATATCGGCATTGCCCGAATTGTTCGCGGTGGTCAGCGAGCCGGTATAGCGCCAGTTGAACGAGGCATTGAACGTCCGGTCCGGCGTCGTCCAGGTGGTGCGCAGCGTGTGCGCCCATTTCGGAACCAGCTGCCCGCACGAGATGCCGTTCGAGAAGTAACCGGCACAGTTATACTGGCTGCGCAGCGGCGAGTCCTGACCACCGGCCAGTGTCGACAGCGAGCCGTTGAAGCCCCAGTCCAGGCGGCCCGCGCCGTTCAGGTCCAGCGAATACTGGCCCTGGAAGTCCCAGCCATTGGCGAGCGTGCGGTAATAGTTGGTCGTGCCCTGCCGCACGAAGCCGGTCGAGGGATTGCCCGCCGGCGCATTGCCGATCGAACCCGTCACCGGATCGCGCACGATGCCGTTGCAGAAGAACGGATCGCCGTTCGACGCCAGACAGCCCTGCAGATAATAATCCGCGCCGTTATAGCCCAGCGAGTTGACGATCCGCACCTGATAGCGGTCGACCGAGAAGACCAGACCCGGAATGAAGCTGGGCTTCACGACGAGGCCATAGGTCAGGGTATAGGCGGTTTCGGGATCGGCGGTGAAGCCACCCGAACGCGTCGTGCACCCCTCGGTCGGGCAGAGCAGCGAGGCACTGCCATACAGATTGTCGGCCAGACCGGTCTTGCTGCACAGCTCGCGCGAGCCGAGCGGCGTGGTCGTCACGGTGCCATCGGGCAGCGTGCGCGATACGGGTGCGCAGAAATCGGCGAGGGTCGTGTTGCGGCCGAAATTGACCTGGGTCGCCTGGCGGATCTCGATCACCGTCGGCGCGCGCTGCGCCTTGTTGTACGAGGCGCGGAAGGTGATGTCGGCGACCGGCGCGTACAGACCCTCGATCTTCCAGGTCGAGAAGCTCTTCGGGTTGGAGCTGTACTTCGATACGCGGAAGCCGCCATTGGTCTGCAACAGATGGGCGAACGGCTTGTTCTGGATCAGCGGCGCCTGAAGCTCGATATTCGACTCCCAGACGTCCTGCGACAGCCGGGCGTCCTGATCGCCGAACTGGTCGACAAAGCCCGCATCGGCGGTCGAGATCAGCCGGTCCTTGCGATATTCGGTGCCCAGCGACACGGCCAGGCCATCCTCGGCCCAGGGGCTCTTGATGCCATAGGTGGTCAGGTCGCCGTTCACGACCGCGATCGCGTCGAACAGCTGGGTGATCGTCCGCCGCTGGCCGGTGGCACCGCTGGAGAACAGATAGTTGGTCAGCGCATTGCTGCCCGACCCGGCGCGGAACGCGTCGAAGGGCACGCAGGACGGATCGGTGCCGTTGACCACCGAACGACAGGTCGGGGTGCCGTTGACGTTGACGACATCGAGCGCACGGTTGACCCGGTCGTTTTGCGACGTCGGGCCGAGATACCAATCCTGCTGGTTGCGGGCATAGACGCCGCCCACGTCATAGGACCAGGCCTCGCCGATCTTGCCCCGGACGCCGCCGGTCGCACGGAAGCCCATATTGACGAAGCGGTCCGCCTGGGCGGGCTGCCCATCGAAGCGATAGCGCACGTCGAGCGGCACATAGCCGGTCGTGCCGGTGCAGCCCAGCGCACCCGCCTGCCCCGCCGACAGGAAGGGGTTGTCGCAATTCACCTGATAGGGCGTCGTGCCCGCAACAGTATAGGAATAGACCCGGCGCGGCGTCGGGTTCTCGGAGGTGTCGCGGAACCAGATGCCGTCGCCATAGATCTCGACCTCGGGCGCGATCTTCAGGTTGACGAAGCCGCCCGCCGTGTAGCGCTCATTGGCACGCTGGAAGGACACGTCGTCATAGGGGTTGGCGGCATTGCCCGCCCCCGGGCCCCAGGGCACGAAGCTGCGCGTGCCGTCCGGATTGTTCACATATTGCGCGTTGGCGTTGGGGCCAGAGGTGGGCGAGACGAAGCCGCTGCGCGAATAGGTGGACAACGGCGAGCAGGACAGCGCCGAATCCTTGGTCAGCTGCGCGACCGGGCACGCGGCATAGGAGCGCGCGCCGTTCTGGACCAGGTCGGCTTGGCGATAGTTGAAGAAGCCCGACACGTTCAGCCGGTCGTCGAGCAGCTTCTTGCCCGCCGTCACCGTGATGTCGGAACGCCCGCCGTCATTGGTCAGCCCGCGCGGGCTGCCGAACCCGGCCGCGCTGGCGATCGGGGTGACGATGTTGCTGGTGTTGTTGTGGTTGTAGAAATTATAGTTGCCGTCGAGGCGAAGCCCCTCGAAATCCTTGCGCAGGACGAAGTTGACGACGCCCGCGATCGCGTCCGAGCCATAGACCGACGAGGCGCCGCCCGACAGCACGTCGACACGCTCCAGCAGGCTGGCCGGGATGATGCCCGTATCCTGGCCGTTCTGGGTGCCCAGACGTTTGCCGTCGACCAGTACCAGCGTCCGCTCGAAGCCCAGGCTGCGCAGCTTGATCCGCTGACGACCGTCCGAGTCCGCATAGTTGGACTGGGCGTCGGGGGCGACCTGCGGCAGGCGGTTCAGCACCTCCTCGACGTTCAGCGGGGCCTGGGCCTGGATATCCTGGCGCGTGACCGAGGTGATCGGCGCGGCGGAGGCGAGATTGGGGCGGACGATGCGCGTGCCGGTGACGACGACCTCGCCGCCGCTCGACGCCTGCGGCGTACCGCTGATCGCGGCGGAGCGGGTCTGCGCGGCGTCGGCGCTGATCGAGGTGTCGGTATTATCGTCCTGGGTGGTGCCGTCCTGCGCGGCGGTCGATCCGACCTGCTGCGCGGCGGCGGGTGCGACGAGCATCAGGGATGCGGCGGAAAGCGCCAACCACGATGCGGACTGCTGGATTCTCATGAGGTCTCCCCTTCATCCCGGCCGATGGGATGCCGGGTAGAGGGAAAGGACAATGTTTTTGGCCCATAGGGTCAATACCTAATGCATACCTATGCATCACCCATCGCTACATTCCTCGGCCGGTGTCACCAGAAAGACACAATTTAAAACGATTTCAATGTCTTGGATTAATATCCAGAAATGTTTCGACACAGTACCGAGATATATTTGCTGAGCCGGATCAACGCTCTCTACCATTGATTCGGCCAAGTGGTTCCATATCGGTTGCCCCACCCCTTGCGGCTTTGGCTTTCCCCCCGCAGTATCGGCCTCGAGAAGAGGGTCGAGACGACCCGTCGGGGATGGAGCATATCATGCAGGACGAACGACGCGCTTTTCTGGGCGGGATCGCCTCGTTGGCGGGCATTGGGGCGGGGCTCGCCGCGCCGGTACGCGCGCTGGCCAAGACGGCGGCGACGGCAGGCACCGGGTCCGATGCCGTCATCGTGTCGACCTGGGACTTCGGCGCCCCCGCCAATGATGCCGCCTTCGCCAGGGGGCGCAGCGGCGGATCGCTGATCGATATGGTCGAGGCAGGCGTGATGGTGCCGGAGGCCGATCCGAACAACCATTCGGTCGGCTATAGCGGCTATCCCGATCGCGACGGGCATGTGACGCTGGACGCGGTCATCATGGACGATGCAGGCGGCGTCGGCGCGGTCGCCGCTTTGGAGGATACGGTCCACGCCATCTCGGTCGCGCGCGCGGTGATGGAACATACCCCCCACACCTTCCTGGTCGGCGAAGGCGCGACGCGCTTCGCCCGCGACCGGGGCTTTCCGCGCGTCAACCTGCTGACCCCGGAAGCGGAAAAGGCGTGGCGCGACTGGCTGAAGACGCAGAACTACAAGCCCGTCGCCAATAGCGAGACCGGCACCTATGGCGCGGGGCGGCCCGGCACGCCGGGCGGTGCGCTGGACCATGACACGATCGGAATGCTGGCGCGCGATGCCAGCGGGCGGATGGCGGGCGCCTGCACCACGTCCGGAATGGCGTTCAAGATGCGCGGGCGCGTCGGGGACTCGCCGCAGGTCGGCTCGGGCCTCTATGTCGAGCGCGGCGTGGGCGGTGCGACCTCCACCGGGCTGGGCGAGGAAGTTACCCGCACCGTCGGCACCGCGCGCGTCGTTGCATCGATGCGCCACGGGATGAGCCCGCAGGCGGCATGCGAGGAAGCCGCCAGGCATATCGCCTCGCTGCGCGGCGATGCGATCAAGGGCGTACAGGTCGGCTTCCTGGCGATGGATACGCGCGGGCGGATCGGGGCCTTCTGCCTGTTGCCCGGCTTTACCTATGCGGTGACGGATGCGGCTGGAAAGACGCGGGTCGAAAAGGCCCCGTCGCTATTCAAGGCCTGAGCAATCCTCCCCGGCACGGGGAGGTGGCAGCGCAGAGCGCTGACGGAGGGGGGCTTCCGCAAGGGATGGTCTTTGCCGCACGCCCCCTGCACCACCGCTTCGCGGTGTAGGGACGAGATTGTGCCCCCAGCACAATCTTGCCTTGCCGGGGGCAAGGCAAAGTCCCCACACCCCCTCCCCGTGCCGGGGAGGATCAGTTGGCCTCACCCCCATCGGCGATCAGCGCGTTCAGATCGCGCAGCGCCTTGACCAGCCCCAGCCCGCGCGGCCCTGCGATATAGCGCGGCGCCCATTCCGGCTGGAACTTCTCCTTATAGGCCCGCAGCCCCCGGAAGCCGTAGAAGCGCTCGCCATGCCGGAACACCAAGGCCGCGATCTTCGCCCAGGTCGGCCCCAGCCGCCGTCCGTCCACACCCGATAGCGGCGCCAGACCCAGCGCGAAGCGGCCATAGCCTTGCTGCTGCCCCCACAGCATCAGCTCGATGAACAGATAGTCCATCACCCCGCCGGGGGCGTCCTCGACATGGCGCATCAGGTCGACCGACAGCTCGCGCCGATCCCCGGACTTCCAGATATTGGCAAAGGCGACGATCCGCCCCTCGACCCGCACCACCGCGCAGTCGGTCAGCGCCAGATAGGTCGGGTCGAACCGCCCCAGGCTGAACCCCTTTTCGCCATGCCCCTTTTCCAGCAGCCAGTCGTCGGACACGGCCTTCAGTTCGGGAAGGATCGTTGCCACGTCGGCGGCGGGCAGGATCGTGAAGCTGGCGTTCTCGCGCGTGCGGAACCTGTTGAGCGTCTGGCGAAGACTGCGCATCCGCCCGCCCTCCAGCGCGAAGGTCGAAAGATCGATCAGCGCCTCTTCGCCATATTTGATAATCTGCAACCCCATCTCGATCGCGATCTCGAGTCCGTCGGGGGTGATCTGATAGAGGAGCAGCCTGCCTTGCGCCGCGTCCGCCATCGTCCGCAACTGCCACAACAGATCGGCCCAGGCGGCACGCGGGCCGACGGGATCGCCCATCGCGATCCAGCTGGTGCCGCGCACTTGATACATCACAAAGGCATCGCCCTCGGGCGAGAACAGGAAGCGCTTGTCGCCCAGCAGCGCCAGCGCGGCGTCGGTCCGCTCGGCCTGTTCGACCACGCTGAGCACCTGCTCCATCGCCGGATGGTCCATCTCGCCCGGCGGGGCCGCCAGGAACAGCCGCCACAGCCCTGCCCCCGCCAGCATCACCGCCACGCCCAGCCCCGCGCGCAGGAAACGCGACGCGTCGTCCGATAGCGCGAACCGCCACCAGAGCGCTTCCTGATAATCGACATGCTTATAGGCGAAAAAGCCGATCCACCCGGTTCCGACGATCACCACCGCGACGCTGAGCAGCCAGGCGGGCGACAGCGGCCGTGCGACCAGCGAGGTGCGCCGGTAAAAGGCCTTGCGGCTCATCTGGAGGAGGAGCGCGATGCTCAGGCAGACCGCCGCTTCCTCATAATCGATACCCTTGGCCAGCGAGAAGACGGCCCCCGCGACCAGCAGCGCGCGCGCCGCCAGGCTCGCCCCGTCGAGCCGCCGGTAGAGCCCCGGCGCCAGCAGCAACAGGCCGGTGCCGACCAGGCTGGCGGCGAAGTGCGATGCCTCGATAAAGGGCAGCGGCACGATATGGACGAGCTGGTGCACGCGCTGCGGAATGGCGGGCAGCGACCCCGACAGCAGCAGGATCGCCCCGCCGCCGAAACAGGCCGCGCTCAACACCGTCGGCGCGATGCCCAGCAGCACCCGGCGCAGATCGCGCAGCGCCCGGATCGGCCGCCGCCGCACCTCGTCCCAGGCCAGCAGCGCGATGCCCAGCGCCAGCGGGGCGAGATAATAAAGGACGCGATAGGCGATCAGCGCGGCGAACAGCGCGGTCCGGTCGACCGGCACCGTCGCCAGCACCACCGCCTCGAACACGCCGATGCCGCCCGGCACATGGCTGACCAGCGCGACGATGATCGCCAGCGCATAGGCGAGCAGGAAGGCGGGCAGCAGGTCGATCGACGCACCCGGCAGCAGCACGAACAGCGCCGAGCTGGCACAGGCGAGATCCAGCGAGGCGATTCCGATCTGCGCCACGGCTTGCGCAGGCGTGGGCAGCGGCACGCTCCACGCGCGCCAGCCGATCCGCTGTCCGGGCCGCAACGCGCACAGCAGGATCAGCCCCAGCGCCCCCGCCACCACCGCACAGCCCAGCCAGCGGACGACGCCCTGGCCCAATACGAAATGCTCGACGGTGATCGGCCCCTCATGGAACAACAGCCCTAGGCCGGTGACGGTGAACACCCCGAACCAAAAGGTCGCGCTGGCGATAGCGATGACCCGCGCAATGTCCGGCCCATCCAGCCCGGCCGCGGCATAGACGCGGTAGCGCGCCGATCCGCCGGTCAACAGCCCCAGCCCCAGATTGTGGCTGAGCGTATAGCTGGTGAAGGACGCCACCGCCGCCGTCCGCCAGCGCAAGGGCCGCCCGATGACGCGGAGCGCGATCACGTCGTAGAAGGTCAGCGCGATATAGCTGGCGACGGTGAAGCCGACCGACACCATGATCTGGCGCGGGTCGATCGCGTAGAAAGCGGCGCGGACGTCGCTCAGGCGAACCGTCCGGGTCAAATGATGCAGCGCCGACAGGCCGAGCGCGACGAGCAGCAGGACCGCACCCGCCGCCAGATAACCGCGCCGCGCCTTGGCATAGGCAAGGACCCGGTCGACCATCGACGCCAGCTTCGAATGCGTCGTCACCGGGCCGCCCATCTTGCGATCGTCATGATCCGACCGCCTGTCATATCCGCCCCACTCGCGTCCATCTCACTTGCTTTTCGGCCCCCAGATACCCCGGCCGGACAGCGGCATAGAAGCGTTGCCGCCCCCGCCGCCTTACGGGGCCATGACAAGTTCGTCATCCACTCATCCCGCCCTTCATGACAGAAGCGTCATGCTTCGCCCACCCTTCCCTCAGGTGGTGTGGGGTAGGACGGTGACGTGAACGCATCGCCTTTCTCCGTCGCGAAAACAGGGCTGGCCCTCCCCGTGCCGGGGCGGCGCGTGCGCGATCGGGGGCCGCGATGAAAAGCCTGCGGATCGTCGGCTGGAGCGCGGGGATGGCGGCGCTGATCGGCGGAGCGGCCTTTGCGCTGCTGGTCGGGCATATGCCGCTTCATGCCGGGCCGCACCGTCCCTCGACGCTGTACGGCGCGACCTTCGCCCCCGTGGCGGAGGGGCGCCCCGGCCTGGTCGTCACCAGCCTGCGCAGCGATGTCGACGATGATGCCGCCGCTTTGGTCAAGCCGCCGCTGCATGTCGGCGACATGGTCCTGTCGGTCGATGGCCATCCGGCCACGTCCTTCGCCATGTTGCGCGACGAGGCCGCGCTGGCCAGCGACACGCCCATGCGTCTTCAGGTCGCGCGCGACCATGGCCTCCTCACGATCACGCTGCTAAGGAGCGGCTCGGGAGGACAGCGTGGCCAACAGGATTTTGCTGATCGAAGATGACCGCTCGACGGCGGATTACATCGCCAACGGCTTGCGGGAAGAGGGTTTTCTGATCGACCATGCGGCCAATGGCCGCGACGGCCTGTTCCATGCGACCGACGGCACCTATGACTGCATCATTCTCGACCGGATGCTGCCCGGCATGGACGGCATGTCGGTGCTGGCCGCGATCCGCGCGGCGGGGATCGAATCGCCGGTCCTTATCCTGTCGGCCCTGTCCTCGCCCGAGGACCGGGTGGCGGGCCTGACCTCCGGCTCGGACGACTACCTCACCAAGCCCTTCGTTTTCGCCGAGTTGCTAGCGCGCGTCCGCCTGCTGATCCGACGCGGCGGGACCACCGGCAATGCGCCCCAGACCAAGCTGGTGTGCGACGACCTGGAGATGGACCTGCTCGCCCACCGCGTCCGTCGCGCGGGCAAGCCGATCGACCTGCAACCGCGCGAATACCGGCTGCTCGAATATCTGCTCCAGCATGTCGACCAGGTCGTGACCCGCACCATGTTGCTGGAGGGCGTATGGGATTTCCATTTCGACCCCAACACCAACGTCACCGACGTGCATATCAGCCGGTTGCGCAAGAAGATCGACGAAGGCTTTGCCCGCCCGCTCCTCCATACGGTGCGCGGTTCGGGCTATAAGCTGGGGGTCGAGAAATAGCACCGGCGGTCCTCCGCTCGACCACGCTGCGGTTCGCGCTGCTGGTCTTCGCGCTGCAGCTGATCGGCGCAGGCGCGATGGTGGTCATGGTTCGCCACCTGACCCGCAGCGAGATCACGGCGCAGGCCGAGGATGCCGCCAGCGACTTGCGCGACGAACTGGCGGGCATGTGGCTGTCGGGCGGGCAAAAGGCGGTGCGCTCGGCGGTCGACCGGCGACTGACCACCGACCGGCTGCCCTTGTCGGTCATCCTGCTGACCGATGCGCAGGGGCGCTTCGTGGCGGGCAATATCGCCGAATGGCCGCCCAACGTTCCTGCGCCGGGCGCCGCGACGATCGAAATCTTCCGCATCGGCCATTCGCTGCCCGAACGGATGCGGGTGATGGCGACCCGCCTGCCCGATGGTTCGCGAATGCTGGCGGGCCATGTCGTCGAGAGCGAGTTGCGCGTCGCGCTGGCGATGGAAGAGGCGATGGCGGTCGGCATGGCGGCGGCGATCGTGCTGGCCGCCCTCGCTGCCTGGATCGCCGCGCGGATGATCGAACGGCGGCTGGAGGATACGGTCGCCACTGCCCATGCGGTCGCCGCCGGGGACCTGTCGCGCCGCGTCGCGCCCAATGGCGGCGACGATGCCTTCGACGCGCTGGCGCTGGCGGTGAATGCCATGCTCGACCGGATCGCGCTGCTGATGACGGAGCTGAAGGTCGCGACCGACGGGCTGGCGCATGACCTGCGCTCGCCGCTGACCCGGTTGCGCGCGACGCTGGACCGCGCGCTGGCCGAGAGCCGGGACGAGAATGCGCGGGTCGCGGTCGGCCGTGCGCTGGAGGAAGGCGACCGGCTGCTCGCCATGCTCGATACCGCACTGCGCATCAGCCGGGCCGAGGCCGGGCTGGGCCGCGACGCCTTTGTCGAGGCCGATCTGGGTGCCATGATCCGCGACGTGGCCGACATGTTCGAGCCGCTGGCCGAGGATCGCGGCATGACCATCCGGGCCGAGGGGCCAGAAATGATGGTGGCGCGCGTGCACCGCGAACTGCTGGGTCAGGCGATCGCCAATCTGATCGACAATGCACTGAAATATGGCGCGGGCGAGGTGGTCGTCCGGGTCGAGCCGGGGCCGGTGGTGATCGTCGCCGATGACGGTCCCGGCATCCCCAAAGACCGCCGGGACGAGGCGTTGAAGCGGTTCGGGCGACTGGATGCGGCGCGGACGGAGAGCGGCGCGGGCCTGGGCCTGTCGCTGGCCAGTGCAGTGGCGCATCTGCATGGCGGCAGTGTGGCGCTGGAAGATAACGCGCCGGGGTTGCGGGTGCGGTTGACGCTGGGGTGACACCATACTCCCCAAGCTCGCTTGGGGAGGGGGACCATCGCGCCAGCGATAGTGGAGGGGCACGCCCCCCCGCCCCTCCACCACCGGGCTACGCCCGGCGGTCCCCCTCCCCATCGAAGATGGGGAGGATCGAGGGGTTACGCCCCCACATTGCCCGTGCGCTCCAGCTTGCCCCAGCCGACGATCCATCCGCCGATCGCCGAACTGATCGCGCGCAGCACGACCCAATACATGATCTGGCGATAGACCAGCCGCTGCGCGACCAGCAGATGCGCGGGGTAGCGCACCCGGTTGCCGTCCAGGCGATAGGCCAGCCAGCCGCACAACACGTCGATCGCGGTGAAGGCCGTCCAATAGGCCGCCATCTGGAACACGTCGGTCTGCGTCTGCGCCCAGCCATGCTGGCCGACGCGCACCGCCGTTCCGATGACCGACAGGACCAGCGCCAGGTCGATCAGCGGCGAGATGGCGGCGAACAGGATCTGGAACAGCCACGCCTGCGGCAGGCCGATCCGTGCCAGCCCGGCGGGCTTGCCGGTGCGCAACACGCTGCGGTGCTTCCACAGGCATTGCAGCGTGCCGAACGCCCAGCGGTAACGCTGCTTGGCGAGCGCGCGGAAGCTCTCGGGCGCTTCGGTCCAGGCGACGGCGCGCGGATCATAGGTCACGCGCCACCCGGCCCGCTGGATCGCGATCGTCAGGTCCTGATCCTCGGCCAGCGTATCCTCCGGATAGCCGCCCACCGCATCCAGTGCGGCGCGACGCCACGCCCCCACCGCGCCCGGCACCACCGTCATCGCATCGAATCCGGCCAGCGCGCGGCGCTCCAGATTCTGCGCGGTGATATATTCGACCGCCTGCCAGCGGGTGACCAGATTGACACGGTTCCCGACACGCGCATCGCCCGCGACGGCGCCGAGCTTGGGATCGGCGAACCAGCGCGCCAGCTTGGCGATCGTCTCCGGCTCGAACTGGGTATCGGCGTCCAGCGCGATCAGCACTTCGCCGGTCGCGTCCAGCAGCGCCCGGTTCAGCGCCGCCGCCTTGCCGCCATTGACCAGCGTCAGCAGCCGGACGCGCGGTTCGTTCGCGAACGCCTCGCGCACCACGGCGCTCGTCCCATCCTTCGACCCGTCATCGGCCACGATGACCTGAAGGCCCGGATAGTCGCTGGCCAGCACCCGCTCGACCGACCGGACGATCACCCGCTCCTCGTTATAGGCGGGGATGATGACCGAGACGCTGGGGGTGAAGACGGGCGGCACCGGCTTGGACTTGCGCCCCTGGAACCAGGCCAGCCCTGCCATCACCACTGCGCGCGCGATGCCCAGCGCAATGGCGAGATAGAACAGCCAGGCGAGCGAGGCCGACAGGAAGGCCAGCACCACGAAGATCGCGACGTCGGTACGCACCGCCAGCAGGTCATGCCCCTCGACCAGCGGCATCGCCTGGTCGCGGCTGACCCCGACCAGCTGCGAAGCGGGGACGAAGCGATAGCCTTCGGCGCGCAGCGTATCGATGATGCGGGGCAGCGCCTCGACCGTCTGTTGGCGGTCGCCGCCGCCATCGTGCAGCAGGACGACATTGGCCGAATTGTCGGGCGTAGCGCCGTGCACCTGATCGACCGTCTGCTGGACGATCGCGTCGGTGCCGGGCCGCTGCCAGTCGTTCGGATCGACATGCAGGCCGACGACCGTATAGCCCAGATTCTGCGCGATCAGGGCGGGATCGATCTCGTCCGCCGTCGTCGGCTCGGCGTCGCCGAAATAGGGCGCGCGGAACAACGTCGTCGAACGGCCGGTATAGGCCTGGATCAGCCGCTTGGTGGCGTTCAGCTCCAGCTTGATCGTGCGCGCGCCCGTCGTCGCCATGTTGGGATGGGTGTAACTGTGATTGCCCAGTTCGCTGCCGCCCGCGACGATCCGGCGAAGCAGCTGCGGGTGTTGCAGCGCATTCTCGCCGATCACGAAGAAGGTGGCGGGCACATGCTCGCGCTCCAGCACGTCCAGGATCTTGGGCGTCCATTCCGGATCGGGCCCATCGTCGAAAGTCAGCGCGATCGTCTTCGGGATGGCGCCCGCCCGCTGCACGACATAGGGCGTCGGATAGGTGCGATAGACCTCGTTCCGGATCACCCCGTCCTTGTCATATTTCAGTCCGCGCTCGCCCTGTGTCGGCTGGGCGGTGATGCGCAGGATTTCGCCCGCCCCCTCGACATCGACGTTCAGCGGCGAGGCGACGACACCCAGCCGGGGAATGACGCCCCGCGCGGTGCTGCGGAACGCGGCGAAGTCGGCCCAAAGACCGGGGTCTTCCGATCCCAGCTGCCAGAAGGCGACATCATCGATACCCAGCCGCTTCAGCGCCTGGAGTTGGTTCCAACTGGTCGCGGCGTCGAGCATCCAGACGGTGTGATGCTCGCCATTCTCGTCATAGGCGAAACCGGCATTGCCGCTCGCCTGGTCGAACGTCACCTTCGCCTGGCTGTCATGCGCGATCAGCCATGCCTCTTCGATCGACCGCGCCTCGGCCGGCCCCTTGGCGGGCCAGTCATAGCCATAGCTGCCCAGCGCCACGATCAGCTTGTCGCGCCCCACCTCGCGCAGCGCCTTTTCCGACGCCTGGAGGAACCAGGGCTGCGCCGCGATCGGGCCGGGGGTGCCGGTCTGCCAATGCTGGTCATAGGCCATCAGGATGATGCGATCGACGACCTTGGCCAGACGCTGCAACTGCCACGCCTCGTCCTCGGCGGGGACGGTGACGGCCAGCACGGCGCCCTTGGGCAGGTGCGCCTTGATCCGCTGGAGCAGCCGGGGATAGCCCGCCATGGCATTGGCGGGAAGATTCTCGAAATCGACGACCAGGCCCGACTGGCGGTTGGTCGCGATCGACTGGCCGAGCTGGGTCGCCAGCTTTTCGGACGCCGCCGGGCTGGCGATGATCCGCGCGATGGTCTGGCCGTCCCACTCGTCGTCGGACAGGTTCTGCACCATCGGCAACAGGCGCGGCGGCTTGGCCGCGCGCGCGAGCAGGCTGGCGAGCTTGGCGTCGTTGTCGATCGTCAGCTGCCACTTCGGACCCGACACGTTCATCAGGCCGGGGACCAGCCAGTCGATCTGCCCCATATGCGCATGGAGCGACGCCAGCGCGGAATCATTGCCCGGGGTATAGAAGGCGACGGTCAGCGGCGTATGGTTCTGTGCCACCGACTTGCGGGGCAGCCACTCGCCACGCCGCCCCTTCAGCTGGGCGGTCGGCTCCAGCGTCATCGCTTGCCGCCGCGCGAAGGGCAGGGGCAGCACGCCCGAATTCGGCACCGCGACCAGTGTCGTGGCAAAGGCGATGGCGGCGACGATCACCGCCAGGATCGTCACCGCAACGGCGCGCCGTGCCCAGGTGCCCCGACGGCCCGTCGGGTCAAAGAAGATCGGGTTGCTCAACGGTGTCGATCCTTGGTCCAATACGCGAATGCTGTGGCGGCCTATTACCCCCGACCGCTTAAGCTCGCGTTTCCATCAGCCAGCCGATGGCAGATCACTGACATAGAGCGGGTGATCGCAACATTACAGATTTTTCATGACACCCCCGCTTCTCCTTCATCCCATCCGTGACAAGGATTGCCGACGAACATTAGGACACGTCATGGTCGAACTTCTCGCCCGCCTGCGCTTCAGGTGGCGCCTTATGCTTGGCGGCGCGCTGGGGCTGCTTGCTGCGATTGCCACTATCCTTCTCTATTCAGGCAGTTATTTCGACAAGGACCCGTTCACCCGCTTTCCGGCGCAGGGCAGGGTCCAGCCGATCCTGGTGCTGTCGCTGTCGGGCGACATGGGCCTGCGCTATGGCATGGGCGGGGTGATCGCGCGGTCGCTGAGCGCCGACGGAATCGAGGTGATGGGCGTCAACTCGCCGGTGCTGTTCCGCAAGCGCCGCACCGCCGCGCAGGTGGATGAAGTGATTGCCGACCTCGTCCGCCGGGCCGAGGCCGAAAGGGGCGAGCGAAAGCTCGTGCTGCTCGGCCAATCCTATGGCTCGGACATGCTCCAGACGGGGCTGGCGCATCTGCCCGCCGATCTGCGCAAGGCGATCTCGGCGGTCGTGCTGGTGGTGCCGGGCGAGACGGCCTTTTTCCGCTCCGACCCTTCCGGCCTCGCCTATATGGGCAAGCCCGACAGCCTGGGCATCACGACCGCGCGGCAGATCGACTGGGTGCCGATGACCTGCATCTATGGCGTGCGTGAGCCCGACAGCTTGTGCCCTATGCTGGAACAGCCCAATGTCCATGTCGTGGCGCTGCCCGGCGACCATTACCTCAACCATGACGAAGCCAATCTGGTCGCCCATGTCGAGGCGGCGGTGCGCCGCGCCCCCTCCCCCGCCGATTGACGGGGGAGGAACGCCGGACGATCAGGCGGTGATCGCTTCGATCGGCGCATCCGCGTCTTTGCGCGTCCGCCACACGGCGGCGCAGCCCAGCGCATAGGGCTTGGCCAGCACCGTCGACACCGTCATGTAGCGCGCCGTGGCGGTGTCGCGGGTCAGCGTCAGGTACAGATACCCCTTGTCGTCCTGGTCGCAGAAGCGGACGACCTTCGGATTGGCCGCCGCGATCTCGCGCCCGATACCGGGCATCATGTCGCCCCAGGAGGGGCTGGTGACGGACGTACCCGCGAACTCGGCTGCGACCAGCTTGCCGCTGGCGTCATACAGGTCGTTGGCCCAGGCGGCATGGCTGTCTCCCGACACGACGACCGGCCGCGACCCCGCGCGCCGGAACGCGGCATAGAGCCGCTCGCGCGCTGCCGGATACCCGTCCCAGCTGTCGAAATTCAGCGGCAGGCCCGCGCGATACGAGGCCTGCGCCTCGCCCAGCCGCTGGCGCTCGCCCTCCGACAGGCGTTCGGTCAGCTTCGCATAACCCTGCGGCCCCATCTGCTTTTCCAGGTCGGGACCGTCGATCCGCGCCATCACCACCTGGTTGCCGATCACCTGCCACGGCGTCCCCGCCTTGACCGAGGCGGTCAGCGTCCGCTCGATCCAGCCGAGCTGCCCTGCGCCGAGCAGTTCACGCTCGGGCCGCGCGCGTTCGGCCATCATCGCGGCATATTCCCCGGGCTGGGGCGCTTCGCCCTTGGCCGCCGCCACCTGCTTCGACCGGGCGAGCAACCGCGTCTCCACCATCACCAGTGTGGCGAGGTCGCCGAAATCGAAACTGCGGTTGATCGCTTCCCAGGGCTGGCCGGGCCGGGGATCGCGGATTGGCATCCATTCGAAATAGGCCTGCATCGCCGCCGCCTTGCGCTTGCCCCAATCGCCTTCGGTGGCGGGTTGGTGGTTCTCCGCGCCGCCGATCCAGTCGTCATTGGCGACCTCGTGATCGTCCCACACGCAGATGAACGCCGCGCGGGCATGTGCCGCCTGCATGTCGGGGTCGCGCTTTACCTGGGCATGGCGCTGGCGATAATCGGCGAGCGTCACGATTTCATGCGCAGGCTCGGGCAGGCGGTTCAGTTCGTGCCCGGTCTTCGTACCATAACCGTCCGCGCCATATTCATAGATATAGTCGCCCAGATGGACCACCGCGTCGAGCCGTTCGGTCTTCGCGATCGCGTCATAGGCGTTGAACAGGCCGCCGGGATAAAGCTGGCACGACACCACCGCCAGCGCCAGTTCCTCGACCCGCCCGCGCGGCAGGGTGCGGAAACGCCCCTCGGGCGAGCGCTGGCCCCCCGCCGTCTCGAACCAGTAGCGATAGTCGCGCCCCGGTTGCAGCCCCGCCACCTCGACCTTGGCGGTGAAATCGCGCGCCGCGCGCGCCGTGACCCGGCCGGTGTGCAGGCCCACCGCATCGCTGCCACCCATCGGCGCGACATGCCAGGTCAGGGCGATGTCGCCCCCCTGCCCTTCGCCGGGCGTCGCGCGAGTCCACAGGATCGCACCGACCGCCGAGGGATCGCCGCTGGCCACGCCGTGATCGAACCGTCCCGCCGGAGCCGCCGCCTCCACCAGGGTCGTCGGCAAGGCCAGGCTGGCCCCGCTCCCCATCAGCGCCATCGCGCGGCGTCGATTCATCATCGTCATCGTATCGGTCCTTTCGGACCGGACGGCTAGGCGCGGTGCGCGACAGTCCGATGGCGGAGCCATGACGGTTTGGCGACAGACGACAACTGTCATCAATTTGCCATATCGTGGACACCGACTGGTAATTCCTCTTGCCTAAGGAGCCGTAAAACAGGGGCAATACCGGGGGACATCATGAATTCGACGATCGGCCGCGTAAGCGCGGCTGTGCTGCTGGCTGGCCTGTCGCAGGCGGCCTTCATCCAGGCGGCGGCGGCACAGGCGATGATCCAGCCGCAGGAGGATGCTCGCGACGCGGACGGCAATCCCGATGTGATCGTCACCGCGCAGAAGCGGGAACAGCGGATCGAGGACGTGCCCGTCACCGTCACCGCCGTCACGGGGGCGCGCATGGCGGACCTAGGCGTCAACTCGCTGTCCGAAGTCGCGCAATATATCCCCGGCCTTCAGATCCAGGAGCAGAGCGCGAACAATCCCGGTTTCGTGATCCGGGGCATCACCTCGGACTCGGGCTCGGCCCAGCAGGGTGCGCGGGTCACGCTCTATTATAACGGCGTCGACATCAGCCGGACGCGCGGCGCCTATCAGGACCTGTACGATATCGAGCGGATCGAGGTGGTGAAGGGGCCGCAGGCGACGCTGTTCGGCACCGCCGCCGCCATCGGCGCGATCAACATCATCTCCGCCAAACCACGCGCCGGGACCGAGGGCGGCATCCTGGCCTCCTATGGCAATTTCGACCGGAGTCAGGTGTCGGGCTATCTGAACGCAGGCAACGACAGGCTCGCCGGGCGGATCGCCTTCGCATACAAGTATCGCGACGGCTATGTCCGCAACATCGCGGGCGATCCCAAGGTCGCCAATCAAAATCAGGGCCGGGTCGATCAGGACGATCTGAACGGTCAGGATCAGCGGGGCGTTCGCGGGTCGTTGCGCTGGACGCCCAATTCGTCGCTCACCGCCGATCTGGTGCTGACCTATGACGGACAGCGCAATCCCGGCACCGCGTTCAAGAGCCGCGTCTTCGCCCCCACCGGCGGCCAGACCGGCGACTATGGCTATGCCGAGCTGTCCGGCTCGCCCTTCTCCGCCGAGGTGCTGGGACGGCGCAAGCTGGGGCTGACGCGCAACGTCTATGACGCGAACCTGACGGTCGCGGTCGATATCGCGCCGGGCATCACCTTCACCACGGTCAACGGCTATCGCCGGTTCGACGCGCTCGAAATCTTCGACGCGGACGGCGGCCCCGCCTGGTATCTGGAGTTCGGCGAGGACGCCAGGGGCGACCAGTGGAGCCATGAAAGCCGCTTCGCCTTTGACGGCGCGCATTACCGTGCATCCTTCGGCTGGAACGCCTTTTTCGAAAATGGGCAGCAGCGCGTTCCCTTCTCGACCGAGGAAGGCACCTATCTGGCTTGTTCGGTCGCGCGTGACTTCGCGCCGATCCGCCAGATCCTGAACGGTGCCGGACTGCCGACCGGCACCGCCTGCGTCGCCGCCAACGGCACCATCCCGGCGACGCGCGCCACCGCGATCCTGTCGCGCGGGACGGCGACCGTCGTCCCCTACAGCGCCAGCTTCGCCAATTACGGCAATACCGACACCTATTCGGTCTTTGCCGACGCCACCTGGATTCCCACGGATGCGCTGGAACTGACGGCGGGGGCCCGTGTGCTGATCGAGGATCGACAGTCGGGTTATAGCTCGGTCATGCCCGACAGCCGGTTGCTGGCGGGGGCCGGGATCTTCACCAGCCTGCTCGCCGCCGCCAATACCAAGGGCCAGAAATTCACTGCCGAGCGCAGCTATGCCGCGATCCTGCCGCGCTTCAATGCGCTCTACCGCCTGAGCGACGATGTGAACGTCTATGCCACGGTCAGCAAGGGCCGCCGCTCGCCGGTGGTGCAGCTCGACGCGCAGCGCATCGTACCCCTGAACGTCGCCAGTTCGGGCGCGGTCCCCCGGCTTCAGATCATTCCGGCCGAAAATGTCTGGAATTACGAGGGCGGCATCAAGGGGCGGGTCGGCGCCTTTTCGGGCGCGGCCTCGGTCTTCTACCAGCGGTACAAGGGTTTCCAGGTCTCGGTGTTCGAGAACGGCCTGACCGTGACGCGCAGCGCCGGGTCGGCCGACAACCTCGGCGTCGAGCTGGAGGCCAATGTCGCGCTCCATCGCTGGCTGAGCCTGTTCGGCACCTTCGCCTATATCGATGGCGGCATCGGCAATGATCCGTCGAACGGCGTCTTCGCGGGCAACCGTTTCCGCCTGCAGCCCGACACCACCGCCTCGGGCGGCGCGAACCTGCGCATCCCGCTGGGCACGTCGGCGATCTTCTATGCGACGCCCAGCGCCACCTACCGCTCCAAGGTGTTTTTCGAACTGCCCAACAGCGAGGCGATCTCGCAGGGCGGCTATACGCTGGTCAATCTGCGTGCGGGCGTCGAGTTCGGCGACCAGGGCCGCTTCCATGTCGGCGGCTTCGCGCGCAACCTGACGAACAAGCGCTATCTGATCGATGCGGGCAATACCGGCGGCACGTTCAGCACGCCGACCTATATCGCGGGCGAACCGCGCTTCTACGGCGTGGAACTGGGCGCGCGTTTCTAGCAAGTAACGCCCCTCCCCTTGCAGGAGAGGGGCTATCCTATGGGCATTTAACCGCTTCCTAACCCCGGACCGCTAGAGCCGGTGTCCTCGGGCCATGGGTTGGGAAGCGGATATCGTGCTGCGCTGGTTGATGTTGGTGGCGAGCCTGGCGGTTGCCACCTCCTGCACCCCCGTCCGCGAGCGGTCGGCGCATCTGACGCTGGATGTGCCGCCGCCGACCGCACGGACGCTGCTGCGCCAGCTCGCGCTCGACGTGCCCGACACCCACCTGCCCGAGGCGATCAGCGGCAATACCCCCATCGAAATGGCCGCCGCCCCCGCCTTCAGCGGCATTGCCCGCACCGCGACCGACGCAGCCCGCGCCGCCGAGTGCCTGACCGCCGCCATCTATTACGAGGCCCGCTCCGAGCCGGTCGACGGCCAGCGCGCGGTCGCACAGGTCGTGCTCAACCGGGTCCGCGACCGGGCTTTCCCCAAAAGCATCTGCGGCGTCGTCTATCAGGGGTCGGAACGGTCGACCGGTTGCCAGTTCAGCTTCACCTGTGACGGATCGATGCTGCAACCCCGTGACCCCGCCGCCTGGAACCGCGCCGCCGCCGTGGCGCAGGCCGCTCTCGCCGGATTGGTCTATGCGCCGGTGGGGGCCGCGACCTTCTATCACGCTAACTACGTTCTGCCCTGGTGGGCCTCCAGCCTCAGCCGGATCGGCTCGGTCGGCACGCATATCTTCTATCGCTGGCGCGGGGCGCTGGAGCGCGACCTGTCCTTCCGCCAGGATTATGCGGGGGTAGAGCCGAACATTCCCGTTCCCGTTGCCGTCCAGAACCCCGCCGCCGCGCCGATGGCCGAGGCGATGTACGGCGTGACCATCCACCGTGGCGAGCAACGGGCCGAGGCCATGGCCGGGGCTCCCGATGCGAAGCCCACGCCGGTGTCGACGGCCGGCGTGCGTATCCACCGCAACGGCTTTGCCCATGGCGGCGGGGAAGCCACGCCCGGCGTGATCGTCGGTGAGGAAAGCGATCCGGGCTGATCGGGGACCTATTCCTCCCCCATAGGGGGAGGGAGACCGCCGGGGTGGATGGGTGTACCCGGTCGCAAGGGCGGTTTCCCTATCTGATGGCGCCCCCCCTCCGTCAGGCCTTCGGCCTGCCACCTGCCCTTACAGGGGAGGAAAAATCAGCCGATCGTGTCGATCCACGCGGGCAGGTCGCCCAGTCGCTCCAACTGGCGGAAGCGGGGATGGTCGACCGGCGCGTCGCCTGCTTCATGGCTCCATGCCAGCGGTTGCGGGATGAACGCAGCCCAGGCGCCTGCGGCCAGCGCGGGCAGTATGTCGGAACGCATCGAGTCCCCGGCCATCACCGCCTGTTCAGGCGCGACACCGTGGCGGGCGAAGATGCCCCGGAAGGTATCCGGCGTCTTGTCGCTGACGATCGCCACGTCATCGAAATGCGAACCCAATCCGGACGCCGCCAGCTTCGCTTCCTGATGCAGCAGGTCGCCCTTCGTCACCAGCACCAGCTTCCCCCGCTCGCGCAACGCCTCGACCGTGTCGGCGATACCGTCGAGCAGTTCGACCGGATGCGCCAGCAACTGCCGCCCCGCTTCCAGCACGCGTGCGATCAGGTCGGTGGGCAGGGTCGGCCCCGCCAATTCCACCGCCGTCTCGATCATCGACAGGGTGAAGCCCTTGGCCCCATAGCCATAGAGCCTCAGGTTGCGCGCCTCGCACGCCTCCAGCGTGGCGCGGGCGACGCGCGCCTCGGCAAAGGGGGCGAGCAGGCCGACCAGGGCCTCCTCGGTCGCCGCAAAGTGGCGCATATTGTGCCAGAGCGTATCGTCCGCATCGAGGCAGATCAGCGCGATGGTCATGCCGTGTCTCCCATTTTGCCCCACGTTCCTGGCCCCACGTTCTTGGCAGGGCGTCTCCATCACAGCTCGCGGATCAGGCGCAAGCCCAAACGCGGCCGGAACCGCTCGCCGCGTGCCTTTTCCGCGCCGACGCCGCCCTGCACCCCCAGCTTGCCGATCGCACGATGCACCTGCGGCATCAGCAGCCAATAGGCGCCCTGCCCATTCTGCCGGTTCATCTCCAGGCCCAGCACCGTGTCGGGATTCAGGTCGTAGAAGGTCGAGTGGTTGATGATCGTCCCCGTCTCGTTGCCCTCGCGTAAGGTCACGTCGCCGACGCCGAGCATCGTCATCGTGCTCCACCGCTCGCCGAAGCGATTGCCGAGCAGCCATAACAGGGTCGAGGTCCAGCCGCCCTCCTCTCGGTCGTGCAGCCCCAGATACTGGACGCCGTGCACGCTCCGCCCGCCCCGGAAGGTCCCCAGACGCTTCTGAAGCCCCATCTTGTACTGGACCACGCGGCTATTGATGAGCGGCAGTTCGAGTTCGACCGCAAGGCCGTCCGCCACCGCCAGTTCGACCTCGGGTGCCCATTCCAGTTCGCCGCGCGGCCCGGTCAGGTCGCGCTGCGCCAGCGTGTTGACCTCGATCTCGCCCGCCTTGGCGGTCAGCGGGCGGATCATGTCGAACACCATCGGCTCCGGGATATCAGGGCCGGTCTGGGCGGCGGCGGGAACGCCGAAGAGGAGAAGGGCCAGGGTGGAAAAAGCCAGGCGGCCGGTCATGAACATCGTGAAACTCCCAGGCATTACGCAGTACCGCGGTGCCGGGGGCCATCGCCGCCGGGCGTATCAGGGCGCGTGGGGTTCGTACCGCCGCGCACCCGCGCCCATCGCCGCCTGTATTCCCGTGACCAGCGCATCCACCGTGAAGGGCTTGGTCAGCAACTGCATGCCCGGCGACAGATGCCCGCTGTTCAGCACCGCATTCTCCGCATAGCCCGTGACGAACATGACATTCAATTCATGTCGCAACTCCCGTGCCGCCTCGGCCAGCTGCCGCCCGTTCATACCACCAGGCAGGCCGACACCGGTGACGAGCAGGTCGATGCGCTCGGCCGAGCGCAGCGCGGCCATCCCCTCGACGCTGTCCGCCGCCTCGATCACCCGGTATCCCATATCGCGCAGCACATCGGTGATCATCATCCGCACCGTCGCCTCGTCATCGACGACCAGCGCAGTCTCGCCCGCCCCCGATGCGTTGGCCGGGGCACCGGCGGCATTCTCACCGTCCCGCTCGGCGGGGCCGTGATGGCGCGGCAGATAGAGGAACACCGTCGTGCCCTCGCCCGGCGCCGAACGGATGCGAACCTGACCGCCCGATTGCTGGGCAAAGCCATAGATCATGCTCAGCCCCAGCCCGGTCCCCTGCCCCAGCGGCTTGGTGGTGAAGAAGGGGTCGAACGCCTTTTCCATCACCTCGGGCGTCATGCCCGTGCCGGTATCGGTGACGCACAGCGCCAGATATTCGCCGTCCGGTATATCGGCGAAGCGGGCATTGTCCTGGTCCAGGCGGCGATTGACCATCTCGATCGCGATCCGCCCGCCGCCCGGCATCGCGTCGCGCGCGTTGATGCACAGGTTCAGCAGCGCATTCTCCAGCTGCGGCGCATCGACCAGCACGGTCCACAGATCGTCCGATCCTTGCGTCTCCAGCGCGATGCCCGGCCCCACCGTACGGCGGATCAGGTCGGTCATGCCCGCGACCAGCGCGGCGATATCGGTCGGCTTGGGCGCCAAAGTCTGCCGCCGGGAAAAGGCGAGCAGCCGATGGGTCAGCGCCGCCGCGCGCCGCGTCGCCCCCTGCGCGGCATCCATATAGCGGTCGACGTCGTTCACCCGCCCCTGCGCCAGCCGGAGCGCCATCAACTCCAACGACCCCGAAATCCCGGCGAGCAGATTGTTGAAGTCGTGCGCTAGACCGCCGGTCAGCTGGCCCACCGCCTCCATCTTCTGGCTCTGGCGCAGCGCCTCCTCGGCCCGCATCAGTTCGGCGGTGCGGTCGGCGACACGCTGTTCCAGCTGATCGGTCAGCGCGCGGAGTTCGGCGATGGCCGTGTCGCGCTCTACTTCCAGCGCACGGCGCAGGCCGACATCGATCAGGACGCCAGGAAACTGAATTGGCATACCCTCAGCCGAGTGATCGACCCGGCCAATGGCTTCCAGCCAATGATAATGGCCGTCATGGCGGCGGACGCGATATTGGTGCGCATAGGCACCACCCCGCGTGATCGCTTCCTGCACCGCCTCCGACAGACCGGCACGGTCGTCAGGATGGACCAGTTCGACCACCTGCTCCAGTTGCACCCCTTCATGACCATGGGCGGGATCCAGCCCGAAATGCCGCGCGAACGGCTCGTCGCAGGTGAAGCGGTTGGTCACCAGATCCCAGAACCAGGTGCCGATGATCGCCCCGGCCTCCTGGGCCAGTTGCACCCGCTCGGCATTCAGCCGGGCCCGCGCCTCGCTCTCGCGCAATTGCTGTTCGACGCAGACGCGGTCGGTGATGTCGAAGCTGACGCCCGGAAATCGCACGCAACGTCCATTCTCATCGGCGATGCAGCGGCCCCGCGCCGACACCCAATGAATGGTGCCATCGGCCTGGACCAGTCGATATTCGGAGGCGAAGCGGCCTGCGGCATCATCGGCGCCCGTCCCCAGCCCCGCCCCCAGCCCCGCCATCGCCTCCGCGACTTCGCGCTCGACGCGCTCTCGGTCATCAGGGTGAATGCCCTTGAAGAATTCGGCGATCGGCAAGCCCGCCTTGGCCGCCGCCGGATCGACCCCGTACATGGTCGCGAAGCGCGGGTCCGTACGGATCGAATCGTTCACCACGTCCCAATCCCACATGCCGACGTGCGCGCCCGAGCTGAGGGCCAGTTCCAGCCGCTCGTCCGCCTCCCGCTGGTGCCGCTCGGCCAACACCCGCGCGGTCGTCTCGCCGGTGACGCAGATCATGCCCGAAATCTGCCCCTGATCATCGAAGACCGGCGAGTAGGAAAAGGACCAATAGGCCTCTTCGGGCTTGCCCTCGCGTGCCAAATCCAGCCGCATGTCGGTGACCTGCGCGACCTTGCCCGACAGCGCGACGTCGACGAGCGGCGCGATATCGTCCCAGATGCTGCCCCACAGGATACGAAAGGGCGTCCCCATGGCGGTGGCGGCGCGATAGCCCAGCATCGGGCGATAGGCGTCGTTGTAAAAGGACACCAGATCCGGCCCCCAGACCAGATACATGGGCGCCGGGCAGGCCATCATCGTCGCGATCTGGGCCTTCAGCGCGGCGGGCCATGTGTCGGGGGACCCGAGGCTGGTCGTCGTCCAGTCGAACGCGATCATCTCGTCGACGATACGGCCCGATACGCCGTTGAGAAAAGCAAAGGCGGGGGAGTGCACCATGATGCGACCCTGCAACAGACTGTGGTCCAGCGCCAGCGTTGAGAGCGGGCAAGCCAGGGCATTGTGGCGGATCCGCCTGCATGTCGGCCATTTTGTCCCTGGGTTGATCTGTCCGAGTGACAGTGGTGACCCGCTCGACTACCCCATGCGCCGTGACGGCCATCCGCAGCCTGTTCGCGCAACGCCATCTCGCCGTGCTGATCTGCGCGGCGGCGCTGCTGCTCAAGCTGTTGATCCCGGCGGGCTATATGATCGGGCAGGTCGATGGTCGGGCGGCGATCATCCTGTGCCCGGGCAGCGCGCCAGTGCCAGCCCCTGCCCCGGTTCCGATGGCGCATGACGGGGCCATGGCAATGGACCGTGCCGCCATGAGCCATCATCGGAGCGACCACGGTTCGGGCCATTCGGGCCAGGATCACGGCCGCGACATGCCCTGCGCCTTTGCCGGGCTGACCGCCCCCGGTCTGGCGGCGACCGATCCGATCCAGCTGGCCCTGCTCATCGCCTTCGTCATGGCGGTCGGCTTGGCCATGCCGGTCCTGCCCCGACCCGTCGTCGCGCCCTATCTGCGGCCGCCCTTGCGGGGACCGCCCGCGCTTTCCTGACCCGTCTCATCCGACGTCGCTACTTACCGCCCGCGACGTTTCCATGATGCTGCCCCCGTCCCCGGCGAGGGTTGGTCGAAAGCCTTGTCATGCCTCATAATCCTTTCGGAGCCGGACGCGCCATTGTTCGGCCGAACGCCTCCGCCGCCTTTCACCGGACCATCTGGCGCTGGCATTTCTGGGCCGGGCTGCTCGTCGCGCCGATCCTGCTGATGCTGAGCCTGACCGGCGCCATCTACCTGTTCAACGACGAGTTGAACGATGCCTTCTACCCCGAGCTTCGCTTCGTCGCGCCGCACGACACGAACGTGCCGATGTCGCGCATGATCGAGGCCGCGCTCACCGCCTATCCGGGCAGCGCGTCGCGGGTCGACATGCCCGATACCGGCGACCGTTCGGCGGTGGTCTTCGTCCAGCCGACCGAGGGACCGCCGCGTCGCGTCGCGGTCGATCCCGGAACCGGCCACGTGCTGGGCAGCGTCGTCTATGACCGGACGCTGGTCGGCTGGGCGGATGCCATGCACCGTTCCATATTGATGGGCGTGTTCGGCGAGCGGCTGGTCGAACTGGCCGTCAGTTGGGCGCTGGTCCTGCTCGTCACCGGCGTCATCCTGTGGTGGCCGCGCGGACGGTTCACCGCGGCGGGGACGCTCTGGCCACGAACGAGCGGGCGGGGACGACGCTTCTGGCGGGACCTGCATGGACCGGTCGGGGTCTGGACGGTCGCGTTGATCGGCTTCCTGATTGTCACCGGCCTGCCCTGGGCCGGGGTCAGCGGGCCGTTGATCCACCGGGTCGGCGCGGCGCTGGGCGTCGGTTATCCGCCTTCGTTCCGCCAGTATAACATACCCCATAGCATGCCGATGAAGGCCGCATTGGGCGATGTGCCCTGGACGCTGGAGGATGCTCCCCTTCCCCGATCCAGGATGCCGCACTCGGCGATGCCCGCCATGAGCGGCGAACATGCCGATCACGGCCCGGAGATGCCCGGCGCCACCCACGACCCCGCCGTCATTCGCGGCACCGACCGGGTGACGGGCATCCTGCGCACACATGGCTGGTCGGGCAGCTACCGGCTGTTCCTGCCCAAGGGCGCGGACGGGGTCTATACCGTCTTCACCTATCCCGACCGGCCGGTGGGGCAGAAGACGCTCTATATCGACCGCTACAGCTTCCGGCAGATCGGGCCGGAGGTGCATTATGCCGAATATGGCATCGTCGGCCGCGCGGTGGAGTCGGGCGTCCAGCTTCACATGGGCAATTATTTCGGCCGCGCGAACCAGTTGCTGATGCTGATCCCCTGCATCGCCATCTGGGTCCTGACGTTCAGCGGCGTGGCGATGTGGTGGAAACGTCGCCCGGCCGGACGGGTCGGCGCGCCGCCTGCGCTGTCGGGCGCGCGGGTCGGCGGGCTGCTTCTGTCGCTGGTGGTGGCGGGGATCGCCTTGCCGCTGTTCGGTATGTCGCTGGTCGTCATCGGCGTGCTCGACCGGGCCTTGCTGTGGGGCCGCCGCCGCGTCGCGATTGAACAGGCTTGAACGAAAGCCGTTATCCCACCGACCTTCGCAAAGGGATGACGGCCATGAAGAACAAGGGATTATCGCCATTGGTGGCAGGCGGTATCGCGGCAGGTGTGCTCGGGCTGAGCGCGCTGGTCGGGCGGCGCAATGCCCCCGATCCGTCGCACCCGCGCATCCGCCGTTGGTATGCGCGGCTCGACAAGCCCGGCTTCACTCCGCCCGATGCGGTGTTCGGCGCGGTCTGGCCGGTGCTGGAGACGATGGCGGCGGTCGGCGGCTATCGCCTGCTTCGCCAGCCTGCCTCCCCCGCCCGCAACGCCTCGGTCGCGCTGTGGCTGGGCAACAGCGCGATGATCGGCGGCTGGACCGAGCTGTTTTTCCGCGAACGGCGCACCGGCGCCAGCACCGCCGCCGCAGGCGCCATGGCGATCGGCACCACCGCTCTCGCCGCCACGGCCTGGAAAGTCGATCGCCCCGCTTCGGTCAGCGTGATGCCGCTGGCGGCGTGGCTGGGCTTTGCGACCCTGCTGGCGGGAGAAGTGTGGCGCCGCAACGACAACCGATAGCAGAAACGCCCCGAACATGAACTTTAGATGAAGCCGACATGAACTATTCCGCCAGGGAAACGTTCGGGGGCGATGCGGGGGAAAAGCAGCACCATCTCGATTCTGACAGCCGGTTTCCTGGCGGGATGCAACACGCATCAATCCACGCTGGCGCCGTTCGGGGCGGATGCGGCCGATATCCGCCATCTTTTCATTATCATGCTAGTGGGCGCGGTGCTGATTGCGGGCGGTGTCGCGCTGCTGATGCGCCATGCCGTCCGGGCGCCCGAGGGATCGATCGACCATCGCAAGGGGATGCGGATCGTCCTGTGGCTGGGCGGGATCATCCCGACCATCGTGCTGCTCGGGCTGCTCGCCTATTCGCTACCCTATATGAAGCCGCGCCCGGCCTCGCCCGCCGACCTGACCATCGCGGTGGATGGCGAGCAATTCTGGTGGCGCGTCGCCTATGCGCCGCCGGGCCGTCCGCCCGTGCTGAGCGCCAATGAAATCCGAATTCCCACCGGACGCACCGTCGCCTTCCGCCTGAGCGGCGGCGACGTGGTGCACAGCTTCTGGATACCAGGGCTGGCGGGCAAGATGGACATGATCCCCGGCCGCATCAACAGCCTGGTCGTGCGCGCCGACAAGCCCGGCCGCTATCGCGGGCAATGCGCCGAATTCTGCGGGCTGTCCCATGCGCTGATGGCGTTCGACGTCATCGCGATGCCGCCCGCCGCCTTCGACGCGTGGCTGGCCGAGCAGGCGCGTCCCGCCCAGCCGGGCGACGCGGCCGGAGCGCGCCTGTTCGCCGAGAATGGCTGTGGCGGCTGCCACGGCATCGCGGGCGTCACCGCGCCCAGCCAGATCGGCCCCGACCTCACCCATTTCGGATCGCGCCGGACGCTGGCGGCAGGCATCCTGCCGATGACGGAGGCGAACGTCGCCGCCTTCATCCGCCATCCCGAAAAGACCAAGCCCGGCGTCCGGATGCCGTCCTTCCCCCAATTGTCGGATGACGAGGCCATTGCCCTCGCCCGCTATCTTCAGGGCCTGAAATGAGCCTCCACGCGCAGGACGATCCCCAGCTTCGCGCCGAACAGGAAGAGCGGCTGCGCGCGGTGTGGAAACCACCCAGCGGCCTGTTCCTGCGCTGGACCGATACCAACAACAACCGGGTCGGCGTCTGGTACACGCTGACCGCGTTCGGCTTCATGCTGTTCGCGGGCGTGCTCGCGCTGATCATGCGCACCCAGCTGGCGGTGCCCGACAACGATCTCGTCTCGGCGAACACCTTCAACCAGTTGTTCACGCTGCACGGCTCGATGATGATGTTCCTGTTCGCCGTCCCGATGTTCGAGGCGGTGTCGATCATCCTGCTGCCCCAGCTGCTGGGCGCACGCGACCTGCCCTTCCCGCGCCTGTCGGCCTTTGGTTACTGGAGCTTCCTGATCGGCGGCGTGTTCGTCGGCGGCTCGATCTTCTTCAACGCCGCGCCCGATGGCGGCTGGTTCATGTATCCGCCGCTGACCACACGCACCGACCTTTCCGGGCTGGGCGCCGATATCTGGATGCTGGGCCTGTCCTTCATCGAGGTGTCGTCGGTGGCCGCCGCGGTCGAGCTGATTGTCGGCGTGCTGAAATGCCGTCCGCCCGGCATGCGGCTGAACCTGATGCCGCTCTATGCCTGGTACATCCTGGTCGTGGCGGTGATGATCCTGTTCGCCTTCCCGCCGCTGATCGCGGGCGACCTGTTGTTCGAGATGGAGCGGCTGCTCAACTGGCCGTTCTTCGACGCGGCGCGGGGCGGCGATCCGTTGCTGTGGCAGCACCTGTTCTGGATCTTCGGCCATCCGGAAGTCTATATCGTCTTCCTGCCCTCCATCGCGCTGTTCGCGATGATGATCCCGACCTTCGCGCAGCGCCATCTGCTCGGCTATCCGTGGATCGTGCTGGCTGCCGTCGGCACCGCCTTCCTGTCGTTCGGACTGTGGGTCCACCACATGTTCGCGACCGGCCTGCCCAAGATCAGCCTGGCCTTCTTCTCCGCCGCCTCCGAAGCCGTCGCCATCCCGACCGGCGTTCAGATCTTCGCCTTCATCGCCACGCTCTGGGCGGGCAAGGTGAAGTGGTCGACGCCGCTGCTCTATGCCTCGGGCAGCCTGGCGGTGTTCGTCATCGGCGGCCTGACCGGCGTGATGGTCGCGGTGGCGCCGTTCGACTGGCAGGCGCACGACACCTATTTCGTGGTCGCGCACCTCCACTATGTGCTGATCGGCGGCACGCTGCTGCCGCTGTTCGGCGGGCTTTATTATTACTGGCCGCTGATCACCGGCAAGAAGCTGTCCGACCGGCTGGGGCGCATCGCCTTCTGGATCATGTTCGTCGGCATCAACCTGACCTTCTTCCCGATGCACCTGTCGGGGCTGGAGGGCATGCCGCGTCGTGTCTTTACCTATCCGGAAGAACTGGGCATCGGCTGGCTCAACCTCGCCTCGACCGCCGGTTCCTATATGTTCGCGGCCGGTGTCGCGGTGCTGGTCGTCGACCTGATGCTCTCGCCGACGCGTGCCAAGTCGCCGCGCAACCCCTGGCATGCGGGGACGCTGGAATGGCTGGCGCATCCGGATGACGAGGATTGGGGCATCCGCTCGGTGCCGTTGGTCGAAAGCCGCTATCCGATCTGGGACCAGAAGAACTTCGTCGCCAAGGTCGATGAGGGCCGCTTCTTCCTGCCCGATGCCGAGGAAGGTCGCCGCGAGACGATCATCACCTCGGTCCTCGACGCCAAGCCCGTCTCGGTGATCCGGCTGGGCACCCCCAGCGTCAAGCCGATGATGACCGCCGCGGCACTGGGCAGCGTGTTCATCCTGACCACCTATCACCTCTACCTCATCGCCGCGCTGGGCGGTGTGGTCACGCTAGGCTGCATATTGTGGTGGCTGTGGGACACCGCCGAGATTCCGGAAAAGCCGGAAAAGCCGATCGGTCACGGCATGCGCCTGCCGCTCTATATCTCCGGCCCGGCCGCGCCCGGCTGGTGGGCGATGTTCATCACGATGATGGCGGACGCGACCGCCTTTTCGGGGCTGGTCTTTGGCTATTATTTCTACTGGACGATCCATCCCGATTTCGGCGCAGGCTTTGACGGACCGGGCAGCGGCGGGCCGCTGACGGCACTGGCCCTGTCGCTGGCCAGTTGGGCCGCGACGCTGATCGCGCGCGAGGTTCATCACCGGGGTTCGGTCAATGCCGCACGCGGGCTGCTGGTCGCGGGCGCCGTCACCGCCATCGCCAGCCTGTTCGCCGGGATAGGGTGCCTGGACGGGCTGGACCCGGAGGCCAATGTCTATCCGGCCATCGTCTGGGTGCTGGTGGTCTGGACCGTCGTCCATGCCGCCGTCGCGGCGATTATGCAGCTTTATACGCTGGCGCGCAGCATCGCGGGCAGGATGACGCCGACCCATGACGCCGATATCCGCAACATCACCGTCTATATGCATTTCTTCGCGCTGACCGCGATCGTCACCTATCTGACCATCGGCCTGTTTCCGGAGACGGGGCTATGAAGCGCTGGCTGAAAGGCGCGCACCGGCTGCGCGTCACCCTCTGGACGCTGATCGTGCCGCCGACGACGTGGGCGGTGCATTTCCTCTTCTCCTATCTCTGGGTCGCGATCTCGTGCGAGCGGATCGGCAAATGGGCACTGTTCCCCACCGCCTTTGCGATCGGGACGGTCGTCGCGCTGATCGTCATCCTCGCCTCGGGCGTGATCGCGTGGCAGCAGTCGCGCACGCCGGGCGATCCGCCGCCGCATAACGAGGGCACCGATATCGATCGGCTGCGCTTCCTGGCCTATTCGACGATGTTGCTGGCGGGATTGAGCTTCGTCGCGGTGATCTTCACCGCCATGCCCGTCCTGATGCTGGGCGATTGCCGATGAGGCGTAGCTGGTTGATGCTGGGTCTGGCGCTGTTGTCGGTCGGCTGGGCCTTCAGCACCTGGGGCATGACCGGGCATATGGTCGCGCACATGATCGCCGTGGCGGTCGCCGCGCCGCCGATCGCGCTGGGGTTGCAGGGCACCCGTTTCGATCCGGCAGTCCGCCTGCCCCGGCTCGCCATCCCGCTGGCCGCCGCCATGATCGAGGCGGTCGTGGTATGGGGCTGGCACGTCCCGGCGCTGCGGCGGCTGGCGGATCATGGGTTGCCCTGGCTGATCGCCGAGCAGGTCAGCTTCCTGGCGGTCGGCCTGCTGCTCTGGGCCGCCGTGCTCGCGCCGCGTCACCGGGCCGCCGGCGTTGCCGCCCTGCTCGTCACCTCGATGCACATGACCTTGCTGGGCGCGCTGATCGGCCTCGCCCCGCGGCCGCTCTACAGCCATCATGACATGGGGGCGCTGGCGGATCAGCAGATGGCGGGCGTCGTGATGCTGCTGGTCGGCGGCGTCGCCTATCTATGCGGCGGGCTGGCGATGCTCGCGCGCCTGCTCCAGACCAAAGAAGAGGCGCACGCATGACGATCCGCATCACCTGGAAGCGGGCACTGGCGACGCTGCTCGGTCTAGCGCTGCTCGGCATGGGCCTGGCCTGGTCGGGCGTCATCAACCTGGCCGCCTCCAGCGGGCATTGGGCGATCACCGACTGGTTCCTTCACTGGGCGATGCGCAATTCGGTGCGCACCCATGCCGCCTTCACCGCACCTAAGGACCCCGCCGATGCTAGCGGGCTGGTGAGCGCGGCCGGGCATTTCGCCAATAGCTGTGCCGTCTGTCACGGAGCCCCAGGCCAGAAGCCCGCCCCCGTGATGCAGGCCGCGACCCCACCCGCGCCCGACCTGTCGGTCAATGCCCGCGAGTGGACCGACAAGCAGCTGTTCTGGATCCTCCAGCACGGCGTCAAATATACCGGTATGCCCGCCTGGGCCGTGCAGGACCGCCAAGACGAAGTGCGCCGCATGGTGGCATTCGTCCGCCGCCTGCCCGACATGACGCCCGCCCAATATCGCGCGCTGGTCGCCGAGGCGTCGCCCGCTGTCGATCCCGACAATTGCACCGGATGCCATGGCACCGACGGCCGGGGTCGCGGCGCGCCCGACATTCCGGTTTTGGGCGGTCAGAGCCCCGAATATCTGCTCGCGGCACTCAAGGGCTACGCCAACGGCACCCGGTCGAGCGCGGTGATGCAGCAGGTCGCGATGCGCATGGAGCCCGCCGACATGGAGGCCGCCGCGCGCCGCTTCGCTGCGATGCCGGGGCTTGGCGCGAAGCCTGCGGGCGATTCGGCGGCGGCGCAGATCGTCGAGCGCGGACTGCCCGACAAACAGCTTCCCGCCTGTGTCAGCTGTCACACGCCCGGCAAGCCCTATCCCGTCCTCGCCGGACAGCGGGCCAGCTATATCGCCGCGCGCCTGCGCCATTGGCAGGGCGACAAGAATGTCGTCGACGCGCGCAAGAGCCACGCGACCATGCCCGTCATCGCGCGACGTATCCCGAAGGACATGATCGATCCGATCGCGCGTTATCTGGCGGGGGATGCGGGGTCGATGCGCTGACGGCTGGCGCCTTCAAGGCGCGGTATGAAAAGGCATTCCTCCCGGTAAGGAGAGGAATGCCTAAAACGCTGATGTCCGTGACTTCAGGCGCTCGCTACCCAGGCCAAGTCCTCTGGCAGATGTCCCGGCGGCAAACAGCGGAAGCCGGGCCGTGCGATCAGATAGCCCTGCATGTACCGCACGCCCAGCGCCCGGAGCGCGTCATATTCGTGGATCGTCTCCACGCCCTCGGCGATGATCGCGATGCCCATCTTCTCGGCGATCCGGATCACGCCTTCGACGATCATGCGCCGGGGCATGGTCTGGTCGATGCCCCGGATCAGCGCCATGTCGAGCTTGATATAGTCGGTCCTGACCTGCCCCAGCAGGGTCAGCCCGGCATGGCCCGCACCGAAATCGTCGATCGCGGTTCCGAAGCCCATGCAGTGATAGGTATCCAAAATGGTCTTCAGATGCGCGCCGTCGCCGATCTCCGCCTGTTCGGAAAATTCGAAGATCAGACGCTCATGGGGGACATTCAGCCGTCGCATGGTGTCCAGCGTCGGCTCCAGGCAGGCGAGCGGCGAATAGACGGTGTCGGGAAAGAAGTTGATCGACAGCCGCGCACCGCCGTCGAGCAGCCCCGCCGCCACCGCGCCCTCGATCGCGGCGACCCGGCATTGCTGGTCGAAGTCGTAGCGCTCCTCGGGTCTGATCCGCGTCAGAATATCGTCGGCGCCCTCGCCCTTGCTGCCCCGGACCAGCGCTTCATAGGCGATGGGTCGTCCCGTCTCGACATCCATGATCGGCTGGAACGCCATCGCGATGGCGAAGGCCGGATGATCGGGACAAAAGCTGCGATACCCCTGCTGCATGACAGTCTCCTTTGGCCATGAGCATAAGGAGAGGCCGCTAAAGGCACGTTAAATTGTCGGGCAACCGGCATCATATTGCCGAATCTTGCCGAACGGCCGCCGAAAAGGACGGAAAGCCTGGCCGATCAGGCTGATCACCATTCCTTCCGGACCACTAAGTCATTGGAAAGAATGGTGGGCGCGACAGGGATTGAACCTGTGACCCCACCCGTGTGAAGGGTGTGCTCTACCGCTGAGCTACGCGCCCGTAACCGGGAGACGGGCCTTTAGGCGGCGACTCGCCGCCTGTCCAGCCCAAAATTTCGGATTTAGTTGACCGAATCCTTCAGCAGCTTGCCCGGCTTGAACTTGGGCTGCGACGAGGCCTTGATGGTCATCGGCTCGCCGGTGCGCGGGTTACGGCCGGTCGAGGCCTTGCGCTTGGAAACCGAGAAAGTGCCGAAGCCAACGAGGCGAACTTCATCACCCTTTTTCAGGGCAGCGGTGATCGATTCAAACACGGCATCGACCGCCTTGACCGCATCGCCGCGGGCCAGGCCCGAGGAGTCGGCGACGGTGGCGATCAGCTCCTGCTTGTTCATTCCATAACCCCCTATGATTTCGACGAATAACCAGACGGACTCGGTGCCGCCCAAATATTAAAGGACCGATAATGACGCGGCAGGCGGTGCTGTCAAACCCCACCCTTATCCCCCATCCTTATCCAAAGCGAAGGATGGCGCAAACAGAAGCGCGTGTCATCCTTGTGACATCGTTTGAAAAAGGCCGCCGATCCTTCGACCGGCGGCCCCGTCCTTGCGACGACCAGTGCGCGACGATCAGTGGTGACGTTCGCCGCCGACCGCCGGGATTGCGGCGGGCGGCAGCGCCGCCAATTCATCCGCATCGGTCCAGTCGATCGCCTCCAGCGGCTCGACCAGGGCCAGGCGAAGCACCTCGTCGACATGCGCCACCGGCACGATCTTCAGCCCGTTCAGGATGTTGGCGGGGATATCCGCCAGATCCTTCTCATTCTCTTGCGGGATGAGCACGGTGGTGATGCCGCCACGCAGCGCCGCGAGCAGCTTTTCCTTCAGGCCACCGATCGGCAACACCCGGCCACGCAACGTGACCTCGCCGGTCATCGCCACATCCTTGCGCACCGCGATGCCGGTCAGCGTCGACACGATCGAGGTGACGAGGCCGATACCCGCCGACGGACCATCCTTGGGCACCGCGCCCTCGGGCAGGTGGATATGGATGTCCTTGCGGTGGAACAGCGACGGCTTGATCCCGAAGCTGGGGCTGCGCGCCTGGACGAAGCTGAAGGCGGCCTGGACCGATTCCTTCATCACATCGCCCAGCTTGCCGGTGGTCTTCACCTGGCCCTTGCCCGGCACCGTCACCGATTCGATGGTCAGCAACTCGCCACCCACCTCGGTCCAGGCGAGGCCCGTGACCGCACCGATCTGGTCTTCCTGCTCGGACAGGCCGTGGCGGTACTTCTGGACGCCTGCGAACTCATGCAGGTTTTCCGGCGTGATCGTCACCGACGTCGCCTTGCCCTCCAGGATCTGGCGCAGCGCCTTGCGGGCGAGGCGCGCAATCTCGCGCTCCAGCGTACGCACGCCCGCCTCGCGGGTGTAGCGCTGGATCAGGGCACGCAGGCCCTCCTGGGTCAGGGTGAACTCACCGTCCTTCAGGCCATGCGTCTCGACCTGCTTGGCGACCAGGTGACGCTCGGCGATCTCGACCTTCTCGTCCTCGGTATAACCCTCCAGACGGATGATCTCCATGCGGTCGAGCAAAGGCTGCGGCAGGTTCAGCGTGTTTGCCGTGCACACGAACATCACGTCCGACAGATCGATATCGATCTCCAGATAGTGGTCGTTGAACTTGGCGTTCTGCTCCGGATCGAGCACTTCCAGCAGTGCCGAGGCGGGATCGCCGCGGAAATCCTGGCCCAGCTTGTCGATCTCGTCGAGCAGAAACAGCGGGTTGCCGGTGCCCGCCTTTTTCAGGTTGGTCACGATCTTGCCCGGCAGCGAGCCGATGTACGTCCGGCGGTGGCCGCGAATCTCGGCCTCGTCGCGCACACCGCCCAAGCTCTGGCGAATGAATTCGCGCCCGCACGCCTTGGCGATCGACTGGCCCAGTGAAGTCTTGCCGACGCCCGGCGGGCCGACGAGACACAGGATCGGCCCCTTCAGCTTGTTGGTGCGCGCCTGAACGCCGAGATATTCGACGATCCGGTCCTTCACCTTTTCCAGCGCATAGTGATCCTGATCCAGGATCGCCTGCGCCGCCGCGATGTCCTTCTTCACCTTGGACTTCTTGCCCCAGGGCAAGCCGAGCAGCACGTCGAGGTAATTGCGCACGACCGTCGCCTCGGCGCTCATCGGCGCCATGGTCTTCAGCTTCTTCAGCTCGGCGGTCGCCTTGGTGCGCGCTTCCTTCGACAGCTTGAGCGTCGCGATCTTCTGGGTCAGCTCGGCGATCTCGTCGCCGTCGCCGTCCTCGCTCTCATTGCCCAGCTCGCGCTGGATCGCCTTGAGCTGTTCGTTGAGATAATATTCGCGCTGCGTCTTCTCCATCTGGCGCTTGACGCGGCTCTTGATCTTTTTCTCGACCTGAAGGACGCCCAGTTCGCCTTCCATCAGGGCATAGGCCATTTCCAGCCGCTTGGCCGGATCGGTTTCCACCAACAATGCCTGCTTGTCGGCGACCTTGACCGAAATATTCGCGGCGACCGCATCGGCCAGCTGCGAGGCATCCTCGATCTCGGCCAGCTGCACGGCCGTTTCGGCGGGCAGCTTGCGATTGAGCTTGGCGTAATTCTCGAACTGGTCGACCACCGAACGCATCAGCGCGGCAACCTGCGCCTTGACGTCATGCTCCTGCTCTTCAAGCGCGGTTTCGTCGCTCTCGACCACGGTCGTGTCGATGGTGGAGGTCAGGTGGGTGCCCGACTCGTCCAGCTCGACCAGGCGGCCGCGCGTCTTGCCCTCGACCAGCACGCGTACCGTGCCGTCGGGCAGCTTCAGCAGTTGCAGGACGCTGGCGGTCACGCCGATCTCGTACAGATCCTCACGCGAGGGATCGTCCTCGGCGGGATCCAACTGGGCGACCAGGAAAATTTCCTTGTCCGTCGCCATCGCCGCTTCCAGTGCCGCGACCGATTTGTCGCGGCCGACGAACAGGGGCACGATCATGTGCGGGAAGACGACGATGTCACGCAGCGGGAGGACGGGATAGGTCTGGTTCATGCAAACTCCGGTCGGCCCGATCAGGGCCTCTTCGTATCTATATATGGGGAGGGTTGCCGATCCATCAATTCCCACTGCGACGAGACGCTGCGGCACGGCTTGCCAAGCCGCATCGCTTGGGCGAAACCAGACACCATGAATCGTATACGGAATGCCGCTCTCGCGCTGCTCGCCTCCTCGTTTCTCTGCGCCGCCCCGTCCGGTGCCCAGACATCCAAGGCGCTTCCGGCCAAGGGTGAGCCGCCGCTGACCGTGCAGACCATGATCTCCGGCGGCGTCCGTCCACCCGAGCAACTCGCCGTCCGCTTCGACCGTGCCGACCTGTCGTTCGAGATACTGCCCGATACGCAGGAGTTGAACGGCATTGCGGTGCTGGACTTTACCGCAAAGGCGCCGCTGGCGCGGCTGGTGATCGATCTCGACCGGAATTTGCCGGTCAAGGCGATCGCCATCGACGGAAAGCCCCTCAAGCCCGCCGCCTGGTCCAACCCGGAAGGGCAGCTGGTCGTCACCCTGCCCCGTGCGCTGCGCGCCGGGCAGACGGTCAGTGCAAAGATCAGCTATGGCGGCACGCCGCATGTCGCGGTGCGGGCGCCCTGGGATACTGGCGTCGTCTGGGCCAAGACGCCGGACGGGCGACCCTGGTTCGCCACGACCGATCAAGGCTATGGCTGCGACCTGCTCTGGCCGTGCCTCGACTATCCGATGGGCGAGCCGGGCCTGGTCACGCTGCACATCACGGTGCCCAAGGGGCTGAAGGCCCCGTCCAACGGCGTGCTGCTGGGCGTCGATACGCTGCCCGATGGGCGGACCCGGTGGAACTGGCGGACCAAGCATCCCAACACCTACGCCATCGCGCTGAACGTCGGCCCGTACGAGGTGGTCGAGGGGAAATATAAGAGCCGCTTCGGCAACACGATCCCGATGTTCTACTGGTATCTGCCCGGCGAAAAAGAGAAGGCGGAAGGGCTGTTTAAAGAGTTCGCGCCGACGCTGGATTTCTTCGAGTCGACCGTCGGCCCCTTCCCCTTCGGCGACGAGAAGCTGGGGGTGGTCGAGACCCCGCACAAGGGCATGGAGCACCAGACGATCAACGCCTACGGCAATGAATATGCCAAGGCGCCGGAAGGGTTCGACTGGTTGTTCCAGCATGAGTTCAGCCATGAATGGTTCGGCAACCAGCTGACCAATGTCGACTGGGACGATTTCTGGCTGCACGAGGGTTATGGCAGCTATATGCAGCCCAGCTATGGCCGCTGGCGTGAGGGCGAGGCGCGCTATGCGGTGATGATGGACGCGCAGCGCGGGCAGATCGCCAACAAGGCCCCCATCGTTCACGACCGAAGCATGACCGAGCAGGATGTCTATGAAGAGGCCAAGGGCGGTCCCGGCCTCGACATCTATATGAAGGGGTCGTGGATGCTGCACACGCTCCACAATCTGATCGGGGGCAAGGCGTTCTGGGACGTGACGCGGCTGGCCGTCTATGGCCGGACCGATCCCAGGCCGGGGAATTTCACGCCCCGCTATGGCTCGACCAAGGAATATGAGGGCTTTGTTCGGCAGGTCACGGGCAAGGACTATGGCTGGTTCTTCAACGTCTATCTGCGTCAGGCGGCGTTGCCCGAGATCGTCGAGACGCGCCGTGGCGACCAACTGACCCTGACCTGGAAGGTGCCCGGCGGCGGGCCCTTCCCGATGCCGGTCGAGGTTCAGGTCGGCGACAAGGTCGAGACGCTGCTGATGACGGACGGCACCGGCACGCTGACCGTGCCCGCCGACGCGCATGTCGTGGTCGATCCCTGGGCGAAGGTGCTGAAGCGCTCGGTCGCGATCGAGCAGTTCCGGGCGTGGAAGGCGGAACAGGCGGCGAAGAAGAAGTAGGGTCGGTCATCCCCCTGCGCTTCGACTGCGCGCAACGCGAACGGAAACGGGATAGCGCCCCTCCCTCCGTTCAGCCTGAGCGACGAAGGCCACGGGCAGACTTCGAACCCAGCCTGTTCCCCGGCGAAGGCCGGGGTCCAGTTGCGGTGCCGTTGTGATGGCGCGGTGAATGGGCGTGGGAGGCCGTTGCCACTGATCGCCATGCCCCCCCCAACGCAATGCCCCTATTCTCTCTCGACTATGGAGAATGGACCCCGGCCTTCGCCGGGAACACCAAGTAGACCACCCCTGGCCTTCGACTTCGCTCAGGCTGAACGGGCATTGGGGATCAAGGCACGACCGTCACGAACAGATACGCCGCGAAGATCACCAGATGCACCGCGCCGCCCAGCACGGTCGTCCGCCCATTGCCCAGCGTCAGCGTGATGGTGAACAGCGACAGGACCAGCAGGATCATCTGCTTGGCCCCGATCCCCAGCGCCAGCGGCAGCCCTAGCATCAGCGAGACGATCGCCACCGCCGGAATGGTCAGGCCGATGGTCGCCAGCGCCGAGCCCAACGCGAGGTTGAGGCTGGTCTGAAGCCGGTTGCGCTTGGCCGCCCGGTACGCCGCCAGGCTCTCGGGCGCCAGCACCAGCGCCGCGATCACCACACCGACGATGGCAAGCGGCAGGCCCGCTCCCAGGATCGCCGCCTCGACGATGCCCGACAGCCCCTTGGCCAGCAGGACCACCCCGACCAGCGCGACCAGCAACATGCCCAACGCCGCCCAAGCCGCCGCATTGGTCGGCGGCTCGGCATGGGCATCGGCGGGCATGTCCTCGTCGGCGGGCAGGAAATAGTCGCGGTGCCGCACCGTCTGCACCATGACGAAGGTGCCGTAGAGGATGACGCTGACGATCGCGACGAAGACCAGTTGCGAGGTCGCATAGGTCGGCCCCGGCGCGGACGAGACATAATTGGGCAGGACCAGCGACAGCACGACCATCGCAGTCAGCACGTTGAGCGACGAACTCGCGCCCCGCAGCGAAAAGCGCTGTTCGCCATGCTGAAATCCCCCGGCGAGCAGGCACAGGCCGACGATGCCGTTCAGGATGATCATGATCGCCGCGAACACCGTGTCGCGCGCCAGGCTGGACGCGTCGCCGGCGTCGGACAGCATCAGGCTAACGATCAGCGACACCTCGATCACCGTGACCGCAACCGCCAGGACCAAGGTGCCGAAGGGCTCGCCGACCCGGTGCGCGACGACCTCCGCCTGATGGACCGCCGACAGTACGCAGCCGAACAGGATGATCGCCGCGACGACCACTCCGACCGTCCCCATCTTGTAGAGCGACACCGCGATGGCGAGCAGGCCCAGGATCGGGAACACCAGGGTCCACCAGGGCATCAGCAGACGCTGGAGCAGCGCGCGCTTCTGTCCGGCGGTGACGATGGCGTCGGGTTCGCTCATGGCTGGTCTCTTCTCCTCAACGTGACGGGGATGATGACATCCCTGTCATGCCAATGCGCCAACCGCCCTGTTGGGTCCCGACGCCCGCAAGATTCATTGCGATGTCGAAACCATATGTAGCCCCTTCTAGGGCTAAACGCGTATCAAGCTCTGTTTTGGAGCGGCAGTTCACCAGGCGTTGCAAGTCTGAGGGCAGTGGCGCCTCAACCCGCGTCATTCTCCACCCTGTAACGCAACCAGATTTCACCACCCGGCAACACCTCATGATGGGTCAGCGTCAGCCCGGTCAGCGGTGCGGGCGTATCCGCATCCTCCTCATCCGAATGAAACAGGCTGGGCGCCCCCGCCGCGCCGTCGATCGCGGGGCAGAGCGCCATGCTGATCTCGTCGATCAACCCGGCACGCAGGAATTCGCCATTGGCCGTGCCACCACCCTCGACCAGCAGCGTCTCAACGCCCAATTCCTGGTTCAGGATATCAGGCACGGCGCGCAGGTCGATCATATCCGTTCCGGCAAAGACATAGGATACCCCGTCGCTCCGCAGCCCGGCCAGATGCGAGTCCGGCACCGCCTCGGTCAGCACGACGACGATCGGGTCGCCACCAATATCGCCCCGGCCCCAGACGATCTTGCCCTGTTCGTCCAGCACCACGCCGAACGCGTCGGCCCCACGGGTCGCGAACCAGTTTTCGCGCGGGAAGATTTCGTCCGTATCGGGATAACGGTCGCCCTTGGCGAATTCCTGCCCCGTCACCCGCCCGACGATCCAGGCGTCGCCATCGATCCGGTCGTGCAGATCCTCGAAGAGTTCACCGGGCTTGTAGCTCTCGGGCCGCCAGCGGCTTTGCAGGATGCGCCCGTCCAGGCTGCAAATCATGTGGCAGATCATATGGGGTTTCATCGCGGCATCTCCTGTTCGGAGCGGCAACGCGTGGTAAAGCAGAGGGGTTCGGCATTTGTCCCATTCCTCCCCTTGCAGGGGAGGAATGTTTATAGTCCGCCGACCGGCCGGATCATCGACCAGAAGCGCGGGCCGCCCCTGGGCACCGACCATTCCCCGGTCAGTTGGAAGCCCAGCCGCGTATAAAGCCCGACATTGCTCTCGGTCGCCGTCTCCAGATAGGCGGGTACGCCGTCGGCATCGCACCGAGCCAGCCCCGCCCGGATCGATGCACCGCCCAGCCCCCGCCCCTGCTGCGCCGGGTCGACACCGGCGATATGCAGATACCAAAAGGGCTCAGCCGGAAAATGCGCCTCGATCGAATCGCCCAGCCGCATCGCGCGCAGCAGCGATGTGCCCAACGCGTGCAGCACCGGAATCAGCCGCCGGACATAGGCCGCCATAGGCACATGCGCCTGCCCCGGCGGTCGCCAGAAGGTTCCGGCGTCCGCCGCTTCGCTGACCAACCGCATCCCCACCGCATCACTGTCGAACAACAGCGCGAACAGGCGCGGCAGGCGTTTCGCCCGGTCGGCGGCGTCGGGGAAGATATAGGACATGGCCGGATCATCGGCAAAGGCACGTCCCAGCATCGTCGCCACCGCCACCCGGTCGCCCGCCCCCGCCTCTCGGATCGTCACCATAGCATTCCCCATAGGAAAACGGGCGCCTCCCCCAGGGGAAGCGCCCGTCATCCATTCCATGACGTCACGGCCCCGTTCAGGCTGCCGCGCCGTCCGTCTTCTTGGCCTTTTCGGCATAGACGCGGATCGGTTCCTTGCGGCCCTCGACCACGTCCTTGTCGACCATCACTTCGTCGACACCGTCCATGCCGGGCAGGTCGAACATGGTGTCGAGCAAAATGCCCTCCAGGATCGAACGAAGCCCGCGTGCACCGGTCTTGCGCTCGATCGCCTTCTTGGCGACCGTGGTCAGCGCGTCGTCGGTGAAGTCGAGTTCGACATTCTCCATCTCGAACAGCTTTTGATACTGCTTGACCAGCGCGTTCTTCGGCTCGGACAGAATCTTGACCAGCGCCGCGATGTCGAGGTCTTCGAGCGTGGCGATGACCGGCAGACGGCCGACGAATTCGGGGATCAGGCCGAACTTGAGGAGATCCTCCGGCTCGGTCTGGCGCAGATATTCGCCGGTCCGCTTCTCCTCGGGCGCCGCGACATAGGCACCGAAGCCGATCGACTTGCCCTGCAGACGGTCGCCGATGATCTTCTCGAGCCCTGCGAATGCGCCGCCGCAGATGAACAGGATGTTCGTCGTGTCGACCTGCAGGAATTCCTGCTGCGGATGCTTGCGGCCACCCTGAGGGGGAACGCTGGCGGTCGTGCCTTCCATCAGCTTGAGCAGCGCCTGCTGAACGCCCTCGCCCGACACGTCGCGGGTGATCGAGGGGTTCTCGGCCTTGCGGCTGATCTTGTCGATCTCGTCGATATAGACGATGCCGCGCTGCGCCCGCTCGACATTGTAATCCGACGCCTGGAGCAGCTTCAGGATGATGTTCTCGACATCCTCGCCGACATAACCGGCCTCGGTCAGCGTCGTCGCGTCCGCCATGGTGAACGGCACGTCGAGGATACGCGCCAGCGTCTGCGCCAGCAGCGTCTTGCCGCAACCGGTCGGGCCGACGAGCAGGATGTTCGACTTGGCCAGTTCGACATCGGCGCCCTTCGCACCATGGTTCAGGCGCTTATAGTGGTTGTGCACTGCGACCGACAGGACACGCTTGGCCTGCTTCTGCCCGATGACATAATCGTCGAGCACGTTGCAGATTTCCTGCGGCGTCGGGACGCCACCATCTTTCTTGGACACCAAAGCGGACTTGGTCTCCTCACGGATGATGTCGTTGCATAGCTCCACGCACTCGTCGCAAATGAAGACGGTCGGCCCCGCGATCAGCTTGCGCACCTCGTGCTGCGACTTGCCGCAGAACGAGCAATAGAGGGTGCTTTTCGAGTTGCCACCGCTCACCTTGTCCATCAATCACCTCTCGCACCCATGAAGCGGTGCGCTACCGTTGCCGGGGTGCGCATCGTACCGCACCCCGATAAAGTCACAATCGAAATAAACCGTTCACGCTGAACGACCCGTCTTATGCCGCGGTCGACGCGTCGTCGGCCGGGGTCGGACGCTTGTCGAACACCTGGTCGATCAGGCCGAACTCCTTGGCCTCCTCGGCGCTCATGAACTTGTCGCGGTCCATCGCGCGCTCGATCTCCTCAAGCGGCTTGCCGGTGTACTTGGCGTACAGCGTGTTCAGGAAATGCCGCATGCGCAGGATTTCGCGCGCCTGGATCTCGATATCGGCCGCCATGCCCTGCGCCCCGCCAGAAGGCTGGTGGATCATGATGCGGCTGTTCGTGGTCGCCACGCGCATGCCCGGCTCACCGGCCGACAGCAGGAAGCTGCCCATCGAGGCGGCCTGGCCGATGCACAGCGTGCCGACGCGCGGACGGATATACTGCATCGTGTCATGGATCGCCATGCCCGCCGTGACGACACCGCCCGGCGAGTTGATGTACATATAGATGTCCTTCTTCGGATTTTCCGACTCAAGGAACAGCAGCTGCGCGCAGATCAGCGACGCCATGCCGTCCTCGACACCGCCGGTGACGAAGATGATGCGCTCGCGGAGCAGTCGGCTGAAGATATCGAACGACCGTTCGCCGCGGTTCGACTGTTCGATGACGATCGGAACCAGCCCGGCCTGCGTCTGCCGCAGCCCGACGCCAGCATGTGCCAGCGGGCTCGCGAAATCGCCGGTCTCGAACGGATTGTGCATGGAAATCTCTCTTATGCCCAGAAGAGCCCCTATGTCGCGTGGTGGCCGCGCATATTCAAGCCCCGGCGGCATCCCGTGATGCTGCCGTGCAGCGTTTATGGCTTTCAGGGGTGAAAATCCGATTAGCGCGGGTTTCCGGGCGCAGGCAGCGCCAGATAGGCCAGCCGCCGAACCTCCTGCCGCCCACGTACCACGGTGTCGAGGATCAGCCCGGTGAAGACGTTCAGCGCGGCGAGCAGCATCAGGCCGGTCGACAGGATGGCGGTCGGGAAGCGCGGCACCTGATGCGTCTGAAGATAGGTCAGGATGATCGGCACGGCGAGCAGGATGGAAAGCGCCGCGAGCAGCGCCGCGACCGCGCCGAAGAACCACATCGGCCGCTCGATCCGGTACAGCTTCAGGATGGTGCGCAGGATGCGCCAGCCGTCCGAATAGGTGGACAGCTTCGACGCCGACCCCTCGGGCCGCGCATAATAGGGCGTGGCGATCTCGGCACAGGGCATTTTCAGCTCCAGGGCGTGAACGCTGATCTCGGTCTCGATCTCAAAGCCGACCGACAGGACCGGGAAGCTCTTGACGAAGCGACGCGAGAAGACGCGATAACCCGACAGGATGTCGGTGAAGCTGCGCCCGAACAGCTTGGCGAGCATGCCCGTCAGCATGGCGTTGCCGAAGCGATGCCCGCGACGATAGGCGAGTTCCGCCTCGCTCACCCGCTGGCCGACCACCATGTCGAGCTGTTCCTCGACCATGCGCGCGACCAGGTCGGGTGCCGAAGCCGCGTCATAGGTGGCGTCGCCGTCCGCCATGACATAGATGTCGGCGTCGATATCGGCGAACATGCGCCGCACGACCGCGCCCTTGCCCTGGATCCGCTCCGACCGGACCACGGCGCCCGCCGCGCGTGCGACCTCGACCGTACGGTCCTTGCTGTTATTGTCATAGACATAGATGGTCGCGGTCGGCAGCGCCTCGCGGAAGCCCGCAATCGTCTGGGCGATCGCCGCTTCCTCGTTATAGCATGGCAACAGCACCGCAATGCTTGGCCCGGCCCCCTGATAGTCCATCATTCTTCCCTCGTGCGGCTTTACGGTCAGCCGAAGCGGTGCCCCTTATGGCGGATCGCAAGCTAAAGCGAGACGGCGCCGGTCAGGCTTGCCCCCGGATCGGGCATATCCCTAAGCTGCGCCATGAACGAGTCAAAGCCGGATCGACGGCGTTTCGGAATATCATGGCCGATGGCCGTGGCGATCCTGGCAGGGGCGGCGATCCTGTCCTGGGTCGCGGTCGCCAACGGCTTTCCGTTGGTCTTTGCCGACTCGGGAACCTATTTGCGGATACCGCTCAAACTCTTCTATCCGACCGATCGGCCGCCCGTTTATGGCCTTGCCATCGGATTGCCGCTGTGGATCACGGGGGTCTGGGGAATCGTCGCGGTCCAGGCGATCGGCAGCGTGTTGATGATCGCGATGACGCTCGCCATCATTGGCGGCCGCCTTCATGCATGGGATGTGGTCGCGACCTGTGCCCTTCTGGGCCTGGGGAGCAGCCTGCCCTGGTTCGTCGGACAGATCATGCCCGACATCGCCACCGGCTTCGTGCCGCTGGTCCTGTTCGCGTTGCTCGCCCGCCCCTCCGATACGCCCCTATGGCAGCGCGGCGGACTGGCGGTGCTACTGGCCCTGTTGATCGCGGTGCATCTCAGTCATGTGCTGCTGACAGCCGGGCTGCTCGGGCTGGCGGCGGTCGCGATGCTGGTGAGCGGCACTGGGTGGCGGGAGACGATCCGGCGATCCCTGCCCGCCGCACTGGCCATCGCATTGACGCTGCTGGGTCTGAGCGGCCTGAACCGGGTTGCGGGTTATGAGTTCAGGCCTGCCTTGTCGTCCGACACCTTCCTGCTCGCACGGCTGTTCGACGGGCATGTGGCGCAACCGACGCTGGTGCGGCTGTGTCGCGAGCGCACGCTTGCCCATTGTACGGTGCGCCCCCTGGTCGACGATCCTCTGGTCGCCAAGCCGGGCCAGGCCTATCTCTGGGATCGGCGTTCGCCGCTCGGTGCGATGCTCCACCGCGACCGGCCGGGCGTGATCGCCGAGCAGCGGATGATCATCCGCGACGTGCTGCACGACGATCCCGGCGGCGTCGCGACATTGGCGTGGCAGGGCTTTGCCGAGCAACTGAGGACCGTCCGCAAGGGCGTATTGCCGCCTTATGCCGCCGACATGCAGATTGCGCGTATCCTAAAGACCCGCCTGCCGGACGCCTACCAGGCGTTTTCGGTATCGCGGCAGCAGCGAGGGGCGCTCGATCCGCTGAAATTCGCACCCGATGTCGCGGTGGCGGTGGCGGTCGTCCTGCTGCTGCCCGTGATGCTGATCTGGGCGATACGCAAGCGGCGATGGCCGTTGCTGGGGCTGACGGGGCTGGTCGTCGCGACATTGCTGCTCAACGCGGCCATCACCGGCGACCTGTCCGGCCCCGACGATCGGTATCAGAGCCGGGTGCTGTGGCTGCTGCCGCTGCTCGCCGCATGCTTTGTCATCGGCACCCAGCGGCGCCCGGTTCTTGACCGTGCTGATATTGCCTTAAACTAACGCGAGCCCCTCCCCTTTTGGAGTGGGGCCTAGCCACAAGCGCGGAGTTCATGGAAGCGCCCCACCCCCGGCCCCTCCCCTGAAGGGGAGGGGTGAGTCCATATCATATCATCTTGTTTTAAAAGCACGGTGGGCCTGAACGACAAAAGGGCGACCGCTCGCGCGGCCGCCCTTTTTATCAGCTGGCGGGCCGAAGCCCGCTCAGGCCGTCCTTACTCGGTCGGCGCAGCCTTCTTGGCGCGCGGCTTCTTGGCAGGGGCCTCGGCGGCTTCCGCTTCGCCTTCCGCCGGAGCCGCAGCCTTCTTGGCACGCGGCTTCTTGGCGGGGGCTTCGTCGGTCGCCTCGGCGGCTTCCGCCTCGCCCTCGGCCGGAGCGGCCTTCTTGGCGCGGGTCGCCTTCTTCGGCGCGTCCGTGGCGTCCTCTTCGGCCGCGTCCTCGGTCACGTCGGCCTTCTTGGCCTTCGCCTTCTTGGCGCCGTGGTCGTGATCATGGTCGTGATCATGATTGTGGATGTGCGTGCCGGTCGCGAAGCCGTCTTCGCTCTCGATCGCGGCTTCCAGCTCCTCACGGGTGGTTTCGCGGTCGGTGATCTCGGCCTTGCCGAACAGGAAGTCGACGACCTTGTCCTCATAGAGCGGGGCGCGCAGCTGGGCGGCGGCCATCGGCTCCTGCTGGACATACTGGATGAAACGCTGGCGATCTTCCGGGCCGTACTGCTGCGCGGCCTGCGCGATCAGGCGGTTCATTTCCTGCGCGGTCACTTCCACGCCGTTCGCCTGACCGATCTCCGAGAGGAGCAGGCCCAGACGGACGCGGCGCTCGGCGATCTTCTTATAATCGTCGCGCTCCTTCTCCATCTCGGCCTTGGCGGCCTCGGGATCTTCCTCATGGGTCGCTTCATGCTCGAGCTGCGCCCAGATCTGCGAGAACTCGGCCTCGACCATCGAAGGCGGGACTTCGAAGTCATGACCATCGGCCAGCTGGTCGAGCAGCTTGCGCTTCATGTACGTGCGGGTCAGGCCGTTATGCTCCTGCTCGATCTGCCCCTTCAGCAGACCGCGCAGCTGCTCCAGGCTCTCGAGACCCAGATTCTTGGCCATCTCGTCATCGACCTTGGCTTCGCCGGCGGTCTTCACCGACTTGATCGTCAGGTCGAAGGTCGCGGGCTGACCGGCCAGGTCCTTGGCGGGATAGTCCTCGGGGAAGGTGACCGAGATCTGCTTCTCTTCACCGGCCTTCACGCCGACCAGTTGGTCCTCGAAACCGGGGATCAGGCGACCGCCGCCGATCTCGACGGCCATGTCCTCACCCGAGCCGCCCTCGAAGGCGACGCCGTCCATGGTCTTGCCGACGAAGTCGACGGTGACCTGGTCGCCCTGCTCGGCGGCCTTGTCGCCCGCATCGTCCCAGCGCTTCTGCTGGTCAGCGAACTTCTGCAGCTGCTCGTCGATCGCCTCGTCGGCGACCGGCACGGTCAGACGCTCGAGCTTCAGCGCGTCGATCGCCGGGGTCGGGACCTGCGGCAGGACTTCGAGCGTGACGCTCAGCGTGGCGTCCTGGCCCTGCTCATACTCGCCGACCAGTTCGACCTGGGGCTGCATCGCGGGACGCAGGTTCTTCTCGGCGATCAGCGACTGCACGCCTTCCTGCAGCGCGGTGTTCAGCGCATCCTGAAGCAGCGCCGGGCCGTGCATCTTGCGAACCAGGTTCGTCGGCACCTTGCCGGGGCGGAAGCCGGGCATCTTCATCTGCGGAGCGATCCGCTTCAGCTCGGCATCGACCTTACCCTCGATGTCCTTGGCAGTGATGGTGAGCGTGTAGGCGCGCTTCAGCCCCTCGTTCAGCGTCTCGACAGTCTGCATCTAAAGGCCTTCAATCTGGAGAAATTCCGTGTGGCTGTCGCCCCGTTGTGACCGGGGACTGGTGCGGGCGAAGGGACTCGAACCCCCACATCTTACGATACTGGAACCTAAATCCAGCGCGTCTACCAGTTCCGCCACGCCCGCACGAGGACACCGCCGATGGGCGCGCGTCTATATCACCCTGGGCGGCTTCGGCAAGGGACAACAGGCAACATCGGCGTGTCCGATGCGTTTATGCCCTCCCCAGCCGGAAAAACGGCCACATTTACGGAGAGCGAGAATGGCAACCCAGCCCCCGCCCGAAAGCCCGACGCCGACCCAACCGGCCCAGCCCGATACGCCGCCGCCCGAAATCGTGCCGCCCGGCCCGGACATCGACCAGCCCGCCCCCGGCGTCGGTCCCGGCGATCCCGGTACCGCTCAGCCGCCCCAGATTTGAAAGGAGCCGATCATGGCGACCAACCCCGAAAACCATCCCGACAGCCCGCCCAGCGAGGCGCCCGAGAACAACCCCGACAGCCCGCCACGCGAGGACCCGCGCAGCGACATCGAACAGGCGGTCGAGGCGCGTTCGGACGCGGTTGCGCGTGGCGAGGGCGGTGAAGAGCCGGTGACGTTTACCGATACCGGCGAGCATGACGGCGTCGGCGGGACCGGCGGCGTGGTGCGGAACCAGGATCTGGATGCGCAGTAGGTTGTGATTTCGGGGGATGGGCTCGGTGAGACACCGTTGCCCTCCCCCATCCCCTCCCGCCTGCGGGAGGGGAGAAGCTTGTGGTGAGGCGGGAAAATTATCGCAGGTCGTTTGCTAGAGCTAACGTCACGATAGCGCACACCGCTAGTCTAGAGCACGCCCCTCCCGCAGGCGGGAGGGGATGGGGGAGGGAAAGCCACGGGCGATAGGCTCTGAGAGGCTCCCTACCCTCCCCCCAACCCCCTCCCGCCTGCGGGAGGGGGAGTTCTTGCGGGAGCCCTTACCCCGCCAACGCCTTCTTCAACAGGTCATTCACCACCGCCGGGTTCGCCTTGCCGCCCATCGCCTTCATCGTCTGACCGACGAAGAAGCCGAACAGCGCTTCCTTGCCCGCGCGATACTGGCCCAACTGGTTTGGATTCTTCTCCAGAACCTCGGCGATCACCGCCTCGATCGCGCCGGTGTCGCTGGTCTGCTTGAGGCCGCGTTCCTCGACGATCTTGGACGGACCATCGCCGGTTTCCAGCATGATCTCGAACACCTGCTTGGACAGGCTCCCCGACAGCGTGCCGTCGGCGACCAGGGCCAGCAATTCCGCCGCCTGCGCAGGCGAAACCGGGCTCTCGGTGATGTCCTTGCCCAGCCGATTGAGCGCGCCGAACAGCTCGGCCGCGACCCAGTTGGCCGCCTGCGCAGGCTTGGCGCTCGTGCCTTCCAGCGCATCCAGCAGGCCGTCGAACCAGCGCGCTGTCTCGACCTCGGCGGTCAGCACGCCCGCATTATACGCGGTCAGGCCCAGTGCCTCGTACCGGCGACGCTTGGCGTCGGGCAGTTCAGGTAAGCTGGCACGGCATTCCTCGAGGAACGCGTCGGTCAGTTCCAGGGGCAGCAGGTCGGGATCGGGGAAGTAGCGATAATCATGCGCATCTTCCTTCGACCGCATCGAGCGCGTGGTGCCGCTCTCGACGTTGAACAGGCGCGTCTCCTGGACGATCTTGCCGCCATCCTCCAGTACCGCGACCTGGCGCTTGGCCTCATATTCGATCGCAGCCATCACGAAGCGGACCGAGTTGACGTTCTTCGTCTCGGTCCGCGTGCCGAACTCGTCACCGACTTTACGGACCGACACGTTCACGTCGGCGCGCATCGAGCCTTCTTCCATATTGCCGTCGCAACTACCGACATAGCGGAGAATGGCGCGCAGCTTGCGGAGATAAGCCCCTGCTTCGGCGGGCGAACGCATGTCAGGGCGGCTGACGATCTCCATCAGCGCCACGCCCGAACGGTTGAGGTCGACATAGGAGCGGGTCGGATGCTGGTCGTGCATCAGCTTGCCCGCGTCCTGCTCGACATGGATACGCTCGACGCCGATCGACTTGGTCGGGCCGTCGGGGTTCTTCTCGTCCAGGCTGATCTCGATCGCGCCCTCACCCACCAGCGGGTGGTAGAGCTGGCTGATCTGATAGCCCTGCGGCAGATCGGCGTAGAAGTAATTCTTCCGGTCGAAACGCGACCACTTGTTGATCTGCGCATCGATCGCCATGCCGGTGCGCACCGCCTGGCGGATGCACTCCATATTGGGCACGGGCAACATCCCGGGCATCGCGGCGTCGACCAGCGAGACCTGGGTATTGGGCTCCGCGCCGAACGCGGTCGCCGCGCCGGAGAACAGCTTGGCGTTGGTGGTGACCTGGGCATGGACTTCCAGGCCGATCACGACCTCCCATTCGCCGGTCGCGCCCTGGATGCGATATTCGCTCATGTTCGATCTCGATGATGAAGATAGTTGATCGCCGTCAGGACGGCGTTGCTGCCCAGCAGGGCGACGATCCAGCAGGTCGACAGGATGCGCAGGACGGACGTCTCGAAGCCGAGATTCCGCGCTTCCCGCAACCCGATATAGGCCGCGCCCGCGCCCAGCAGCAGGAACAGGATGCCCAGCCGCACCTCACCGCGCAGGATCACGCTGTTGCCCACGCACAGGCACAGGATGAAGCCCGCCACGCCCAGAAAGAAGCGCGCCAGCGTATGATGGTCGAAGGGCTGGCTTTCCATATGGCTCAGCGACACGCCGACATAGGCGCTGAGGATCGCCCCGAACGCGACGTTCAGGGCGCCCTGCGCCTCCCGCAACACGGCGATGTTGCGGGCCGAAAAGGCTCGGTCGCTTACCACCAGGTCTGCGGACGGGCGGTGAAGCCCGCGCGCTGCTCGATGGCGAGGCCAGCGTTCAGCACGCCCTGCTCGTCCAGCGGCTTGCCGATGATCTGAAGGCCGAGCGGCAGCCCGTCCTTGTCCAACCCGCCCGGCACCGACATGGCGGGCAGCCCGGCCAGCGAGGCGGGCACCGTGAATACGTCGTTGAGATACATGGCCAGCGGATCGGCCTGCTTCTCACCCAGCGCGAACGCCGCCGAGGGCGCGGTCGGGGTGAGGAGCACGTCGCACTCCCCGAAGGCGCGCTCGAAATCGCGGGCGATCAGCGTGCGGACCTTCTGCGCCTGCGTATAATAGGCATCGTAGAAGCCCGCCGACAGGACATAGGTGCCGATCAGGATGCGACGCTTCACCTCGTCGCCGAACCCGGCGGCGCGGGTCGCGGCGTACATGTCTTGCAACCCCGCCCCTTCGGGCAGGTCGCGCAGGCCGTAGCGCACGCCGTCATAGCGGGCTAGGTTAGACGACGCCTCGGCCGGTGCGATGATGTAATAGGCGGGCAGCGCGTATTTGGTGTGCGGCAGCGAGACCTCGACGATCTCCGCCCCCGCATCGCGCAGCCAGTCGATGCCCTGCTGCCACAAGGCTTCGATCTCACCGGGCATGCCGTCGACGCGATATTCCTTGGGCACGCCGACCTTCTTGCCCTTCAGGTCGGTCGACAGCGCGGCTTCCCAGTTGGGGACGTCGAGCTTCAGCGAGGTCGCGTCCTTGGCGTCGAAGCCCGCCATCGCCTCCAGCATGATCGCGCAGTCGCGCACGTCGCGTGCCATCGGCCCCGCCTGGTCGAGCGAGGAGGCGAAGGCGATCGTGCCCCAGCGCGAGCAGCGGCCATAGGTCGGCTTGATACCCGAAATGCCGGTAAAGGCGGCGGGCTGGCGGATCGATCCGCCGGTGTCGGTGCCGGTCGCGCCCGGCGCCAGCCCCGCCGACACCGCGGTCGACGACCCGCCCGACGACCCGCCGGGGGCGAGCGCGGCGGTGTCGTTCGGGCGACGCCAGGGCGAGATGACGTTGCCGAACGCGCTGGTCTCGTTGGAAGAGCCCATGGCGAACTGGTCGAGGTTCAGCTTGCCCAGCATGCCCGCGCCCGCATTCCACAGATTCTGCGAAACCGTCGACTCATAGGGCGGCACGAAGCCTTCCAGGATCTTGCTGGCGGCGGTGGTCGCGACGCCCTTGGTCGCGAACAGATCCTTCATGCCGATCGGCACGCCTGCCAGCGGCTTGAGCGTCTCTCCAGCGGCACGCGCCGCGTCGGCCGCATCGGCGGCGGCGAGCGCGTGCTCCGGGGTCTTGACCAGGAAGGCGTTGAGCGCGTCGGCCCCCGCGACCTTGGCGTTGAACGCCTCGGCGACTTCGCGCGCCTTGAACTGGCCGTCGCGCACGCCGTCGCGGATGGCGGCGATGCCGAGTGTGGTGAGATCAGTCATTATTCGATCACCTTGGGCACCGTGAAGAAGCCATGTTCGGCCTGCGGTGCATTCTGCATGAGGAGGTCGCGGATGCCGCCGTCATTGACGACGTCGTCGCGCAGGCGAAGCTGGTTCGGGATCACCGCGGTCATCGGCTCGACCCCTTGGGTGTCGACCTCGCCGAGCTGCTCGATCCAGCCCAGGATGTTCCCAAGCTCGGGGGCGAGGCGCGTCGCGTCCTCCTCGGTGATCGCGATGCGGGCGAGGCTCGCGATCTTCTTCACGGTTGCGGTATCTACGGACATGGATTTGCGGCTAGCATCGCCGCGCGGCTTCGCGCAACGCTTTTGCCGCCTCGACGATTGCAATGGGGGCAAGTGGGGCATCATGGATAGCAATTGCGGGCCGTCCGATTTTGTTGCACCGCACAACGGAGTGATGATTTGGCGCGCAAATTCCTCTATGTCGTGGCGGCACTCATCGTGCTGACGATCGCCGCCGCCTTTGCTTACCGCCTGTTCGGCAACCAGCTGCTCCGCTGGTCAACGGTGCCGTCCGAGTCGTTCCAGACCCAGGCGGTGACGCGCACCGAGGAATATCGCGACCGCAAGATGTGGCTGGCGCGGCCCGACCTGCCCGGCAATCCGGCGCTATGGGTGCCGACCGGCTACACGCCCGGCCAGCCGGGTCAGGGCGCGGCAATCTTCTTCATCCACCCGACCTCCTATATCAGCAAGGCGCACTGGAACGCGCCGCTCGACGATCCCGAGACCAATGGCCGCGCCGAGCTGTTCCTGCGCGGACAAGCCAGTGCCTTCAACGGAGCGGGCGACATCTGGGCGCCGCGCTATCGCCAGGCGACCTTCGGCGCGTTCCTGACCAGCATGGCGGATGCCGAGCGCGCGCTCGACCTCGCCTATAGCGACGTGGACGCCGCTTTCACTGCCTTCCTGGCGGACGCCGATCCCAAGCGCCCGTTGATCCTGGCGGGGCATAGCCAGGGCGCGCTGCACCTGTCGCGGCTGCTAACCGACCGGGTGGCGAAGACCCCTGCCCTCAAGCGGCGGATCGTTGCGGCCTATGTCGTCGGCTGGCCGATCTCGATGACTGCCGACTTGCCCGCCATGGGATTGCCCGCCTGTGCGACACCCGACCAGACGGGGTGCATCCTAAGCTGGCAGAGCTTCGGCGAGCCTGCCGATCCGTCGTTGATCCTCGACGTGTTCGACCAGACCAACGGCTATACCGGCGCGCCGCGCAAGGGCACCCAGATGCTGTGCACCAACCCGCTGACCGGCACGCCCGGCGTCGCCGCGCCCGCCACCGCCAATCTGGGCACCCTCTATCCGTCCGCCGACCTGAAGACCGCCGCCATCGCCGCAGGCAAGGTCCCCGCCAAGTGCGAGGGACGCGGCATCCTGACCATCGGCGAGGGGCCGAGCGTCGGCCCCTATGTGCTGCCGGGCAACAACTACCACGTATACGACTATAGCCTGTTCTGGGCGAATGTCCGCGCCGATGCGGAGCGCCGTTTGAAAGCCTTTCGATGAGCCTGATCACCACCGACCGTAGCGAATTCCGCGCCGCCCTCCCCTCAGGCGGGCGGCTGATCGGGCTGGACGTCGGCACCAAGACGGTCGGCACCGCCTTGTGCGACGCCGGATGGAGCTTTGCCAGCCCCGCCACCCTGATCCGCCGGACCAAGTTCACCAAGGACAAGGAACAACTGATCGCAATGATCGCCCAGCAGGGTGTGCAGGGCCTGGTCATCGGCCTGCCGCTGAACCTGGACGGCAGCGAGAGCCCGCGTTCGCAATCGACACGCAGTTTCGCCCGCAACTGCGCGGACCTAGGCCCCATATTGCTGTGGGACGAACGCTGGTCGACGGTCGCGGTCGAACGCACGATGATCGAACAGGATATGAGCCGCGCCAAGCGCGCCGAGCGGATCGACAACCTCGCCGCCGCGCATATCCTTCAGGCGGCGATCGACGCGCTGGTGATGGCGTAAGACTATTCCTCCCCTTGCAGGGGAGGTGGCAGGGCGAAGCCCTGACGGAGGGGTGTCGCGCTATCGAGAGGGGGACACCCCTCCGACGCGCGATGCGCGCCACCTCCCCTTGCAGGGGAGGAATAGGTTGCCGCCAAACCGTTGACCGCAAAACGACCGATTTCGGCAGAAATGTCATATATTGGTCTTTAACCAGTCGTTAACCCGTCACGCGAGCCCCCTAGCTGCGCCGCTTCGTACGAAGCCTTGGGGGGCACAGCCGTGAAGCGTTTTTCCGTTCTTTCCCGTTCGATGCTGATGATCGGCGCCGCCGTCATCGCCATGCCCGCCTGGGCGCAGCAGAGTCCGAACCGTCCTCGCCCGAAGCCGCGACAAACGGCGACCAGATCGTCGTCACCGCGACCCGCACCACCCGCTCCTCGGTGGAGTTGGGCGCGGCGGAGATTCAGAAGGTGCTGCCCGGCGCGAACCCGGTGAAGGCGATCCAGACGCTGCCCGGCGTACAGTTCGAGACAGCCGATCCCTGGGGCAATAACGAACAGAATATCGCGTTGTTCGTCCATGGCTTCAACCAGAACCAGCTGGGCTTCACGCTCGACGGCGTGCCGCTGGGCGACCAGTCCTATGGCAATTACAACGGCCTGAGCCCGCAGCGCGCGGTCATCTCCGAAAACGTCGCGCGCGTCCGCCTGACCGCCGGGGCCGCCGACCTGGGGACCGCCTCGGCCAGCAATCTGGGCGGCGGGATCGAGACCTATTCGAGCGATCCGACCGCGACCATGGGCGTCCGCTTCGCGCAGACGCTGGGCAGCTATGACGCCAGCCGCACCTTCCTGCGCATCGATAGCGGCGAGGTCGACGGGCTGGGCGGCACCAACAGCGGCTATCTCTCGGTCGTCCGGCAAAAGGCGCGCGCCTGGGAATTCAATGCCAGGCAGGGCGGGTGGCAGGGCAATGCCAAGTTCGTCCACAAGGGCGAGAACGGCACGCTGACTGGCTATTTCAATATTTCCGACAAGGCCGAGCCCAACCAGGATTCGGTCGCGCACAATGCGGGCGGCCTGGAGCCCTATTATCGCTCGCTGCTCTATCCGAACTGGCAGGCGGCGCTGGCCTATGTCGACGCGAACGGCGCGCCGCCGTCGAACAACCCCAACAACTATATGAACTATTTCGGCGACGCGCAGCGCACCGACTATCTGGGCTATATCAAATATGAGCACCGGTTCGGCGATGCGGTGACATGGACCAACCAGGTCTATTACCATCATGACGAGGGCCAGGGGCAGATTACCGGGCCGATCGCGGCGGCGGGTCTGCCGGGCCTGTTCCGCATCTATTATCCGGGGCAGAATCTGAAGACCGTCTTCGGCGGCTCGGGCTATGCGCTGCGCACCACCGAATATGGCATCGACCGGAAAGGCGCGATCTCGACGCTGGCGATCCGCGCGGGCGACCATGAGATCGAGCTGGGCGGCTGGTACGAGCATAACCGCAACACGATCTTCCGCCGCTGGTACGCCGCCCCCATCGACAACCCGCCCTCGCCCTATGAATGGGCCGATCCGGCGCTTCGCCGCCTGACCCAATATGCCGCGATCACCAAATACGACCTGATCCAGACGCATATCCAGGATCGCTGGCACGTCACCCCTACGGTGACGGTCGAGGCGGGCTTCAAGTCCAGCCTGCAATTCGCCGATGGCCGCGTGCCGACCCAGCCGCTGCCCGGCGCGCTGCCCGGCACCTCGACCGGCTATCCCGAGGGGCGGCTGAATACGAAAAAGTGGTTCCTGCCTGCCGTGGGTGCGATCTGGGACATCACGACCAACGATCAGCTGTTCGGCCATATCCAGAAGAATGTCCGCCAGTTCCAGGCTTCGGTCGCGGCGGGCCTGTCGCCCTTCGCGGTCGGCAGCCAGCAGGCGTTCGACCAGATCAAGGCGAACACCTCGCCCGAGACGTCCTGGACCTATGAGGCAGGCTTGCGCTCGCACCACGCGCTCGACCTCGGCCCGCTGACCGCGATCGAGGCGCAGGTCAGCGCCTATCATGTCGATTTCGACAATCGCCTGCTTCAGATCAGCGCAACGCCGGTCATCGCCTCTGTCATCGGCGGCGTGTCGATCCTGCAGAATGTCGGCCGCGTGCGGACCAACGGCGTCGACGCGGCGGCGACCTTGCGCTTCGGCCCGCACCTGTCGGTCTATAACGCGCTGTCCTATAACAGCTCGAAATACCGCGACAATTATGTCAGCGGCACCACCACCATCGCGACCGCGGGCAAATATGTGCCCAACACCGCCCGCTGGCTGAACAAGACCGTCGTCTCGATCAATGACGGCCCGTTCGAGATTCAGGCGATCGGCGACTATGTCGGCCCGCGCTTTGCGACCTATACCAACGACCAGGGGATCGGCGGGCGTTACCTGCTGAACCTCCAGGCGGGGTACAGCTTGCCGCAGATCGACGGGTTCGGCGTCAAGGACCTGAAGCTGTCGGTCAACGTCACCAACGTGACCAACCGCAAGGGCATTTACGAACTGGTCGTCGGCGCCGCGTCCAAGACCTGGAACAGCTATGCCCAGCCGCCGCGCATGGGCTTCATCACCCTGTCGGGCGCGTTCTGATCCAATCCTCCCCAAGCTCGCTTGGGGAGGGGGACCGCCGCGTAGCGGTGGTGGAGGGGCAAAGCCTGACCCTCTCCACCCCGCCCCTCCACCACGCCCTGCGGGCGCGGTCCCCCTCCCCATCTGGCGATGGGGAGGATTGAGGAATGGGAGGATTCACTTGCCCATCGCGCCGCCGCTCGCTACCCGGCGGCTTTAATGCAGACCTCGGATCATCGCCCCGGCACGCTCATTCAGGGTGGCGCCGTTTTTCCGCACCGGCATCTGACCGGAATCGACGGCCTTCAACCGCATGAGATCATGTTCCTGCTCGACGAGGCGGAACATTGGCTCGATCGCGGCGCAACCGACACGCCCGACACGCGGCTGGCCGGCCTGACCCAGATCAACGCATTCTTCGAGAATTCGACCCGGACGCTGTTGTCCTTCGAGATCGCAGGCAAGCGCCTGGGCGCCGACGTGGTCAACATGCACGCCGCCCAGTCGAGCGTGAAGAAGGGCGAGACGCTGATCGACACGGCGATGACGCTGAACGCGATGCGCGCCGACGTCATCGTGATCCGCCACATGGCGAGCGGTGCGGTGCGCCTGATCGCCGACAAGGTCGACTGCCCTGTTCTGAACGCGGGCGACGGACGGCATGAGCATCCGACGCAAGCCTTGCTCGACATGCTGACCATCCGCCGCCGCCGCGGCAGCGTCGCGGGGCAGAAGGTCGTCATCTGCGGCGATATCCTGCATAGCCGCGTCGCGCGCTCGGACATCCTCGCGCTGACCGCGCTGGCGGCCGAGGTGCGGGTTTGCGCGCCATCGACGCTGATGCCCAAGGGGATCGAGCGGATGTTCGTCACCCCCTTCACCGATTTCGACGAAGCGATCGAGGATGCCGATGTCGTCATGATGCTGCGTGTCCAGAACGAGCGGATGGCGGGCGGGTACATCCCCTCCACCCGCGAATATCGGATGCGCTATGGCCTGACCGCCGAACGCCTGGAGCGCGCCAAGCCCGGCGCGCTGGTCATGCATCCCGGCCCGATGAACCGGGGGGTCGAGATCGACTCGGAGGTGGCGGACGGCCCGCAATCGGCGATTACCGAGCAGGTGGCGATGGGTGTCGCGGTGCGCATGGCGTGCCTGGACGTGCTGACCCGCCGCGCCCGCAAGCTGGAGGGCTGGGCATGAGCGTCACCGCCTTCACCAATGCCACACTGATCTGCCCGGTCGGCGGTGAGATCAAGGGCCAGACCCTGCTGGTCGAGGACGGCGTCATTACGGGCACCGGCGACGTGCCGGAGGGTGCGACGGTCATCGACTGCGGCGGCAAGATGCTCGCCCCCGGCATCGTCGATCTGGGCGTGTTCAAGGTCGACCGCGCCGCCTGTCGCGCGGGCGGCATCGTGCGTATCGGCCTGATGCCCGATCAGTCGCCCGTCCTCGACGATCCCGGTGTGGTGCAGCGTGCCGCGCTGATCGGGCGGCCCGATTTGTGGATTCACCCCATCGCGGCGGCGACCCGCTCGCTGGCGGGAACCGATCTGGCCGAGATGGCGGTCTGCGTCTTGGCTGGCGCGAAGGCGGTCGGCACCGGGCGGGGCTGGATCGCCGATACGGGCGTGATGCACCGGGTGCTCGCTTATGCGGGCGACCTGGGACTGACCGTGATTTCCCATGCCGAAGACGGCGGTCTCGCCGCCGATGCGGTCGCGACCGAGGGCGAGACGGCCAGCCGCCTGGGCCTGCCATCGGCCCCCGCCATCGCCGAGTCGCTCGCCATCGCGCGCGACCTGATGCTGGCGGAAGAGACGGGCGCGAAGCTGCACATCCGGCAGGTGACGACCGCTTCGGGCTTCGACCTGATCCGCGCGGCCAAGCGGCGCGGGGTCAAGGTGACGTGCGGCATCACGCCCGCGCATCTCCACCTGTCCGACATCGCCGTCACCGATTTCCGCACCTATGCCCGCCTCTCGCCGCCCTTGCGCGACGAGAGCGACCGGCAGGCGGCGCTGGCGGCGGTCGCGGACGGGACGGTCGACATCATCGGATCGGGCCATGACCCGCATGGGCCCGAGTCCAAGCGCCTGCCCTTCGTCGACGCCGAGGCAGGCATGGCGGGGGCGGAGACGCTGCTACCGCTGGCGCTGATGCTGGTGCGCGACGATCGGATCACCCTGCCCCGGCTGTTCGCACTGCTGGCGAGCAATCCCGCCAGGGTGCTGGGTCTCGACACCGGCACGCTGGAGCCGGGCAAGCCCGCCGACCTGATGCTGTTCGACGCCGATAAGCCCTGGATGGTGTCGGGTGATGCCTTCGCCTCGGCGGGGAATACGCCGTTCGACGGCTTCCCGGTCCAGGGCCGCGCGCTGCGGCTGTGGAAGGCAGGGCGGGAGATCCACTAAAAATCCTCCCCATCTCCGATGGGGAGGGGGACCGCGCCCGCAGGGCGTGGTGGAGGGGCGGCAACCCCAGCGAGACGCCCCGCCCCTCCACCACCGGACTGACGCCCGGCGGTCCCCCTCCCCAAGCGAGCTTGGGGAGGAATAAAAAAAAGCCCTCCCCGAAATATGTCGGGGAGGGCTTTTTGCTGAGCCGCGAAGGGTTCAGCCGCGACGCGGACCGCGCGGGCCGCCCTGGGTGGGGCGCGGCGAGTAGCGGCGCGGGCCGCCGGGGCCACCGGCGGGGCGGCCGCCCATCGGACGGTTGCCGCCCGGACCGCCACGACGCGCACCGCCATGGCCCGAACCGCCAGCGGGAGGGCCATCGGCCTGCTCGATCGCGATATCGTCCTCGGCATGATCCGCCTCGGTCCGCTTCAGCGCGGCGATGAAGCGAGACGCCAGCGCCGACGGAATTTCGAACAGCGTCTCGTTCGGCTGGATGCGGATCGCACCGATCTCGTTGCGGGTGATGTGCCCGCGACGGCAGATCAGCGGCAGCAGCCAGCGCGGATCGGCATTCTGGCTGCGACCGACGCTCATGCGGAACCAGGCGGTGTCGTCGAACCCTTCGCGACGCTCGCGGGGTGCCGGAGCGTCACCCTCGACCAGTTCCTCGGCCTGGGGCAGCGCGGCACGGTGCGCGCGGACCAGCGCGGCGGCGATGTCCTCAGGCGACTTTTCGGCGAGCAGGCGGGTGGCCAGCTCACGATCGCCCTCATCCACCTCGACCGGCGCCAGAAGGGCCGCCAGCAGACGCTCGCGATCCTGTGCGCGGATTTCCTCGAGCGTCGGCGCACGGCGCCATTCGGCGTCGATGCGCGCACCACGCAGCATGCCCTCGACCCGGCGACGGCGCGGATAGGGAACGATCAGGATCGCGGTGCCCTTGCGACCCGCGCGGCCGGTACGGCCCGAACGGTGCTGAAGCGCCTCGGCATCGCGCGGGATTTCGACGTGGATGACAAGCGTCAGGCCCGGAAGGTCGATGCCGCGTGCCGCCACGTCGGTCGCGACGCAAACGCGCGCGCGACCGTCACGCAGCGCCTGGAGCGCATGGTTCCGCTCGTTCTGCGAATGCTCGCCCGACAGCGCGACCGCGGAGAAACCACGCTCGACCAGGCTGGAATGCAGATGGCGGACATTGTCGCGCGTGGCGCAGAACAGGATCGCGACCTCGGCCTCATGCAGGCGCAGCAGGTTGACCACCGCCGCCTCGATATCGGCAGGCGCCACGGTCACCGCCTGATAGGCGATGTCGGCATGGCCCTTGTCCTCGCTGATCGTCTCGATCCGCTTGGCATTGGTCTGGTAACGCTTGGCGAGCTGCACGATCGGGCGCGGCATGGTCGCCGAGAAGAGGAGCGTGCGGCGCTCGGACGGCGTGCCGTCGAGGATCTGCTCCAGGTCCTCGCGGAAGCCCATGTCGAGCATCTCGTCGGCCTCGTCGAGCACGACGAACTTCAGCGACGACAGGTCGAGCGCGCCGCGCTCCAGATGGTCGCGCAGACGGCCCGGCGTGCCGACGACGATGTGGGTGCCATGGCTGAGCGCGCGGCGTTCGCGCGAGGCGTCCATGCCGCCGACGCAGGTTGCGATGCGCGCACGGGCACCGGCATAAAGCCATTCCAGCTCGCGGCTGACCTGCAGCGCCAGCTCGCGCGTCGGCGCGATGACCAGCGCCATCGGCGCGCCCGGCTGGGGCAGGTGATCGCCGCCGTTCAGCAACTCGCTCGCCATGGCGAGGCCGAAGGCGACGGTCTTGCCCGAACCGGTCTGGGCGGACACGATCAGGTCGCGGCCCTGGGCGTCATCCTCAATGACGGCGGCCTGGACGGGGGTCGGCGCGGTATAGCCACGCGCGGAAAGGGCAGCCGACAATACCGGCGGCAAGGCAGAAAAAGGCATGGGGACTCCAACAGAAAAAGGAGCGCGTACCGCCGAACCAAGGGACCCATCCCTCTCGGTTGGCGGATACACCCATGCGGCACGGGTGATTGTTTGCGTTCCGTGAAAGCGTGGCCCTTTACACCAATTGGCGAGAAACTCAAGCCGTGCTTGCGGTGAACCGAATGGCCCGCCATGGAGCCGTGCCATGACCCTGCGCGTTGATCCCCGATGAGTGTCGCCTTTCGCCGCGAATCCGATGAGGAACATCTCGAACCCAAATTCGAGCTGCCCATTCCGCCCGGCCCCAATCTGGTCACGCCGCGTGGGTTGGAACTGACCCGCGCCAAGGTGGCAGAGGTCGAGGCCGCCGCCGCCGCCGCGACCGACGACGAGGAACGCACCCGGCTCCAGCGCGAACTGCGCTATTGGAACACCCGCGCCGCCACGGCGGAACTGGCGCCCGCTCCCGCCGAGGATGAAGTGGGAATCGGCAGCACGGTGACGATCCGGCTCAACGGCCGGACCAAGACGCTGACCATCGTCGGCCATGACGAGGCCGATCCCACGCACGACCGCATCGCCTATGCCGCGCCGCTGGCGCGCGCGCTGATGGGGGCGATGGCGGGGGAAATGGTGGCGTTCGGGGGGAAAGCGGATGCGGTAGAGGTGGTGGAGGTAAGGTAGTCGCCTTCCTCTTCCTTCTGCATCCCCTCCCGCAAGCGGGAGGGGCGTGCCAAGCGGCTACCGTAAACGCTATCTCTAGCGCCCGATCCCTTCTAAACCGCCGCCATGCAACACTATGACGCGATCATCCTTGGCGCGGGGGCGGCGGGGCTTATGGCTGCCGCCACCGCCGGGCAGCGGGGGCGGCGGGTGCTGGTCGTCGACCATGCCGATGCGCCGGGCAAGAAGATCCTGATCTCCGGCGGCGGGCGGTGCAACTTCACCAATATCGGGACCGTGCCCGACCGCTTCCTGTCGGCGAACCCGCATTTCGCCAAGTCGGCGCTGGGCCGCTACACCCCCAACGACTTTCTGCAACTGGTCGAGGCGCATGGCATCGCCTGGCATGAAAAGACGCTGGGCCAGTTGTTCTGCGACGGCTCGGCGCGGCAGATCGTGGCGATGCTGCTCGACGAATGCGACCGGGCGGCGCGGTCCGGCGGCGTGGTCGACATCGCGCTCGGCCAGCCGGTCGAGGCGGTCGCGCATGACGGGACGCGGTTCCGCGTGACGCGCGGCGGCCAGGCCTTCACCGCCCCCCGCCTGATCGTCGCGACCGGGGGGCCGAGCATCCCGAAGATGGGAGCGACCGGCTATGCCTATGACCTGGCCCGCCAGTTCGCGCTGAAGGTGGTCGAGCCGCGCCCTGCCCTCGTCCCCCTGACGCTGGGCGGCGAGGAGACGCTCTTCCGCTCGCTCTCGGGCGTCGCGTCGGAGGTCGTCGCGCGGGCGGGCAAGACCCGCTTCCGCGAGGCGGCGCTGTTCACCCATCGCGGCCTGTCCGGCCCGGCGATCCTGCAAGTGTCGTCCTATTGGCGGCATGGCGAGGCCATAGGCATCGACTTCCTGCCCGACTGCGCGCCCGACTGGCTGGTCGCCTTGAAGCGCAGCGCCCCACGCACCAGCGTACGCCGGGCGCTCGGCCAGCATCTGCCCGACCGGCTGGCCGAGACGCTGGCGGAGCGGTTGGCGCTTCCCGCGGAACTGGGCGCGGCGACCGACAAGCTGCTTGCGGCGGCACAGGGACGGCTCGCCGACTGGACCTTCCATCCCAATGGCAGCGAGGGTTATGCCAAGGCCGAGGTGACGGTCGGCGGTGTCTCCACCGCCGGGCTGTCATCCCGCACGATGGAGGCCAAGGCGGTGCCGGGGTTGCACTTCGTCGGCGAGGCGGTGGACGTGACCGGCTGGCTGGGCGGGTACAACTTTCAATGGGCCTGGGCGAGCGGCCGCGCGGCGGGCGAGGCGGTTTGATTTGGAAACTCGCTGAACGCACGTTTTCAAAAAAACGCTCAGAGCGAGGCGATGCCGATCCCCGGCCGCGCCCATTGCGCCATATGGTCGTCGGCCTGACGCCGGACGAAGCAGGCGCCCCCCGCCGCGCGATAGCGATGACAGAGGGAGTCGGCATCGGCGCGGCTGAGCCCGCCAACGGAGAGGCGGTAAAGCTGCTCGCCCGAAAGGCGCACCGTGCCGCTTTGCGGGGCATAGCCCGACAGGCCATCGAAACGGCGGGTGAGTTGGTCCCACGCCTTTTGCGCGCCGTCCGCCTTGCCGAAGGCACCGATCTGGACATTCCAGTCGCCACGACGCCGCGTGACGACGCGCCGTTCCTCGGCCCGGCGAAGCAGGGCGGGCGCGGTGACGGGGCCTGCGGCGATACGTTCAATGCTGGCTTGCGGTTCGTCATCCCGCCGGGCCAGCAACAGGCTCGACGGTGCAGTCCGCGCGGTGCGTTCGGGAGTCATGGGCAGCGGCTGGACGGTCTCCTGCTGCGCGGCGAAGACGGTCCGCGCCGCCGCCGGTTCAGCGGCGTCGGGCGCGGGCTCTGCGACGACCGGCTGGGGCAGCGCCTGGACCATGTCCTGTACTACCGCCGCCGAGGGAGCGGCGTTCAGCGCCAGCATGATCGGCTGGCCGGTGTCGACTGTCGGCTTCACGCCCAGCAGGGACGAAACCATGTCGGCCGGGCTGGCATTGGCGAAGTCCGCCCATTCGCGCATCCGCACCTCGACATCCGCCGGAGCCATGTCGGCCGACGCCGCCATTCGCGCCATATCCCACTGTCCCGACAGCGCCAGCGCCAGCGCGAGGTTCTGCCGCGCCTTGACGCTCGCCCCCGGCTCCCGCGTGGCGGCGGTCAGCAGGCGGACGCCGTCGCCCGGCGCTCCGGCCAGCGCCAGCGCCAGCCCCAGATCGGCGGTGGGAATGGCGGCGGCATGCTGGTCCAGCAATGCCTTTGCGCCCGCCCCATTGCCGCCCGCGATCATCGCCAGGGCCAGGTTCAGTGCGGCACGGCCATCCGCCGGATCGATCTGCAACGCGTCGGTAAAGGCCTGCCGCGCCGAGGCGAAACGCCCGGCCTGAAGATAGCTCTGCCCCAAGAGCGAACGATAGCCCGCATCCTTGGGTTCGGCCGCGACCAGCCGCTCGGCCAGCGCCACGGCGGCGTCGCCGTCGCGCTGCGCCAGCACCCGGCGGGTCTGGTCGGCGAGCGCGGCGCACGTCCGTGCCGGGCTGGCCTGCGTGTTCAGCCGCGCCGTGCGCGGGCCGGTCGCGGTGCAGCCCCCCAGAATCAACACGCCGACGCTGCAGGACAGGAGAGTGCGGAACGTGGTCATCTTGGTCATCCGGTTCAGCCCAGGGGGAAGGCGGTCGATACGCCCGGCGCATGACCCGTTTCCCCGATCGGCCGCCACGCTAGCCCCCCAGCCTATAAGGAACGGTTAACCCCTTCATTGAGCGCTTTACCCTTGCCCGGCAGCGCGGCATGGATGGCGTGCAACAAGGGCGGAAGGACGAAGGATAATGCGCAGATTCCCGATCGGCGGCATGGTCGCGCCCGCCGCTCTTCTGGCCGCATTTCTGGTCGCCACCCCTGTGCTGGCGGTGCCGGATGTGAAGGCCGGGGTCGATGCCTGGGCACAGGGCGATTATCGCAAAGCGGTCGAGGAATGGCGCGGTCCCGCCGTGGCGGGGGATGCCGACGCGCAGTTCAACCTGGCCCAGGCCTATAAGCTGGGTCGTGGCGTGCCGCTCGATCCCACGCTTGCCGAAAGCTGGTTCCGCAAGGCCGCCGTTCAGGGCCATATCCAGGCCACCGACAATTATGGCCTCGCACTGTTCCAATCGGGCAAGAAGGCCGAAGCCGCGCCCTGGCTGGAAAAGTCGATCGCGCATGGCGAGCCGCGCGCGCAGCTGGTGCTGGGCACGATGCTGTTCAACGGCGACGGCGTGCCGCGCGACTATCCGCGCGCCTATGCCCTGATGACGCTGGCGTCGCAGGCGGGATTGCAAGCCGCGTCGCAGACGCTGGCGCAGATGGACCAGTATATCACCCCGCCCGACCGCCAGCACGGCGTCGAGCTGGCCCAGCAATATCGCGCCCGCCTGGCCGCTCTGCCCGCCCCCGCCGCCAGCGGGCCGAAACGGGTGACGGTCGGCTCCGAACCGACACCGGTCAAGGCGACCGATACTCCGGCCCGTACCGCTGCGCAGACCCGCCCGACGGTACAGCCGGTGCCGGTCATGCCGTCACGCCCAGCGACGTCCGGCTATGGCGCGAGCTATCCGGCGCCCGGCACGCCCGCAAGCCAGACGCCGCCGGTCCGCGAGGAGGCGTCCGACCTGATCGACCGGCGCAAGCCCGCTGCACCGCCGCCCGCACGGGCCACCGCGCCGCGTCCCGCCAAGCCGACACCGGCTCGCGCGACCAGCGGGCCATGGCGTATCCAACTCGGCGCCTTCCGCGATCGCGGCAATGCCGACGCGCTCTGGCAGCGGGTGCGCGGTCGCCTCAGCGGTGCGCAGCCCTATTTCGTGACGGCAGGCGGTGTCACCCGGCTTCAGGCGGGCGGCTATGCCAATCGCGTCTCCGCGCAAGCCGCGTGCAGCCGCTCGGGCCAGCCTTGCGTGGTGGTCGCGCCGTAAGGCCCAAAGGCCTCCGCCAGTTACGGGGACCTGGCTGCCGAGACCGACCACACTCTCCATCGACCCCGGCGAAGGCCGGGGTCCCGTTTCGGCCCGATCGGCCCGATCGGATGGAAGGGCTGACGCTGGGCAACTGGATCCCGGCCTCCGTCGGGACGGTGCCGGAATGTCTCGAAGCCCGCCCCTTCCAGCCGATAAGGGAAGCCTCGGGCACCCTTTAACCCACTACCCACTCCGCGCTCGGAATGCCCTGCGCATAAAGCAGCGCGGTCAGGTCGCCATGGTCGATCCGCGCCGCCGCCGCGCCCGCGACGATCGGCTTGGCGCGGTATGCGACGCCCAGGCCCGCCCGGCGGATCATCGCCAGGTCGTTGGCCCCGTCGCCCACCGCCATGCTCTCCGCCGCGTCGATGCGCAGTTCGTCGAGCGCGGCGAGCAGCGTCTTTTCCTTGGTGTCCGAGCCCACGATGGGCTTGCGTACCGTGCCGGTCAGCTTGCCGTGCGCGATTTCGAGGTAGTTGGCGATGGCGCGGTCGAAGCCGATTTCGGCCGCGACCGGCTCGGCGAAGCGGGTGAAGCCGCCCGACACCAGAATGGCGTGGCCGCCCCGCGCCTTCATCGTGCGGACCAGCGCACGGGCACCCGCCATCAGCGTGACCCGCTCGGCCAGACATTGTTCGATGACGCTCTCGTCTAGTCCTTCGAGCAGGGCAACCCGCGCGTCGAGCGCGGCGGCAAAGTCGAGTTCGCCCCGCATGGCGCGCTCGGTCACCTCGGCGACCTGCTCCTTGATCCCGGCATAATCCGCCAGTTCGTCGATGCACTCGACGGTGATCATGGTCGAATCCATGTCGGCGACCAGAAGGCGCTTTTCCCGATTGGCGGCAGGCTGGACAATGACATCGAGCGTCAGGTCCTGTCCATATCCGCCCTTGGCGATCGCACAGGCGCGCTGCTTCATTCCGTTTGCGAGTTCCGCGCAGTCGCTCGCCGAAAAGCCGTTAGCGGGTTGGAACGTCAGATCGAACGCGCGGCCTTCGTCCAGCCACTCCCCCGAAACCAGCCGTCCCGCCGTCGATTCGCCATCGAATTCGTAGGCGACGTCAGAAAGCATCGCGGCGTCGAAGGTCTGATCGGCTATGTAGGTCGCAATGAACACAATGGCTCTCCCGAATGTCGCGCTCATTGCAGGGCCGACCGCCAGCGGCAAGTCCGCATTGGCGCTCGATCTGGCGAAGGTGACCGGCGGCACGATCATCAATGCCGATTCGGCGCAGGTGTACCGGGACCTGTCGATCCTGACCGCCCGCCCCTCGGTGTCGGAGGAAGCGCAGGCCCCGCACCGGCTATTCGGCCATGTCGACGGGGCGGACACCGGCTATTCGGCGGCGCGCTGGGCGGCCGAGGCGCGCGCGGCGATCGACGACAGCGTGGCGGCGGGATCGCTGCCGATCCTGGTCGGCGGCACCGGCCTTTATATGCGCACCCTGCTCGACGGCATCGCGCCCGTGCCAGAGATCGCCCCCGCCATCCGCGCCGAGGTTCGCGCCCTGCCCGTCGCCGAAGCCCATGAAGCCCTGTCGCGCGAAGACCCCATCGCCGCCGCCCGGCTCAACCCCGCCGACACCACCCGCGTCGCCCGCGCGCTGGAGGTGGTGCGTTCGACCGGCCGGCCGCTGAACGAATGGCAGGCCCGCAAGGAAGGCGGCATCGGCGACCGCATCACCCTGTCTGCCGTGATCCTGCTGCCCGACCGCGACTGGCTGAACGCGCGGATCGACCGGCGTTTCGGCGAGATGCTGGACGAAGGAATGGACGAAGCCGCCACGCTGCTCGCTCGTCCCGACCTGCCCGCCGACGCCCCCATCCGCCGCGCGATCGGCGTGCCGGAGGCCGCCGCGCTGCTGGCGGGCACCATGACCCGCGCCGAGGCCGAGGCGGCGGGGGCGCTCGCCACAAGGCGTTACGCCAAAAGGCAATTTACCTGGTTCCGCCACCAGCCCGGCCCCGGCTGGACCGTGATTTCCGACACGGCGCCCGATGTGCGTCGCAGCATAATAGAAACTTTATTGCGCAATTGACGGTTGACGCGCACTTTTTAAACTTGTAGCCGCGCCATTCCCGACACGCCCCGTCAGCGGGCACGGATGCAGAAGGACGAAGATGATGACCGAGAAAAGCGGAGCCGATATCCTGGTCGAGGCGCTGTGCGATCTCGGCGTGGAGGTCGTCTTCGGCTATCCGGGTGGTGCGGTGCTGCCGATCTATGACGCCATGTTCCGATCGAAGCGCATCCGCCACATTCTCGTCCGCCACGAACAGGCGGCGACCCATGCGGCGGAGGGCTATGCCCGCTCCACCGGTAAGCCCGGCGTGGTGCTCGTCACCTCCGGTCCCGGCGCGACCAATGCGGTCACCGGCATCACCGACGCGCTGCTCGATTCGATCCCGATGGTGGTCATCACCGGCCAGGTGCCGACCGCGCTGATCGGCACCGACGCGTTCCAGGAAGCCGATACCGTCGGCATCACGCGCCACTGCTCCAAGCACAATTACCTGGTGAAGGACCCCGCGCGCCTGGGCGAGGTGGTGCATGAGGCGTTCCACATCGCGACCTCGGGCCGTCCCGGCCCGGTCGTGATCGACATTCCCAAGGACGTTCAGGTCGCCACCGCCCGCTATCAGAAGCCGGGTCCAATCCGTCACAAGACCTATCGCCCGCAGGTGAAGGCCGACCAGAGCCAGATCGAGCAGCTGGTCGACATGCTGGCGGCCGCCGAACGCCCGATCCTCTATACCGGCGGCGGTATCATCAATTCGGGTCCCGCCGCGTCGCAACTGCTGCGTGAACTGGCCCGCATCACCGGCGCACCCGTGACCTCGACCCTGATGGGCCTGGGCGCCTTCCCGGCCAGCGATCCCCAATGGCTGGGCATGCTGGGGATGCACGGCACCTACGAAGCCAATATGGCGATGAACCAGGCCGACCTCGTGGTGGCGCTAGGCAGCCGGTTCGACGACCGCGTGACCGGCCGGCTGGACGCGTTCAGCCCGAACAGCCGCAAGGTCCATGTCGATATCGACCGGTCGAGCGTGAACAAGAATGTCCGCGTCGACTTGGCCATCATCGCCGATGTCGGCCACGCGCTGGAGGATGCGGTGCGCATCTGGAAGTCGCGCCAGCATCCCAAGCCCGACACCACCGAGTGGCAGCGCCGCATCGCGGGCTGGCGCGCGGTCGGCTGCCTGTCCTTCCCCGAGGCGGGCGACGCGATCATGCCGCAGCGCGCGATCCGTGCGCTCTACGACGCGACCAAGGCGCGTCAGCCGATCATCACCACCGAGGTCGGCCAGCACCAGATGTGGGCCGCCCAGCATTTCGGCTTCGAAAAGCCCAATAAGTGGCTGACGTCGGGTGGTCTGGGCACCATGGGTTACGGCCTGCCCGCCGCGATCGGTGCGCAGCTCGGCAATCCCGGTGCGCTGGTCATCGACATCGCCGGTGAAGCCTCGATCCAGATGAACATCCAGGAACTGGCGACGGCGACGCAATATCGCCTGCCGGTCAAGATCTTCATCCTGAACAACGAATATATGGGCATGGTCCGCCAGTGGCAGGAACTGACCTATGAGAGCCGCTATGCCGAGAGCTATTCGGACAGCTTGCCCGATTTCGTGAAGCTGGGTGAGGCCTATGGCTGGAAGGGCATATTGATCGAGCATCGGCACGAGCTGGAGGACGGCATCGCCGCGATGCTGGACCATGACGGGCCGGTGATCGTCGACTGCCGCGTGGCCAAGCTGGCCAACTGCTTCCCGATGATCCCGAGCGGCGCGGCGCATACCGACATGATCCTGCAGGCCAATGAGGTATCGGGCACCATGGACGACGAGGCCAAGGCGCTGGTTTGACCTTGAAGCTCCTCCCCGGCACGGGGAGGGGGACCGTGACGCGAAGCGGCACGGTGGAGGGGGATCGCCGCGCAGGACAGCATGAGTGGAGAGCCCCCTCCACCATGCTCCGCATGGTCCCCCTCCCCGTTCCGGGGAGGAATATGGAATGCACATCAAGACCGAACAGGTGGAACGCCACACGCTGGCGGTGATCGTCGACAACGAACCGGGCATTCTCGCGCGGATCGCGGGTCTGTTCACCGCGCGCGGCTATAACATCGAGAGCCTGACCGTGTCGGAGATTACCGCCGACAAGGCCGTCAGCCGCATCACCATCGTCACCAGCGCCTCGCCGCCGGTGATGGAGCAGATCATCGCCCAGCTCGACCGGCTGGTCCCCGTCCACAAGGTCGCCGACCTGACCGTACTGGGCGACCATGTCGAGCGCGAGCTGGCGCTGGTGAAGGTGTCGGGCACCGGCGACCGCCGGATCGAGGCGCTGCGCCTCGCCGAAGTCTATCGCGCCCGTGTGGTCGACGCGACGATCTCCAGCTTCGTGTTCGAAGTCACCGGCGGCATCGCCAAGATCGACAAGTTCGTCGAGCTGATGGGCGAAGTCGGCCTGGTCGAGGTCGCCCGCACCGGCATCGCCGCCATCTCGCGCGGCGCCGAAGCGGCCTGAGTCGCCTCCTAATCTTCAAACTATCATGAGGCCGCAAGCGGCCCAGCCATTTCGAAAGGGAAGTCCAATGCGTGTGTATTACGATCGCGACGCCGATCTGAACCTGATCTCCGAGAAGAACATCGCCATCCTGGGTTACGGGTCGCAGGGCCATGCCCATGCGCAGAACCTGCGCGATTCGGGCGTCAAGAATGTCGCGATCGCGCTGCGCCCCGGTTCGGCCTCGGCCGCCAAGGCGGAAGCGGCGGGCTTCAAGGTCCTGTCGAACAAGGAAGCGGCCGGCTGGGCCGACATCCTGATGATCCTGGCCCCCGACGAGCATCAGGCCGCAATCTATGACGCCGACCTGAAGGGCAACATGAAGCCCGGCGCCGCGCTCGCCTTCGCGCACGGCCTGAACGTGCATTTCGGCCTGATCGAGCCGCCTGCGGACATCGACGTCATCATGATCGCCCCCAAGGGCCCCGGCCACACCGTGCGCAGCGAATATGTGCGCGGCGGCGGCGTGCCCTGCCTGATCGCGATCCATCAGGACGCCAGCGGCAATGCGCATGACGTCGCGCTGGCCTATGCCAGCGGCGTCGGCGGCGGCCGTTCGGGCATCATCGAGACGAACTTCCGCGAAGAGTGCGAAACCGATCTGTTCGGCGAGCAGGCCGTGCTGTGCGGCGGCGCGACCGCGCTGGTCCAGGCGGGCTTCGAAACGCTGGTCGAGGCGGGCTATGCCCCCGAAATGGCCTATTTCGAGTGCCTTCACGAACTGAAGCTGATCGTCGACCTGATGTATGAGGGCGGCATCGCGAACATGCGCTACTCGATCTCGAACACCGCCGAGTACGGCGACATCAAGACCGGCCCGCGCATCATCACCGAAGAGACCAAGAAGGAAATGAAGCGCGTCCTCGCCGACATCCAGTCGGGCCGCTTCGTGAAGGACTTCGTGCTCGACAACCGCGCCGGCCAGCCCGAACTGAAGGCCAGCCGCATCGCCGCCAAGCGTCACCCGATCGAACAGGTCGGCAGCGAACTCCGCGCGATGATGCCGTGGATCGGCGCGAACAAGCTGGTGGACAAGGCGAAGAACTGATTTGTTCTGGGGGTGGGCTCGGTGAGACACCGTGGCCCTCCCCCACCCCAGTTTCAGGCAAACGATGCCCCGCATCGTTTAGGTCATGCCGGGGGCATGACCGACCTGAAACTCGCCTGCGGGAGGGGCGTGCCTGTGGCTGCGGCAAGGACCTGACCAACCTTACAGCCCGTCGATAGCTGCGGTCATGTGTAAGGGCGGCCCAGCGGCGCTCCCCTCCCGCAAGCGGGAGGGGATGGGGGAGGGAAAGGGGCCTCGCAGAGACCGCCCTCCCCACCCCAACCCGGAAACGCATCGTTGCGACCTTGGCCTTTGACGTGCGTTCACCGCACGGCCCAGAAAGGCCACCGTTCAACAGGGAGTCTACCCATGCGTTTCGTCCTTCCCGCCGCTCTGGCGCTCGCCACCATCGCTGCGCCCGCCATGGCCCAGACCGGCACGCCCGGTGCCGCCGTCGCTTCGCGCGTCGTCGCGGGCACCTATGCCGTCGACCCCGCCCACACCCAGGTCACCTGGTCGCTGAACCATATGGGCTTCTCGATGCTCGAGGGGCAGTTCGGCGCGTCGGAGGGCACGCTGACCCTCGATCCCGCCAAGCCGCAGGCTGCCAAGGTCGATGTGACCTTCAAGATCGACAATCTGTCGGTCACCGCCGCGCCCTTCGCCAATCACCTGAAGTCGAAGGACTTCTTCGACGCCGCGACCTATCCGACCGCGCGCTTCGTCTCGACGGGCGTGAAGGTCATGGGCAACAAGGCCGTCATCACCGGCAACCTGACCATCAAGGACCAGACCAAGCCGGTGACGCTGAACGCGACCTTCTTCGGTGCGGGCACCAATCCGATGTCGAAGAAGCTGAACATCGGCTTCCGCGCGACGGGCAAGATCAAGCGTTCGGACTTCGGCGTCGGCGCCTATGTGCCCGTCGTCGGTGACGAGGTCGACCTGACGATCAACGCCGCCTTCACCGCCCAGTAAGCGGTCGTTGCCCTGCCCCGGTCGCCCGATCCCAGGGGCGGCCGGGGCCGGATCAGAATAACCGCTTCAACCCGGCGAAACTCTCGAACGTCGCGCGAACCTCCGGCGCGGCCGACGCCGCCAACCTGGCGATCCGCTCGATCAGTGCGGCCTTGTCCTCGCCCTTGATCGCATAGCCCATCGCCCAGTCGCCGAACTCGCGCGTCTCGACATGGCGATCCGACAGGACGACCAGGGCGCGATGCCGCGGGTCCGCCGCGATATGGCGATACAAGCGTTCCACCGCCTCCGCCTCGCCCTCCAGCGCCTGGAGGAAACGTCGCCCGTCGAAATAGAGCAGGCCGGTGACGCCCGCCTGCGCATTGTTGCGGCGTGACGCGATCAGGATCGCCTCGGGATCAATGGCCGCCGCCGAACCCTTCACGCTGCTGATATAGACGAGTTGGCGCAACATCCGTGTATCCCGCTGCCCGGCCCCCCTGCCGGTCTTCGCTGCCGTCGATGGCGGGTGGCGCTTTAACAAAGCGTTCACGCGGTGCGGCGGGATATGGACAAGCCCGCCCCGACGCGGCATGAACCCCTGCATCATGATCGCCGCGCTGCTGCTCCGTTCGCTTCGACTTATCCGCCCTTAGGGGAGGATCGGCGTGGCCATGCGCGACTTCCCTAAGGGCGGAATGAAACGATAAGCCTGTCCCCGCCGCGCCCTGGCCTGACGCGGCCGAGAATGCTGGAAGACCCGATCATGTTGCGCGATCCCTCGACCAAATACCGCCCCTTCCCGACCATCGCCCTGCCCGACCGGCAGTGGCCGAACCGCACGATCACGCAGGCGCCGCGCTGGCTGTCAACCGACCTGCGCGACGGTAACCAGGCGCTGATCGACCCGATGGACGCCGAGAAGAAGACGCGGATGTTCGACCTGCTGGTCAAGGTCGGGCTGAAGGAGATCGAGGTCGGCTTCCCGAGCGCGGGCGCGACCGAGTTCGATTTCATCTCCGGCCTGATCCGGGACGACCGCATCCCCGACAACGTGACGATCCAGGTCCTCACCCAGTCGCGCCGCGACCTGATCGAGCGCAGCTTCGAAAGCCTGGAGGGCGCGCGCACCGCCATCGTCCATCTCTACAACGCGGTCAGCCCGGCCTGGCGCAAGATCGTCTTCGGCATGACCCGCGACGAGGTCCGCAAGATTGCGGTCGAGGGCGCCAAGATCCTGCGCGACGAGGCGGCCAAGCGCCCCAACACCGACTGGTTCTTCGAATATAGCCCCGAAACCTTCTCGACCGCCGAGCTGGATTTCTCGGTCGAGGTGTGCGCCGCCGTCATGGACGTGCTGAAGCCGACGCCCGACCATCCGTTGATCCTGAACCTGCCCGCCACGGTCGAATGCGCGACGCCCAACGTCTATGCCGACCAGATCGAGTGGTTCGGGCGCAACATTCCGAACCGCGATTCGGTGGTCATCTCGCTGCACACGCATAACGATCGCGGCACCGGTGTCGCCGCCGCAGAATTGGGCGTGATGGCGGGCGCGGACCGGGTCGAGGGCTGCCTGCTCGGCAATGGCGAGCGGACCGGCAATTGCGATCTCGTGACCGTCGCGCTCAACATGTACACCCAAGGCGTCGACCCGAAACTCGACCTGTCGGACATCGACGAGGTGGTGAACACGGTCAATTACTGCACCAACCTGCCCGTCCATCCGCGCACCCCCTATGCGGGCGATCTGGTCTTCACCGCCTTTTCGGGCAGCCATCAGGACGCGATCAAGAAGGGCTTCGCGGCGCAATCGGCGCGCAACGACGATCTGTGGGAAGTTCCCTATCTGCCCATCGATCCCGCCGATCTGGGTCGCAGCTACGAAGCCGTGATCCGCGTCAATTCGCAGTCGGGCAAGGGCGGTGTCGCCTGGGTGATCGAGCAGGACAAGGGGCTGAAGCTGCCCAAGCGGCTCCAGGCCGATTTCAGCCGCCATGTCCAGGCGATGGCCGACGCCACCAGCCGCGAGCTCAACGCCGCCGACATCTGGGGCGGGTTCGAGGCGACCTATCTGCCGCGCGAAGGCGATCGTTTCGTGCTGCGCGACTATGAGGAAAGCGGCTCGACGGGGCAGCGGACCTTTATCGGCCGCGTGCTGGTCGATGGCGAGGAACGCTCGATCTCGGGCCGCGGCAATGGCCTGATCTCCAGCGTCATCGCAGCGCTTGCCGACACGACCGGCCCGAACCTGGAAGTCATCGACTATAACGAGCACGCCATCGGACACGGCGCGGACGCGCAGGCGGCTGCCTATGTCGAGGCGCGTACCCCCGATGGGCGGGTCGTCTTCGGCGTCGGCCTCGACACCGACATTGCGACCGCCAGCGTCCGGGCGGTGCTCTCCGCCGCCAACCGGGCCTGATGCGCCCTGCCCTTCTCGGCTAAGACGACGCGCCATGCGGGCCATCGGAGCGTCGTCTTTTCGTCTCCTGCAAGGGGCAGTGGCAGACCAAAGATCTGACGGAGGGGCATCTCCATCATGAGCGCGGCCGTCCCTCCGTCATCGCGCTGGGCGTTCATTCCCGAACGCTATCGCGAGAAACTGCGCGAGCGGGGTGCGTCGATCACGCTCACCGTGCTCGCGCATCTGCTGCTGGCCTGGCTGATGTTCCATCTGGCGCCCAAACTGATCGACCCGGAGAAATCCTCGGTCTTGAACACCTTCTCCGTCTCGCCCGACGATCAGCAATCGGGCGCGCCGGTGCCCAAGACCCGCACGGCCACACGCAAGCCTGCCGCGGCGGGCGGCTCCAAGGCGCCGATTACGGAGAAGCAGCCCGACACGCCCAAGCCCCCGAACGAAAAGCCCGTCGACACCTCCACCCCGACGCCGTGGCAATGGGGCGACAAGTCGCTGTTCGTGGCCGGTGATATCGGCGCCCTGCCCAAGGGCGAGGGCAAGGGCGTCGGTTCCAGCAACGGCGACGATCGGGGCGAGGACAGCGCGTCGGCCTATGGCCCCGGCGAAGGGCCGGGCGGTCGGCGGCTCTACAATGCCGAGTGGTTCCCCCGCCGCCCGAGCGATGCGGAATTGAACGGCTATCTGCGCAGCCCGCCGCCGCCGGGCGGCTGGGCACTGATCGCGTGTCGCACCATCCCCGGCTACCGCGTCGAGAATTGCCAAATCCTGGGCGAGTCGCCCGTCGGCTCCGGGCTGGCCCGCTCGATGCGCGAGGCCGCCTGGCAGTTCCGCGTCCGTGCGCCGCGCGTCAACGGCAAGGAAATGATCGGCGAATGGGTCCGTATCCGGATCGACTTCACCACCAAGGGCGGTGGTTGACGCGTCGGTCGGTGATGGCGTCGCATTACATCAGAGCGTGCCCCTCCCCTTCAGGGGAGGGGTTGGGGTTAGGGCCTCGCCACGAACCCGACGCTTGTGAACGCGCCCCACCCCCGGCCCCTCCCCTGAAGGGGAGGGGTGTGGATGAATTTTTCGTCCAACTCTAATACGTGAATTGCAGCTGGGTCCGGATCAGGTCGCCGGTTGCGCGGCCCGTCCGTCGCGAATCCGCCTCGCGCCGTTCCATCCGGGCATAGGCGATGGTCAGTTCCAGGGCCTCGACCAGTTGGATCTCGGTACCCAGTTCCCACTCGTCGGTTTCCAGCCGGGGCGCGTCGACATTGGCCTTCCACCCGCCGCGATAATGCTGCCACCGGACATAGGGGATGGCGCGGCCGACCGGCGTCTTGCCGACATTCGCCATCAGCTGAACATAGCCGCCACCCAGGCGGCTGGAGCGGATCGCCCCCGATGCGTTGTCATATTGCGGCCCCCAGCCCGTCGTCCATTCGGTCTGGATACCGAAGGGCTGCGGATAGAGGATGGCGTGGACGGCGACGCGATCGTCGCGATAGTCGACCGAACTGACCCCGCCGCTGCGCAGTTCGGGCCGGAAACGGTTGAACATCGCCGAGCCGCCGACCTCCAGCACCTGGTCGCGGAACAACGGCCCCAGCCCGTCGAGCGCGAAGGGCCAGGTCGCCATCGCGACCTTCATCAGATTGTCGGTCCGCTCGGTCCGGTTGGTCCCCTGCCCGTTATAGACGGCCAGGCCGAAGGCACCGTAATTGCCGAACAGCTTCTGCTTGTCCTTGGTCAGCCGGTCCCAGATCGCCTGAACGGGCGCAGGCGTGTAATAGACGTTGATCCCGACATCGCGCTCGCCGGGCACGCCGCTGTTGATCGCATCCGATCGATCGAGCGGCAGGCGGTTGGACGAGGATTGCAGATTCTCCCAGCCGAACGGCACCTTGGACTGGCCGAAGCGCAGGCGCAGGCGGCGTTCGGGGTCGAGGAACCAGTCGGCATAGACATCGCGCAACTGGCCGAAATTCTCGCGCCGCTCGGTGCTCGACTGGTTGTTCACCGCCGCGCCGAAGTCATGCTGGAAATAGAGTTGCAGCCGGTCGGTGATATCGCCCTGCAGCACCAGCCGGACACGGCGAAGCAGGAAGCCGCCGTCATCGTTGATCGAGGCGTCGTGCACCGAGCGCAGGCGCGAGCCGTTGGTCCCCGGCGCGTTTTCGCTGTCCAGCAGGGCGTTATAGCGAAGCTGCGTATAGCCGCGCAGACGCATACGCTCATACCAGGGCGTCCGTGACGATACCGGCTTGGGTGCGCTCGCCACCCGCTGCGGCACAGGGGCCGGAGTAGGCAGGGGTGCGACCGGCACCGCGGCCACGACCGGCGGGGCGGATGCGGCGACGGGGGCAGTCGGAACGGCCGCCGTCGCGCCCTTCTGCGCATCGGTCAACGCCTTGATCTGCGCCTTCAGTTCGTCGATCTGGCGCTGTAATTCCTGCACGGTCTGCGCTGCGGCGGGTGCCGGGCAGAGGGCCAGCATCATCGCGGCGGCGATCCCGGTACCGGTCCGCTGGGGTATCGAGTTGATCGCCATGCTATTCCGCCCTTTTTGCGGCGGCGACTTAGGACGGCTCCGGGCCGTTTCGCAACAGATTGATGACAGTTGCGTGATATTATCGTGACAAGCCGTCCGGTGTCAGCGGCTGCGCTCTATCTCGCAGCCGATGCGGGCATCGGGATAGATATCGGTCTTGGTCGACCGCACCGTCACCGCCGTCACGCGCGGATCGGCAAGACATAGCGCCGCCACCGCCTCGCACAGGCTTTCCTGCAATGCGAAGCCGGGGCCGCGCGCCATCGCCAATATGCCTTCGCGCAGGAAGTCATAGTCCAGCACTTCCTCGATCCGGTCGACGCTGGGCGCGGCGGGATAGGTGACGGTCATCGCGACCGACAGGCGGACTGGCTGGGGTGCGACCTCATGCGGGTAGATGCCCAGATGCATCGCGACCGTCATTTCGTCGAGCAGGATCCGATAGGTCGCCGTCATGCCCGTCCCTCGAACATCACATCGCCGTCGCGGCGGCAGAAACGCTGGCCACAATCGACATACAGGGTCTGTCCGCGAAGCCCCCGCGCGCCGAGGAGGAAGGACACCGCCTCCGCCACCGCCCCCGCGCCGATCGGGCGGCCGAGCAGGTTCTTCGTCGCCGCCTCGGCGAATTCGGCATCGCCCTGGTCGCCGCTTTGCAGCGTCAGGCCGGGGGCCACCGCGTTCACCGCGATGCGGGCCCCAAGCGCCTGGGCCAGCATCGTGTTCGCCCCCGCCAAGGCGAATTTGGCGCAGCTATAGGCGAAGAAGTCGGGATTGGGGTTGGCCAGCTTCTGGTCAAGGATGTCGACCACCGCGCCGTCCGCCACGTCATCCTGTCGTGCCAGCGCCGAGGCGAGCAGCGCGGGCGCGGCGGCGTTGATCGCATAGAGTTTCGCCATCAGGCCCGCATCCGTCTCCGGCGGCCGGTCGAACTCGAAGGCCGAGGCGCTGTTGACCAGCCCGTCGATCGGCCCACCCGCCGCTTCCCGCGCACGGGCGAATAGCGCGTCGATCGCGTCGATCCGTGACAGGTCGCCTTGCACCATCGGCGCATCCAGCTCCGCCGCCAGCGCCGCCGCATCCTCGCCCGAGCCGTTATAATGGATCACCGGTCGATGCCCGACCGCCGCCAGCCGCCGGGCGATACTCGCGCCCAGCCGCCTGGCCGCGCCGGTCACCAGCACGGTACGCCTGATCATCCGGCCATGCCCATGAGCGAAAGCACTTCCTTGCGGCTGCGATCGTCGTCGCGGAACACGCCCATCATCCGGCTCGTCACCATCGACACGCCCGGCGTGCGTACCCCGCGCGAGGTCATGCAGCCATGCGTCGCCTCGATCACCACCGCGACGCCCAGCGGCTTGAGATTCTCCCAGATGCAGTCGGCGACCTCGGCGGTCAGCCGCTCCTGCACCTGCAAGCGACGCGCAAAGCCATGCAGCACGCGCGCCAGCTTGGAAATGCCGACGACATGGTTGCGCGGCAGATAGGCGATATGCGCGCGGCCGATGATCGGCGCCATGTGGTGCTCGCAATGCGACTGGAAGGGAATGTCCTTCAGCAGCACGATCTCGTCATAGCCGCCGACCTCCTCGAACACCCGCGACAGGTGCACGGCGGGATCGTCGCCATAGCCGCCGCAATATTCGCGCCACGCCCGCGCGACGCGCTTCGGGGTATCGATCAGCCCCTCGCGCGTGGGATCGTCGCCCGCCCAGGCGATCAGCGTGCGGATGGCATCGGCGACATGGTCGGGCACGGCGATCTTGCCGTCCGCGCCCATCAGGTCGCCATCCTCCGGATCGCCATGCGCGCAGCTCATATTCTGTCCTTTACGTCAAAGCCGGTGCGATAGCGTATCGATTGCGCGGGTGCAAAAACTCGCGGCGGTGCCCTGCGATCCCCCACACCCGTTCGGCCTGAGCGAAGTCGAAGGCCACGCGACAACGACTGAACCTAAGCGGATTCCCTTGGCCTTCGACTTCGCTCAGGCTGAACGGCGGTTGGGGGATTACCCGCGCAGCCGCTCGGCCGCCCAAGCGACATGGTCGGCCATGAACGTCGAGATAAAATTATAGCTGTGATCATACCCCGGCTGCATCCGCAGCGTCAGGGCGATCCCCGCCTTGTCACACGCCTCGGCGAGCAGTCCGGGACGCAACTGCTCGGTCAGGAACTGGTCGGCATCGCCCTGGTCGACCAGTAGGTCGGGCAGTCGCGCGCCGTCCTCGATCAAGGCGACGGCATCCGCCTGTCGCCACGCGACTCGGTCCTGCCCCAGATAGCCGCCCAGAGCCTTCTCACCCCAGGGAACCTGGGACGGCGCGACGATGGGGGCGAAGGCGGACACGCTGCGGAAGCGATCCGGATGGCGAAGGCCGATGGTCAGCGCGCCGTGGCCGCCCATCGAGTGGCCGGTGATCGCTTGCGCGCCCATATCGGCAACCGGGAAATGCTCGGCGATCAGCGCGGGCAGTTCCTGCTCGATATAGGTTCGCATTTGGAAATGCGGTGCCCAGGGTTCCTGCGTCGCATCGACGTAGAAGCCAGCCCCCTGCCCCATGTCATAGGCGTCGTCATTCGCCACACCTTCCCCACGCGGCGAGGTGTCGGGCGCGATGAAGATCACCCGGTGCTCGGCGCAAGCGGCTCGATACTCGCCCTTGTCGGTGACATTGGCATGGGTGCAGGTCAGCCCCGACAGATACCAGAGGACGGGGAGCGTCTCCCCCTCCTCATGCTCGGGCACGAAGACCGAGAAGGTCATGCGCGTGCCCGTCGCCTCGCTGTCATGCGCGTACACGCCCTGCACGCCGCCATGCGCCTTCGAGGTCGACATCGTCTCGATCGTCATCGGAACACCACCGTCCGGTTGTCATTGAGGAACACCCGCCGCTCGCCCACCCAGGCGACCGCGCGGGCCAGTACCTGCGCCTCGATATCACGGCCGATACGGATCAGGTCGTCGACGCTGGCGCGGTGATCGACGCGCTCGACCGCCTGTTCAATGATCGGCCCCTCGTCCAGGTCCGCCGTCACGAAATGCGCGGTCGCGCCGATCAGCTTCACACCGCGCGCATGGGCGCGGTGATAGGGCTGTGCGCCCTTGAAGCCGGGCAGGAAGCTGTGATGGATGTTAATGCATCGCCCCGGAAGGGCCGCGACCAGCCGCTCGCCCAGGACCTGCATATAGCGGGCGAGGACGAGATAATCGGCGCGGCTTTCCTCCATCAGCGCCAGCATCGCCGCTTCCTGTTGGGCGCGATTGCTGTTGTCGACCGGCAGATGATGCCAGGGCAGGCCGTGCCATTCGACCAACGGCCGCAAGCTATCGTGATTGGATACGACGCCGACGATCTCGACCGGCAGCGTGTTGGTCCGCCAGCGATGCAGCAGGTCGTTCAGGCAGTGCGAGCCCTTCGACACCGCGATCAGCATCCGGGGCCGCTCGGTGGCGGGCGCGACATGCCAGTCGAAGCCGAACCGTGCGGCAGGCTCGGCCAGCGCCGCGCGCACCCCCTCGACCGAGGTCGGGAAACGCTCTCCCTGGCCGGTGAAGACGATGCGCAGGAAGAAGCGCCCCGTCTCCAGATCGGCATATTGCTGGCTGTCGAGGATGAAGCCATCGATCCCCGCCAGCGCACCCGACACGGCGGCGACGATGCCGACCCGGTCCTGGCACGCCAACGTCAGGATATAGTCGCTCATGCGGCAGGTGCGGGGGCTGGCAGGCGGCAGCCCAGGCAGAGCTTGTTGCCGTCCGGATCGCGCAGATAGCCAAGATAGGCCGGACCCATCGGCGTCTGACGCTCGCCCACCGGCGCCTCGATCGCGGTGCCCCCATTCGCCACGGCCGCCGCATGGGCGGCATCGAGCTGTGCCGGATCGGCCGCGCCCAGCCCGATGGTCCCGCCATTGGCAAAGGTCGCGGCCTCTCCGTCGATGGGGCGCGTCACCATGAAGGCCGCGCCGTTATGCCGATAGAGCAGGCGCTCGCCCATCTGCATCCCCGGCTGACCACCCAGCGCGGCGAACAGTGCGTCGTAAAAGACCTTGGAACGCGCGATGTCGTTCGATCCGACCATGACATGCGTATACATCAGGCCGCCTCCACCAGATGCCGTGCACACAGCTTGTTGCCGGTCGGATCGCGCAAGTAAGCCAGATAGACCTTGCCGACCGGCACGTTGCGGATGCCGGGCGGATCCTCGATCGCGGTGCCACCGTTCGCGAGCCCTGCCGCGAACCAGGCATCGGCCTGCTCCGGCGAGTCCATCGCAAAGCCCAGCGTCGCGCCATTGGCATGGGTCGCCGGCTCGCCATTGATCGGCCTGGAGATCAGGAAGCGGCCGCCATTATGGCTGTAGACCAGCCGTCCCGCCGCATCGACCACACCCTCGGCCGCGCCCAGCACGCCCAACGTCGCATCGTAGAAGCGCTTGGCCGCCGCAATGTCGTCGGCCCCCAGCATGACATGGCTGAACATCAGAAGATCACCACGCTGCGGATGCTCTCGCCTGCGTGCATCAGGTCGAAGCCCTTGTTGATCTCCTCCAGCGTCAGGCGGTGGGTGATCATCGGGTCGATCTCGATCTTGCCGTTCATATACCAGTCGACGATCTTGGGCGTGTCGGTGCGACCGCGCGCACCGCCGAACGCCGTGCCGCGCCAGTTGCGGCCCGTGACCAGCTGGAACGGCCGCGTGCTGATCTCCTTGCCCGCCTCGGCCACACCGATGATGATCGACGTGCCCCAGCCGCGATGGCAGGACTCCAGCGCGGTACGCATCACCTCGGTATTGCCCGTCGCATCGAAGCTGTAGTCCGCGCCGCCATCGGTCAGTTCCAGCACCTTGGCGATCGTCTCCTCGCGGCTCAGCCCCTTGGAGTTGAGGAAGTGGGTCATGCCAAAGCGGCGACCCCATTCCTCACGGTCAGGGTTGATGTCGACGCCGATGATCCGCCCGGCGCCCGCCAGCTTCGCGCCCTGAATGACGTTCAGGCCGATGCCGCCCAGTCCGAAGACGACGATATTCTCGCCCGGCTGCACCTTGGCGGTGTTGACCACCGCGCCCACGCCCGTCGTCACGCCGCAGCCGATATAGCAGCTCGTGTCGAACGGCGCGTCCTCGCGGATCTTGGCGACCGCGATCTCGGGCAGGACGGTGAAGTTCGAGAAGGTCGAGCAGCCCATATAATGGAAGATCGGCTGCCCCTTATAGCTGAACCGCGTCGTGCCGTCGGGCATCAGGCCTTTCCCTTGCGTGGCGCGGATCGCGGTGCACAGGTTCGTCTTGCCCGACAGGCACGACTTACACTGGCGGCATTCGGGGGTGTAGAGCGGGATGACATGGTCGCCCGGCACCACGGACGTGACGCCCGCGCCCACCTCGCGCACGATGCCGCAGCCTTCATGGCCCAGCACGCTGGGGAAGATGCCCTCGCTGTCGAACCCGTCGAGCGTATAGGCGTCGGTGTGGCAGATGCCGGTCGCCATGATCTCGACCAGGACCTCGCCGGCCTTGGGGCCTTCCAGATCGAGTTCGACGATTTCGAGCGGCTTCTTGGCTTCGAAGGCGACGGCTGCGCGGGTCTTCATGGGGTTCCTGTCTCCTTGGCTGGCCGCCCTGATGCCCCGTGGCGCGCGCCGGTGCAACCAACGAAAGCCTCGAGGGATTGATGCCGATCACAACCCCAGGAGAGCGACGATGACCGAGTTCAAAAAAGGCGATCATGTCGAATGGAACAGCCATGGCGGCACGGCCGAGGGCAAGGTCGTCAAGAAGCAGACCAGCGACACGACCATCAAGGGCCATACCGTCCGTGCGTCGAAGGACGAACCGCAATACATAGTAGAGAGTGACAATGGCGGAAAGGCAGCGCACAAGGCGGACGCGCTGAAGAAAGCGTGATTCACGCGCGTCCCGCCAAAGGGCTGGGACGCTGAAGGATTATAGGAAGGAACATCATGGCCACCGCAACCACGGGCACCGGCATCCACGCCCCGGTCCAGCCGTCCGAGGAACTGGGCGCGATCGTCGGCAACGAGAAGCTGCCGCGCAGCCAGGTCATCAGCAAGGTGTGGGACTATATCAAGGCCAACAACCTGCAGAACCCCGAAAACAAGCGGGAAATCCTGGCCGACGACAAGCTGAAGAAGGTGTTCGGCAAGGACAAGTGCACCATGTTCGAGATGAACAAGTTCATCTCGGCGCACCTGAAGAAGTAAGCCTTTGGCAACGCCCCGGCCACCGCGCCGGGGCGTAACCCCTCACCGCCCGCGCCGCTATCGCAGGTCCAGGACCAGCGGCTTGCGCGCGGGCGGTGGCTGGGACGGATTTTGGGCCGCAGCTGGTGCGCGACCCTGGGCACGTGTCGCTGCGGGCGTCGGCGTGGCCGCAGGCACCGGATTATCCGCCCCCACACGCCCCGCCTCGATCTGGTTCAGCCTCTGCTCGACCAGTTGCGCATCCAGCAGCTTGCGATCCCCCTGCATCGCCGCCACCTGCGCCTCCAGCGCCGCCACACGCTGTTCCAGCATCTTGACCCGCACCTGATCCTCGGTCTGCGCGACCATGTCCTTTGCGACCTTCTCCTGGCGGGAGCGCTCCTGCGCGTCGGCGTCGGCAAGGCGCGCGTCGGCACTTCCGCGCTGATCGCAGGCGGTGATGGCGAGGGTCAGCAGCAAGAGGGAAACGGCACGGCGCATGGGTGGTCTCTGTTCGAACTATTCCTCCCCTGCAAGGGGAGGGGGACCGCCGCGAAGCGGTGGTGGAGGGGTGTAACCGCCAGCGATGGGTCACGCCATCGGCCGTGACACCCCTCCGTCAGGCCTTTGGCCTGCCACCTCCCCTTGCAGGGGAGGAATTATTTATCGCGCAACTTCACCCAGGTCGGGGCATGATCACTCGCCTTTTCCCGCCCGCGATAGCTCTTGTCGACGCCTGCATCGACCAGCCGGTCGGCGGCCTGCGGGCTGAGCAGCAAATGGTCGATACGGAACCCCGCATCGCGCTGCCACGACCCGGCCTGATAGTCCCAGAAGGTCCATACCCCGCCCTTGGGCGCGCGCGTCCGTAGCGAGTCCGTCCACCCTTGCGCCAGCAACCTGCGATAGGCCTGACGGCTTTCCGGCTGCATCAGCGCGTCGCTCGCCATGGCGGGGACGGAGAAGGTGTCATCATCATGGGGGATAACGTTATAGTCCCCGGCCAGCACGGCGGGCACTTCCTCCGCCAGCAACGCCCGCGCGCGGCTCGCCAGCCGTTCCATCCAGCGCAGCTTGTAATCGAATTTCGGCCCCGGCTGGGGATTGCCGTTGGGCAGATAGAGCGAGGCTACGACCAGACCGTTCACCTCGCATTCGAGGTAGCGGCTATGTTCGTCCTCATCCTCGCCCGCCAGCCCGCGCTGCCGCTCGACCGGCTGGGCACCGCGCGCGAGGACCGCGACGCCATTCCAGCTCTTCTGCCCGTGCCAGACCGCCCCATATCCGGCGGCCTCGATGTCCTTGATCGGAAAGGTTTCGTCGCTGGCCTTCAGTTCCTGAAGGCAGACGATATCCGCATCCGCTTCGGCCAGATATTCGAGCAGGCGGGGCAGACGGGCCTTGATCCCGTTGACGTTGTAAGTGGTGATCTTCACGTCAGACCGAGAAGCTGGTGCCGCAGCCGCAGCCCGAGGCCGCGTTGGGGTTCTTCACCTGAAACGCCGCGCCGCCGAGGGACTCGACATAATCGACCTGCGCGCCCCGCACGAGATCCAGGCTGATACTGTCGACGACCAGCGTCACGCCATCGGTCTGCGCCACCGAATCATCCTCGGCGGGCGCATCGGCCAGGCCGAACTTGTACTGGAAGCCCGAACAGCCGCCGCCTTCGACCGACAGACGCAGGATGGCGGGCTTGTTCTGCCGCTCGGCGATCGTCGCGACACGCGCCGCGGCGGCCGGGGTCAGCGCGATTTCGGAAATGCTGGTGGCCATGGGGGTGAGATAGGCGCGAGGGGCGAGTGGGGCAATCCCACTAAATCCTCCCCGGTACGGGGAGGTGGCAGACCGAAGGTCTGACGGAGGGGCGCTTCCGCAAAGGGCGCCTCTAGCCGCCATCCCCTTCCACCGCTCTGCGAGCGGTCCCCCTCCCCTTACACGGGAGGAATAAACTTCAGTCCTGCGCCGCCGGGCCGTCGGTCGAGACGGGAATCTGGTGGATCGCGTGATCCTGCGACGCGGTCAGATAATCGCCGGTGGTTAGGAAGGGGATCGGGTTGACGGCATGGCCGTCCATGCGGACCTCATAATGGAGGTGCGGGCCGGTCGAACGGCCGGTCGAGCCCATCAGCGCGATCAACTGGCCGCGCGTCACGCGGGCGCCGTCGGCGACCAGGATCTTCGACAGGTGACCATAGCGGGTCGCAATGCCCTTGCCATGATTGACCTCGACCAGATTGCCATAACCGCCCTGCCAGCCCGCATGATCGACGATGCCGTCGGCGGTGGCATAGATCGGGGTGCCGACCGGACCGGGGATGTCGACCCCGGCATGCATGGCGGCGGTGCCGCGGAACGGGTCGGAGCGGATGCCGAAATTGCTGGTGAACTGGAGCTTTTCGACCGGATGGACCGAGGGGATCGCGATGACGCCGTTCGGACGGGCGTCCATCTTCTTCCAGGTTTGGAACAGGGTGCGGAACTGCTGGTCGGTACGGAGGTCGGCCGAGGCTTCGGCGCTGTTGGCGGGAATGAACTCGCCCCCAACGGCGGCATTGGCCTTGGCGGCCGGAGCGGCGGGTGCCGAATGAGCCATCGCCATCTGGCCGGACAGACCGCCCGAAAAACCGACGATCAGGGTAGCAAGGAAAACAGAGCGGACGCGCGATGCAATCGATTTACCCGAGAGTGCCAGTTGATTCATCGAACCCCGAACCCTTGTCGCCGAACGATCCCGCAGTCGGAAAAGCCCGGCTTCGTTCATCCTATGCTGTGTCGCAGCCCCACCGCGTTACAGACGGTCAGCTTGTGCCTTTATGGGTTCCTCGTCCGCAAGAGGCGCATAGAAATCACGCGTCAAACCGGCTGTATCGCGCGCCGAAACGTTGAACGGTGGCTTAACCGCCCCCCGAAAATGGCGGCGGACCAGCATTCGCCAATGCTCGGCGGGCTCGATGTCATGCCCGGCGGCCAGATAACCGAACCATTTCGCGCCGAATCCGACATGGCGAATCTCGTCGGTATAGATGCGGTTGAGGATGCGCGCCGACGCCTCGTCGCCCCCCGCCCGAAAGCGTGCGACCGTCTCCGGCGTGACGTCGAGGCCCCTCGCCTCCAGCACCATCGGCACGACGGCCAGCCGCGCCATGGCGTCATGCGCGGTCTCCTCCGCCGCTTCCCAGAGGCCCGCATGGGCAGGCAGTTCGCCGTAACCCGACCCCAAGGTCTTCAACCGCCGATGCAGGACGGCGAAGTGCATCGCCTCATCCGCGCCGACCGAAATCCAGTCGTCGACGAAGGTGCGCGGGAACTGCCCGCCGAACCGGCCCGCCGCGTCGAAGGCCAGGTCGATCGCCGCGAACTCGATATGCGCCAGCGCGTGGAGCAGCGCGATCCGCCCCTTTTCCGAACCACCCCGCCCGCGCTTGGGCATGCGGTTGGGCGGCAGCAATTCGGGTCGGTCGGGTCGCCCCGGCGCATCGGGCATCGCCACGTCGAAGTCATGCGCCAGAGCGCCGCGACGCCAGCCGCGCGCCACCGCCCGCGCCAGCCGAACCTTGGCCAGCGGATCGCTTTCGCGCAGGACGGCTGCGCAGGCTTGGGCAATCGTCGTCAAAGTACGCGCGCCGCCTCCAGCACGGCCTCGGCATGGCCGGGCACCTTCACCTTGCGCCAGCTCTGGGCAAGCTTGCCGTCACGATCGAACAGGAATGTCGCCCGCTCGATGCCCATATAGGTCTTGCCGTATAGCTTCTTCTCGCCCCAGACGCCGAACGCCTCGCAGGCCGTGCCGTCCTCGTCGCTGACCAGTTCGACCGCCAGCGCGTATTTTTCGGTGAACTTGCGGTGCTTGGCCGGGCTGTCCTTGGAAATGCCGATCACCCGCACGCCCGCGCCCGCAAAGTCCGCCGCCAGTGCGGTGAAGTCCTGCGCCTCGCGCGTGCAGCCGCTGGTGTCGTCCTTGGGGTAGAAATAGACGACGAGCGGCCCGGTCAGATCGCCCAGCGCCAGCTTTTCGTCATTCGCGGTGGTGACCGTCACCGCCGGAATTGCGTCACCCTGCTGCATCACCTTCTCCATGCCAGACTCGGGCGACCTCCTGCCGTGTCGCCTTCAGCGTGGCAACCACCGTCGCCCAATCGGGCAGGCCCATGGCGCGCGCGATCAGCGGGCGGGTCGGCTCGGGCGGCTCCTGCCCATCGGGCACCAACAGGCGGAAGGACACCAGCGCGCGAGTCAGCACGTCATGCGCCTGCGCCATGGACGGCGGCATCAGTCCCTGCGCCACCAGCGCGCCGATGGCCCGGCCCAGATCGGGGTCGAACCCGGTCCGATGGATCAACTGCACCCGGTGCACTGCGAACTCCAGGTCGACCAGTCCGCCAGGCAACAGCTTGATGTCGAGCGGTCCTTGCGGCGGCTTGTGCCGCGCCATCTCCGCGCGCATCTCGCCCGCCTCGGTCGCCACGTCGCGGGCGGGTCGGTTGCCGTTCAGCACATCGGCGACGATCGCCGCCACCTCCGCCCGCGCTTCCGCCGAACCGAAGATCGGCCGGGCACGGGTCAAGGCCATATGCTCCCAGGTCCAGGCGTCTTCGCGTTGATACCGCGCGAAACTCTCGACCGAGACCACCAGCGGCCCCTGCGTGCCAGATGGCCGCAACCGCGTGTCGACCGGATAGAGCGGCCCCGCCTGGGTCGGCACCGACAGCGCCGCCGTCACCCGCTGTGCCAGCCGGTTGTAATAGAGCGTCGCTCCCAGCGGCTTCGGCCCATCGGACTCGCCCGCGAAATCGCCGGTGAACAGATAGACGAGGTCGAGGTCGGAGGCGTGGGTCAGCGCCGCGCCCCCCATCCGCCCGAGCGCCAGGATCACCAATTCGCTACCCGGCACCCGGCCATGCGCCGCAACGAATTCGTTCACCGTCGCCTGCGCCAAGACGCCGACCGCCGCTTCCGCGACACGCGCATAGCCACCCGCCACCTCGAGCGGATCGGCCCGCCCCGCTACGATCTGCGCCCCCAGCGCGAACCGCAATTCGCCGACGACGCGGCGGACATGGTCGAGGCGATCCTGATAATCCTGCCCGCTCTCGCCGCCGCGCATCGCGCGTTCGAGGAACTTCACGGCGGGCAACGGCTCGAAGGCGGAGGCATCGATCAGCCCATCGAGGAGCGCGGGCCGCCGCGCCAGCTCTGCCGCCAGCGGTGCGGCATGGCTGAGGATCGCGACGGTCAGGCTGGCCAGCCCCGGCCGCGCCTCGAGCAGGCGGAAGATGTTGATCGCGCTCGTCATCCGCTCGAACAGCGAATCGAGCTTCAGGATCGCGGCATCGGGATCGGGGGCCTCTGCGAGTGCTTCGACCAGTGTGGGCAGCACCGCGTCCAGCGCCTCGCGTGCCGCCGGGCTGCGGAGCGCGGGATAGTCGCCGCCACGCCATGCCGCGATCCGCCGCGCCGCCGCCTCGATATCGTGCAACCCCGCCGCCGCCAGCCGCGCGTTCAGCAGGACCGGGTCATGCGGCAGGCGGGGTCGCTCGTCGGCGTCGAGCGCGTCGTAGAAGCGCCCGACCCGTTCGGTGACGGGTGCCAGCATGGCGATCAGCGCATCGCCATCCGCCAGTCCGTGAAGTTGCGCGACCCGGCCCAGCCCGTCGCCGAACGGCAGTTGATGGGTCTGGCGATCGTCGATCATCTGGACCCGGTGCTCGATCGTGCGCAGCAGGACATAGGCGTCGGTCAGCGCCGCCGCCTGCCCCGCATCGATCCGCCCCGACTCGGCCAGTGTCGCCAGCGCGTCGCGGGTGGCGGGTGCCCGTAGCACGGGGTCGCGGCCGCCATGGATCAACTGGTGAATCTGCGCGAAGAATTCGATCTCACGGATGCCGCCGCGCCCGCGCTTCAGGTCATAACCCGGCCCCATCGCTTGCCCCTGCGCATGATGGTCGCGGATGCGCCGGGTCAGGTCGCGAATCTCGCCGACCGCGCCGAAATCGAGCGCACGCCGCCACACGAATGGGCGGATCGCATCCAGGAAACGCTGCCCCAGCGCGAGGTCGCCCGCCGCCGCCCGCGCGCGGATGAACGCCGCCCGTTCCCAGGTCAGCGCCTGGCTTTCATAATAGGCGATCGCCCCCTCCACGGGGATCGCGATCGGCGTCGCTTCGGGCGAGGGCCGAAGCCGCAGGTCCACGCGCAGCACATAGCCCTCGCCGTCGCGCGCCTGGAGCAATTCGACGACCCGCTTGCCGATGCGCACCGCCGCACCCTCCGGTTCCTCGCGCGGACGGCGGGGCAGCGTCTGGGGGTCGAAGATCAGGATGGGATCGATATCGGAGGAATAGTTGAGTTCGCGGCTGCCCTGCTTGCCCAGCGCGATGGCGGCGAAACCGACCGGCTCCGCGCCCGGCGTGCGCTCCTCGATTGCGGCGCAGATCGCACGGTCGAGGGACCGGTCGGCGAAATCGGTCAGCCGGTGCGTCACCTCGGTCAGGTCGTACAGCCCGGACAGATCGCCGAGCGCGACGGTGAGCGCTAGCGCGCGCCGCTCGCGACGCAGCCGGGTGCCGACCGGCAAATGCTCCGCCACGACGGGCGGCGGGAGTAACTCTCCGGCCAGCGCCGCCGCCTCGATTTCGGGCTCCCGGTCGAGCAGCATCGCCAGAAAGGACGAATGCCGACGGGCACGGGCGACGGCATCGGGCAAGATGGACGAGGACAGGCTGCTCATGCCCCCGCTTCTACCCTGCGGGGTGTGGCGAAAGAAACATTTTCGATCCCGTTAACAAATACGCATCAGATGATTTGCAACTTGTCAAGCCGCGATCGGTTATGTTGCCATGATGAGCACCGAATCCGGGACCAGCGACATCCGCATCGTCCGCGCGCCGCAGCGCACGGACGATATCGGCTGTGCGCTCCGCTCGGCCTATTCCCGGCCGGTGCGGTTACCGGATCACTGGGTGCGGCTATTGGCGCGGCTGGACCGGCGTTCACCACGCTCCTGAGGGACTATCGCGGCTGGCCGGGTGGGCAGCGACCATAGGTTTGATCCATTCCGGCCAGATAGACTGCTACAGGCGCCAGGCCGACGTCCGCACGCAGCCGGTCGACGGCCTTTTCATCCTCGAGAGGCTGCGGCACGCGCCTACCATTGTCACACATCGCCTGCGTCGCATAACGCTGCTTGCCCGCGATCTTCAGCATCACGCGGTCATACAGATAGGCATAATCGTCTTTCGAAACCTCTCCTTTCGCCATGAGCGGCTCCATCAAACGCAATGATGAGAGTTGGAAAGCCGGATCGGCATCCGCATGTTGCACAAGCAGCCAAGCCTGTTCGGCGGCATCCTCGCCGATCTCGGAGCGCTTCGGCCAACCCTGCCTCGCAACCAAGGCCTTGAGCCACTGAGTGTTATCATGATCCTCGACGGCAGCAGCCAACAATAGCCGCGATACGATCACCGCCTGAACGTCGTCGGAAACAGCAGGCGCGCCCGCCATATCGCCCTCGCCCCAACCCGCGCCTACCCGCAGCATCTGCTCGCCGAGGGGACGGGCGATCAGAATGTCATGCAATTTTGGCGTCTTGGCTGCGCCCATGGCCTTGGCCACTTTCACCGCGATCAAATAGGCGTCGGCGATCGGCGCGGCCTTGTCGACCGAGCGCTGAAATGCGTCAAAGCTCGTCCAGTGGTGCACGTCCGGCACCGATGCCACTTGCGAGCAGAGGAGATTGCGACTGGTGGTGTTGATCAATTTTGGATCGGCGATACCCAGAGTACGAAGCTCAACTCGGAACGCCGCCAAGTCGTCTTCATAGCAGGCGATCAGCCATTCGCTGACCTGCTTGTCCTGCGCCTTTTCCTCGGGCGTCGCGTCCGGAAAGCGCCCCTTCATCCATTTGTAATCACCCGGATCGAAGCGATCGCCTTTGATATACGGCTTCAGGACTTCAGGGACCGGCGGCGTGGCCGCTGTCAGCAGAAAGGCGGAGACGATCAGGGACAGCATGCGCATGACCGGATCGGACAAGGTCTCGCGATCACTGTCAAGCCGAGCGTTCCCGAAATAAAAAGGCCGCCCCGTTGAGAACCGGGGCGGCCATCTATTTAAGCCAGAAAGTAAAGGCGCTTACCGCCCGCCGCTCAACTGGTCGACATCACCCATGATGCTGTCCAGCGCGGTCTTGCTGCTGTCCGTTTCGTGCAGACGGCGCGAAGGCAGCGAGCCCTCGGTCAGAATCGCCTCCAGCGCCACGCGACCACGCGCCACGCGGCTCTTGATCGTACCCACCGCGACATTGCAGATCTCGGCCGCCTCCTCATAGGCGAAACCACCGGCACCGACCAGAATCAGCGCCTCGCGCTGCGGCTGCGGCAGGTGCATCAGAGCACGCTGCATGTCGCCCAGTTCGACATGGCGGTCCTGGCTGGCCGGGGCCGCCAGAATGCGGTCGGCGACCAGATCGTCCCATTCGCCCTTGAAGCGCGCGCGACGCATCTGCGACAGGTACAGGTTGCGCAGGATGATGAAGGTCCAGGCGCGCATGTTCGTACCCGCCTGGAACCGCTTACGCGCGGCCCATGCCTTTAACAGCGTTTCCTGCACCAAATCGTCGGCCAGATCGCGGCTGCCCGAAAGCGAGCGGCCGAAGGCGCGAAGATGGGGGATGACGCGCGCCAGTTCCGCCTTGAACTCAGAGTCGGGGAGCGCGACGTGCTCGACGGGCGCATCGGGTGCGTCGTCCTCGAATTCGTCCCGCGTCATTGGCTGCGTCATGAAAATCCGATCATCGGAAACGGCCGCCCTCGCGACCGTTTCGAAACATAAGGGGCCAACCCTGAAATAGCCAGCCGTCCCAAAGGGCTAATCGAGGAGGCTCGTGTCAGCGCAGCACCAGAAAGGCGAAGATCGCGATCACGAGCACCAGCGAGATGGGCAGGATGTACCGCGTCACATGCGGTGTCGACCCTGCCCTGGCATCCTCTTTGGCGACATGAATGGGTTCATTGGAATCAGCCATGTTCACCTCAACGCCTCTCAACCGTTTTGGGTCCGTAACTGTAGGTCTTTCTTATTCGGCCGGGATGGTGCTCTGGTCGAAGAACAGCGCCTGGCTGATCGCGGCCTTCACGGTCGACCGCTGGAACGGCTTGGTGATCAGGAAGGTCGGCTCCGGACGCTCGCCGGTCAGCAGGCGCTCGGGGAAGGCGGTGATGAAGATCACCGGAACCTCGAACTCGGCCAGGATGTCCTTGACCGCGTCGATGCCCGAGCTGTCATCGGCCAGCTGGATGTCGGCGAGCACCAGGCCGGGGCGATCCTCCATGGCCAGCGCCACGGCCTCGTCACGGGTGACGGCGACACCGGTGACTTCATGGCCCAGGTCGCGCACGATCGTCTCGATATCCATCGCGATGATAGGCTCGTCCTCGATGATTAGCACACGGGCGCGGGTCTGCTTCTCGATTTCGGCCAGCGCCTCGGAGACGAGGTTCTCGACCTCGCTTGGCTCCACGTCGATCAGATAGGCCGCGTCCTCGGGCGTGAAGCCCTCCATCGCGGTCAGCAGCAGCGCCTGCCGCGACAACGGGGTCATCCGGGCAAGGCGGGCGCGGGCCAGCCCTTCGTTGCCGTCGGCGTCGATGCCGTCATTGTCCAGCTCATCGTAATTGGCCGACGACCAGATGCCCTGGAACATGCGGTACAGGCCAAGGCGCGGATCGACGTCGCGCGGAAACTGGTCCGGGGCCGCGACGATCGCCTCCAGCGTGGCGCGGACATATTTGTCGCCGTGCATCTGGCTGCCGGTCAGGGCCCGGCCATAGCGCCGCAGGAAGGGAAGATGGGGCGCAAGCTGCTGTCCAAGCGACATGGGTAATAATCACTCCCTGAGGTATTCGCGGACGCCTGATGTGCTGACCCCCGCGCATGTTTTCAATGCCGTTTCCCGAAAACCCCATCCGACACACCCTATGGACGCGCCCTTTAGTTTTTTCGTATCGCATCGGGAACCAACAAGATCGAATTTGGTTTCATCGCCACATCAACTATGGCCCAGGCATGACGCCAACCGGCAGTGCCCATGGCCGCCATTGCGTCGGTTGCCCCGCTAGTGGGTCGTGCAGGGGGATATTTTGAGTTTGGGCAACAAGACGAAGAACACGCCGTCCGAAACGCCCCCGAAGGGCGGTCAGAAAGATGCGGGCTCGGCCCTTCGCCAGGCGTATCAGAAGACGGTGGACGAGCAGGTTCCTGCCGAGATGCTTGACCTTCTCAGCAAGCTGGACTGAACGTCCGGCTGAATGGCCAGCACACCTCCCCAAGACATCGAGGCCCCCGAACGCCTCCGCCCTGCCCCGCCCCGCCTTACGACGGGCGCGAAGCTCGTGCTCGTGCTGGGCAGCACCCTGTTCATTCTGGCCGCCATCGCGATCTTCGCGACGCTCCAGACGACCAGGCTTGCGGATAGCGAGGCGAGCGGCCGGTTGCGTATCGCCGCCAATGAAGACGCGCGCGCCATCGCCACCGAGCTGATGGGCGACATGACGGCGTTGCGCGTTGCCGTGCGCGCCATGGGCCAGGATCCGCTCGATATGCCGAGTTGCGCGCGCGCCCAGGGCGTGTTTGCGCAGCAGTCGATGACCGGCGCGCGTTTCCTCATCACCGACCGCGCGGGCAAGGTCCTGTGCGGCGATCCGCTGCCCGCGGCCTTGCCCACGCCCGTCGACGGATCGCCGATCGGGGCCGACATCCTCCCCGGCAAGGGGTTGGTCCTGTCGGTCGCCAGCCAGGACGGCCGCGCCCAGGCCCGCGCCTTCTTCCCCCTGCCCTTCCTCCAGTCGCTGGTCGACCAGAGCAACCCGACCAGCCCGATCGAGTCGGTGCTGGAACTGGACGGGGAGTTGCTGCCTATCAAGCAGCTTTCCCGCCAGGGTGCGCTGGAGCGGATGAAGTCGATGCGGACCGAGCTGGGCATTGCCGGGCTGGTCCTGCGCACTTCCACGCCGAGTGCACCGATCACGTCCTCGCTGATCGTCGCGCTCGCGCTGCCGCTGCTGATGTGGCTGGCCGCCGTCGTGCTGGGCTGGTTCATCGTCGACCGGCTGCTGATCCGTCCGCTGCGTCGGTTGCGCGCTATCGTCGCGACCTATCAGCCAGGCGAGGTTCTCGACATTTCCGGGGTCGAGGCCGCGCCCGCGCAGGAAATCCGTGATCTGGCGGACACGTTCGAGGCGATCACCCGCACCGTCGCCACGCACGAGGCGGGCCTGGCCGAAGGGCTGGTGCGCCAGACCAAGCTGACCCGCGAGGTCCATCACCGGGTCAAGAACAACCTGCAGGTCATCTCCAGCCTCATCAATTTCCATGCGCGCGGCGCGACGGGGCCGGAGGCGATGGCCGCCTATTCCTCGATCCAGCGGCGGGTCGATGCGCTGGCGGTGGTCCATCGTCACCATTTCGCCGAGCTGGAGGAAAATCGCGGTCTCAACCTGCGCACGATGATCGGCGAACTCGCCGCCAATATCCGCGCCACCGCACCGGAAAACGCCGCCGGGATCGGCATCTCGCTCGACGTCGCGCCGCTGTTGGTCAACCAGGACGTGGCCGTCGCCGTCGCCTTCCTCGTCACCGAGACGATCGAGCTGGCGATGAACTGCGATCCGGCCGCGCAGATTCGCGTGGCGATCAAGCCCGCCGAGCAGGAGGGCCGCGCGGTCGTCCGCGTCGTCACCCGCGCGCTGGTCGAGACGGACGAACTGCGCCACCTGATCGGCAAGCGCTATGGCCGGGTCATGGAAGCGCTGGCACGGCAGCTTCGCGCGTCCTTGCATCACGATCCGCTGGTCGGCGCCTATGAGATCGCCATCCCGATCGTCGGGCGCGACTAACTTTTCGAAAAAAAGATCGGCGGTCGTCAAAAAGGCGGGAACCCCTGCCTTGGCAATGTGTTCTGCTATTCGGATAGCGAACTTATGCCCCCCCGCTCTCGCTGTCCAAGCCATAGGCCTGGAAGCGTCCACCCTCCCCCCCCCGGTGACGCTTCCAGGCCTTAATCTTTTCAGGGCGTTCGCCCTCCCTCCACCGATATCTGATGCAGCGTCCGTAACAGAGGCGGAACGATTGCACGCCTGACGCATTGATCGGCGACGGAATTCATCGAGGAGACTGAGAATGCGTAAGCTCATGGGTCTGGCCATCGTCGCCGGTGCGCTGCTGGTCAGCGCGTGCAACACGGTCGAGGGCGTCGGTCGCGACGTGAGCTCGGCGGGCAACACCGTCGCCAAGACGGCGAACGACGCGAAGTAAGCCTTCACCCGGCTGATATTGCGAAAGGGCTCCGGCGGGTTTCCGCCGGGGCCCTTTTCTTCTTGGGGCGGGGGCGGTTCCCTTATTTTCGCCATCGACCGGACGATCTGCTTCCGCCCACTTGCGGACATTCGCCGCGGGTACCGGCTCGATCGGTGCGGGTAAGATGGCTACGGTATCTGGCGGAAGAGCATGGCCACGGCGGAGGGTATCTCTGCCATGTCACCTATAAACAGGACCTGATCGATGACAGACGACGATCTGAAGGCGATACAGCCGATTATCGAGAACTGCGGCGGCCTGATCGACGACGCGATTCTGCTGGTAAAGGCGGAACGATATCCGCGCGCATTTGCGCTGAACGTCCTCGCCTTGGAGGAACTTGGCAAGGCCATCCAGGTCCGTTGGAAGCAGCTCGGCGTGACCACTACGAGGCAGAAGCGATCTGCTCATATCCAAAAGCAGATGGCGGTCGCGTGCCTGCTAATCGCCGAGAAAGTGCTACCCTTTTACCGAAGGTTCTTCGCGGGTGAAGTCAGCCAGCCGGTGATGATGGTTGAGCTGGCGACCGCGTTCATAAATTCGGACGAGCGACGATTTTTCGAACGCGTCGCTGGGATCGAGCTGGATCGATCGAAGCAGGTGGGTTTCTATCATGATGACGTGACGGTTGCTACGCACTCTCGCGACGAGATCGACGCCGCCTTCACGCTGCAGCTTTCGCAGACACTGGCAAAGGCCATGCCGCTTCTGAAGAGCGAGATTGCGGTACAAGTCGCAGGCATATTCTATGAGATCATGCCGCAGTTCACCGATCAGATACTGGCCGACCGGAACGCCTACTGACCCCGAAGCGGGTGAAATGATCGAACATCGCGTCGGATAGATATTTGTCCGCTTTCCACCCATGGCAGACATGACGATTACGGACGCCGGCGCTGCCACCCGTGGCCCTCGACCGCGCTCAAGCTGAACGCAGCGGGGGAAAGGGCAAAATCCCAACCGCCGTTCAGCCTGAGCGAAGTCGAAGGCCACGCCCTGTCTGCCTAATCAAAAGGGCCTCGGCTTCCACCGAGACCCTCACACTTCCAAGCTACAACCGATCACGCCACCGCGTCGGCGTCCCCATCCTCTTCCACGGCCGCCTGCTTCGACCGCGCCCGTTCGGTGAACCAGATGCCGATGATCGCCAGCTCGTAGAGAATGATAAGCGGCACCGCGAGCAGCACCTGCGACATAAGGTCGGGCGGGGTCAGCACCGCCGCCACGGCCGTCGCCGCGACGATCGCATAACGCCGCGCGCCGATCAGCTGCTTGCGGGTTACGATCCCCGCCCGCTCCAGCAGCATCAGCAGCACCGGCAACAGGAAGGCCAGGCCGAAGGCGAACAGGAACTGCATGACGAAGGACAGGTAATTGCCGATCGCGGGCAGCGCCTCGCGCTTCACGCCGCCCACCATGCCGTCGAAACCCAGCAGGAAGTGCAGCGCCATCGGGATGGCGATGTAATAGGCCATCGCCGCCCCCATCAGGAACAGCACGGGCGTCGCCAGCAGGAAGGGCAGCAGCGCCTTCTTTTCCTTGCGGTACAGACCCGGCGCGACGAACTGCCACAACTGGTTGGCGATCACCGGGAAGGAGATCATCATCGCGGCGAAGAAGGAGACCTTCACCTGGACGAAGAACGCCTCGAAAATCTGGGTATAGACCAAAGTGCCCTGCCCGGCGCGCAGCAGCGGCTTAGCCAGGAAACCGAAGATCAATTCCGAAAAATACATCGACACGCCAAAGGCCAAGCCCACCGCGATGATGCAGTAGAGCAACCGCCGACGCAGCTCGATCAGATGCTCCAGCAGGGGTGCGCGGCTGGCGTCGATATCTTCCTGGTCGCTCACGATGCCGCCCCCTCGGTGCCGCGCGAGGGATGCTCGCTGGCGGGTGCGGGCGCGACGACGGGCTTTTCGACCATCACCGGCCGATCGCTGTGATCCGCATGGGCATCGCCATGCGTCGCATCGGGCGTCGTGTGATCGGGCGCCGTGTGATCAGGCAAGGCCGCCGCCGGGGTCGTCGCAGACGACATCGCATCGGCATCGACATGCGGAGGCGTGTCGGCGGCATGTTCGCGCATGATCCGCTCATTCTCGGCGGCCCAGCGCTTCTCCATTTCCTCCAGCTCGGCCTCCCGGACCATATTGTCGAAGCCCTGGCGGAACTGGCGCGTGACGCCGCGCGCCTTGCCCACCCAATAGCCGACGACGCGCATCGCCTTGGGCAGGTCCTTGGGACCGATCACGACGAGCGCGACGATGGCGACCAGCAGGAACTCGCTGGAATCGATGTTGAACATGAAAGTCCGCTGTTGGCTCTAACGGACCGAGATCAACGATCGTCGCGCACGCGCTCGCCGTCGCGATCGAAGGCGGGCTCGGCCGACTTCTGCGCCTCGATACGCGCCGACGGCTTGGCAGGCGTCTCGTCTTCCTCGGCCATGCCCTTCTTGAAGTTCTTCACACCCTTGGCGACATCGCCCATCAGGTTGGAAAAACGCCCGCCGCCGAGCAGAAGGATCGCGACGACTGCGAGGACGAGAAGGTGGATCGGGCTAAAGCTGCCCATGGCACGTCTCCTGGAATTTCTATCTATCTAGGCTTTGGCATCACCAGCGGCAATGGGCCAGCGGCAATGGTCGAGCGATGGCATGGCCCCCGATCGGGGATGCGAGGGCCGTGGCGGAGCATTGTGACGCGGCCATGACGCAAAGGAAAGCGCTCAATCGCGTTCCTCCTCACTCGAATCCGGGGACGCGTCGGGCATATCCTCTTCACCCATCCGCTCCAGCGCCAGATCGACCGGATCGAGCAGCCCGGCGGCACGCAGATCCTCCAGCCCCGGCAGGTCCCGCCTGCTGGTCAGCCCGAAATGCTGGAGAAAGGCGGGCGTCGTCGCATAAATGAGCGGCCGCCCCGGCACCTCGCGTCGTCCGGCGGGACGCACCCAGCCCGCTTCCATCAGCACGTCGAGCGTCCCCTTGGAGATGGCGACGCCGCGTATCGCCTCGATCTCCGCCCGGCTGACGGGTTCCTGATAGGCGATGATCGCCAACGTTTCGATGGCGGCGCGCGACAGGCGGCGGGCTTCCTCGCGGTCGCGGCGGAGCAGATGGGCGAGATCGGGCGCGGTCTGAAAATGCCAGCGATCACCGCGCCGGACGAGCATGATGCCGCGCCCGCGATACTGCGTCTCCAACTGCTCTAAGGCCGCACGGATATCGCCGCCGCCCTTGCCCCCACGACTGCCGACGCCGACATGCGCGCGGATCGAATCCACGCTCATCGGCTCGGGCGAGGCGAACAGCACCGCCTCGACGGCGCGAACGATCGGGTCGATCTCGGTCATGGCGCTGGCTGGCGGATCAAGAGCGGCGCGAACGGCGCGGCCTGGCGGAGTTCGACCTTACCCTGCCGCGCCAGTTCCAGCACCGCGAGGAAGCTCGACGCCAGCGCAGACCGCCGCAACCGCTCGCTGCCGTCGGGCAGGAAGGTCTCGATCGCCGACCAGTCGATCCGGCTGCCGACCAGCATCGACACCCGCTCCAGCGCCGCCTCCAGCGTCATGACCTGCCGGTCGGCGACGACGTGCATGACCGGGCGGGTGCGCGCGTTGATCCGGCCATAGGCGGAAATCAGGTCGTACAGCTCGGCCTGCCACATCGCCTTGCGCTGCACCGCCAGCCCTTCGGGCGCGCCGCGCGGGAAGACGTCGCGGCCCAGACGATCACGCGCCATCAGCCGCGCGCCGCATTCGCGCATCGCCGCCAGCCGTTCGAGCCGGAGTTGCAGGCGCAGCGCCATTTCCTCCGGGTCGGGCTCCTCCTCGGGCTGGCGAGGCAGCAGCAGGGAGGATTTGAGATAGGCGAGCCAGGCGGCCATCACGAGATAATCGGCCGCCAGCTCCAGCTGCATCCGCCCCGCCTTGTCGACGAAGCGCAGATATTGCTCGACCAAGGCCAGGATCGAAATCTGCCGCAGGTCGACCTTTTGCGAACGGGCCAGCGACAGCAACAGATCGAGTGGCCCTTCCCACCCGTCCAGATCAAGCGTCAGCTGTTCCCCCGTCATCCCCCATTGTTTAGCGGCGATGATCCGGGATGGCGAGATGGCGCGTGGCGGGCGCCAGACCGATGGAGAGAGGAGATCGGCTCTTTCCAATTCCTCCCCATCTTCGATGGGGAGGGGGACCGCGCCCGCGGGGCGTGGTGGAGGGGCTTGGCCGGTTCGTCCCGCCCCTCCACCATCGCTGGCGCGATGGTCCCCCTCCCCAAGCAAGCTTGGGGAGGATTAGGGCGTTACCTATTCCAACGCCGCAAGCGCAAGAAGCGCATCGCGGCGCGCGATCAGCTCCGCAAAGTCGCCCGCGCCCGCGCCGACGCTCACCATCGCACGGTCCAGCCGCGCCCGCGCCGCTTCGGTGATCGGCGGCACACGCCCGGCGATCTCGACCATCTCGTCCATCCGCGCCCAGCAGTCGAGGACGAGGTCGCATCCCGCCGCCAAGGCCCCCGCCGCCTTCTCGCCCGCCGTGCCCGACAGCGCCTTCATGTCGATGTCGTCGGTCATCAACAGGCCATCGAAACCGATCCGCCGGCGGATGATCCGCTCGATCACGGTCGGCGACAGGGTGGCGGGGCGCTCGGCGTCCCAGGCCTCGAACACGATATGGCTGGTCATGCCCATCGGCGCGCCCGACAGCGTGATGAAGGGTTCGAGATCGACCTCCAGAGCCGCCTCGTCGGCTGTGACGGTCGGCAGCAAATGGTGCGAGTCGACCAGCGCGCGGCCATGGCCGGGCATATGCTTGACCACGCCGACCACACCCGCCGCCGCCAGCCCTTCCAGCATGGCGCGGCCCAGCGCGGCTACCTGCATCGGTTCGGTGCCATAGGCGCGGCAGGCGATCGCCTCGGTGGTGTCGGCTTGCGCCACGTCGAGCAGCGGTGCGCAGTCGACGGTGATCCCCACCTCGCGCAGCATCACGCCCAGCGCCTGACCATTGGCGCGCATCGCCTGGATCGCCGACATCGGCGCTTTTTCGTATAGCTTTGCGAAGACCGGCCCGGCGGGGAAAGCGGGCCATTCGGGCGGCCCCATGCGCGCGACACGGCCGCCTTCCTGATCGATCAGGATCGCGAGATCGTCCCGCCCCGCCAGCGCGCGCAGATCGTCGGTCAGCGCGAGAACCTGCGCCCGGTCGACGATGTTGCGCTTGAACAGGATATAGCCCGCCGGTTCGACCGAAGCGAAGAATGCCCGCTCGTCTGGGGTCAGCACCGGGCCGGACAGGCCGAAAATGACGGGGATCATGGGCGAAAACTCCGGCCCCTCCCCCGCACCGGCGGGAAAGGGGCATGGTCGATCAGCTGGCGACGAAGCAGCTCTCGCCCGCCACGCGCAGGCGGCCGCAGATATCGGCGGCCTGGTTGGCCGAACCGGCATTCACGCGCAGGCGATACAGGGTCTTGCCGTTCGACGCGACCGGCTGGACCACCTTGCCCAGCGCGGCGACATAGGAAAAGCGCTTCGAGAAACGGTCCCAAGCGGCATTGGCCGAGGATTCGCTGGGATAGGCGCCCAGCTGGACCATCGCACCGCCCGTCGGGGCCGCCGCGGGGGCACGCGCCGCCGCCACGGGTGCGGGGGCGACGAGCTTGCCGCCCGATTCCGGCACCTGCGCCACGGCATTGCGGCCGCCATTGGGCTCGGCAGGCTTCTGTACGACGCGCGTGCCGTTCATCGGCGCTTCGGGCACGGCGCGCAGGTCGATCGCGCCGGTGCCGCCGGGCTTGCCCGCGCTGGTGGCGATGGCGGTGTTGCCCTCGCCCTTGATCTTCAGACCGCCCGGATCGGCCGGGCGGACCTTATAGTCGCCCTCGGGTGCGGCGATCAACGCGCCGTCGCCGTCCGTCGCTGCACGATGCGCCTGCCACTTGTAGAAGCCGAAGCCGATCGCGGCCAGGATGGCGAGGCCCAGAATAACCAGCGCGATCACCTTGCCGATGCCGACGCCCTCGGGCTCATCGGCCTCGACGGTCTCCAGCCAGGGCAGGCGATCCGCCTCGTCCAGATCCAGGGCGCGGCCGTCCGTTTCGTTCGCCATCACTTCATCTCCGACACGGCTTCGACGCCCATCAGCGCCAGACCATTGCGTATGATCTGCCCGATCCCCTCGCTGAGGAGAAGACGCGCGCGGGTCAGTTCGGCATCTTCCGCGATCAGGAAGCGCCGATCGACCCGGTCGTTCCCGACATTCCAGGCCGCATGGAAGGCAGCGGCCAGGTCATAGAGGTAGAAGGCCACGCGATGCGGCTCACGCGCGGTCGCCGCCGTCTCGACGATGCGCGGGAACTGCGCGGCCAGCTTCACCAGCGCCAGATCCTCGGCGTCGAGCAGCGCCAGGTCGGCGGTGCCGCCCGCAATGCCCGCCTCGGCCGCGCGCCGCTTCAGCGAGGCGATGCGCGCATGGGCATATTGGACGTAGAAGACCGGATTGTCCTTCGACGCCTCGACCACCTTGGCGAAGTCGAAGTCCATCTGCGCGTCCGCCCGGCGGGTCAGCATGGTGAAGCGCACCACGTCCTTGCCGACCTCGCGCACGACATCGGCGAGGGTGACGAAATTGCCCGCGCGCTTCGACATCTTCACCGGCTCGCCGCCGCGCAACAGGCGGACCATCTGGACGAGCTTGACGTCGAACTTGGTCTTGCCGCCGGTCAGCGCCTCGACCGCCGCGACGATGCGCTTGACGGTGCCCGCATGGTCGGCGCCCCAGATGTCGATCAGCTGATCGGCGGATTGCGCCTTCTGATAGTGATAGGCCAGGTCGGCGCCGAAATAGGTCCAGGCACCGTTCGACTTCTTGATCGGGCGATCCTGATCGTCGCCGAACTGGCTGGAGCGGAACAGCGGCAGCTCGACCGGCTCCCAATCCTCGGGCGTCTCGCCCTTGGGCGCTTCCAGCACGCCGTCATAGACCAGCCCGCGCGACCGCAGCTCCGCCTCGGCGGCCTCGGGCTTGCCCGCCGCCTGCAATTCGGCCTCCGACGAGAAGATGTCGTGATGGATGCCCAGAAGCGCCAGATCCTCGCGGATCATCGCCATCATCGCCGCCACCACGCGCGTGCGGAACAGGACCAGCCATTCGCTCTCGGGCGCGTCGACATATTTATCGCCATATTCGGCCGCGAGTTCCGCGCCGATCGGCTTCAGATATTCGCCCGGATACAGACCCTCGGGGATTTCGATGGTCGCGCCCAGCGCCTCGCGGTAGCGCAGATGCGCCGAACGGGCGAGGACATCGACCTGGCCGCCCGCATCGTTGACATAATATTCGCGAATGACCTTGTGGCCGGCAAATTCCAGCAGGGTGGCGAGCGCATCGCCCACCACTGCGCCACGGCAATGGCCCATATGCATCGGGCCCGTAGGATTGGCCGAGACATATTCGATATTGACGGTGACGCCATTCCCGCGCGTCGAGCGGCCATAATCGCCGCCCGCCGCCGGGATCGCGGCCAGCTCGTCGCGCCAGGCCGCCTCGGTCAGCCGCATGTTCAGGAAGCCCGGCCCGGCGACCGAGACGCTGTCCACCTCGTCCAGCTTGCCCAGCTCCGCCGCGATCGCCTCGGCCAACGCGCGCGGGTTAGTGCCTGCGGGCTTGGCCAGCACCATCGCGGCGTTGGTGGCGAGGTCACCGTGGCTCGCATCGCGCGGCGGCTCGACCGTCACGTTGCGGCGATCCAGCCCGCCGGGCAGCGTGCCGGCGGCGACCAGCGTGTCCAGCGCCGCATCGATATGCGCGGCAAAGCGGGTGTAGAGGGTCATCACATCGTCCGATCGGGGTAGCAAAGCGTTGCGCTCTAGCGAAATCGAGCGACCGCTTCAAATCATGGCGTATGCGGCAGCGGGACGATTGCACCGAGTGCAATCAGGCGGAAGTCCTTTGCAGTTGCCGGTCATGCTGCATCGCAATATTTCGACCGACGAAAGTAGAAGCGCTAACAAGGCGCGAGAGGACCTGATCAGGCTCAACGCAAATGCGGGAGTTTCGATCATGCGCAAGACCATTCTGATCCTGGCCGCCACCGTCGCCGCCGCCGTCCCCACCATCGGTGCGATCGCCGCCGAGGGCGAGCAGCGCTTCGTTCACGAGGGCAGCACCTATGTCTACACCCGTTCGAACGAGAACGGCCATGCGGTGATCCAGGGTCATCGCTATCCGGGCGGCGAACCGTTCCGCTTCGTCGTGAAGGGCCACCGCGTGACCGGCACGACCGGCAACACCCAGGTCGCCTTCACCACCGACGAAGCCCGTGGCGCGCTGGGCGCCGGCGTGGAGACCAGCGCCCGCTGATCCCGGCCTGACGGCTGAACGAAAAAGCCCCGTGTGTCCGATGGGATGCACGGGGCATTTTCGCGTCTGAGCCTCAGACCGTTCCCAGGCATTTACGCACGCACCGTTTTCATGCCAAATTTCCTATCAACCAATGGGGGAGCGTCATGAAGTCTTGGAATCTGCTAGTCGCGCTCGCCTGTGCAACAGTGGCGCATTCTCCCGCCTACAGCAAAGGTATCGCGGCGCAGGACAACCCAGAAATTTCAGCCCTCTTCAACGCCGATCAGGCCGCTCGCGAGAATATCAAGCCTGAGCAGTTCAAGGCCAAGGCCTTCGTAAGCCGAATCATTGCAGACGATCACGCCCGCCGTGAGCGTACCCAAATGCTACTTCAGCAAGACAAGCTGAAGACCGCCGACGATTTCTACCATGCGGCCTTCATCTTCCAACACGGTAACGCGGCAAGCGATTATCTGCTCGCGCATACATTGGCACTCGCTGCTGCGGCCAGAGGGCGGAAGGATGCGGCCTGGATCGCCGCTGCGACCCTCGACCGTTATTTGCAGACCATCGGGCAGAAGCAAATCTACGGGACGCAATATTTGAACAGGCGCGAAACCGGGCCGACGATGGAGCTATATGACCGGACGCTTGTTCCCGACCCACTGCGTGAGGCTTTGGGCGTCCCGCCTCAGGTAAAGCAGGAAGAGCGCCTGCAGACCCTGAAGTCGAGCGGCGCGCTGACCCCATAGGAAATATACTCAGAGCGTGATGACATGATGTGGTCTCACCCCTCCCCTTCAGGGGAGGGGCTTGTCTCGGTTTAAGGCAATATCATCACGGTCTAAAACCCCTCGGGCAGGTCGATGTCCCCCACAACCTCACGGTAACACCGAACCGCATAACGGTCCGTCATCCCCGCAATGAAGTCCGCGATGTGCCGACTGCGTGCAGGCTCTTCCACCCGCAACCGCTCGCGCCACTCCTGGGGCAGTTGCGCCGGATCCGCTCGATAGGCCGCGAACAGGCCCTTCACGATGCCATGCGCCGCGTCCGCCGCCGCCAGCTGGCGCGGGTGGTGGTAGAGGTTGGCGTACATAAATCGCTTCAGGTCGCGCTCCTCGATCCGCATCGCGTCCGAAAAGCCGACCAGCGCCCGGCCCGCCGCGCGAACGTCCGCCACGTCCCCCACCCCGCTCTCGGCGATACGGGTCCGGGTTTCGGCGACCAGATCGTTGACCATCACGCCGATCTGCGAGCGGATCAGTTCGCTCGCCAGCCTTTTGGGTGCGACATCGGGGAATTGCGCCCGCGCCGCGTCCCAGCCCCGCGCGACCAGCGGCACGGCCAGCAGCTGGTCGAGCGTCAGCAGCCCGGCGCGCAGGCCGTCGTCGATATCGTGATTGTCATAGGCGATATCATCCGCCAGCGCCGCGACCTGCGCCTCAAGCGAGGCATGGCTGTCCAGATCGAGCGGAAAGCCCGCATCCGCCTCCCGCAAGGCCCAGCCGGGATGGCGCACCGGCCCATTGTGCTTGGCCAGTCCCTCCAGCGTCTCCCAACTGAGGTTCAGCCCGTCCCAGCGGGGATAGGGCCGCTCGATCTCGGTCAGGGTGCGCAGCGTATGGCCGTTATGATCGAAGCCGCCCTGCTCGGTCAGCGCAGCCTTCAGCGCATCCTCGCCCGCATGGCCAAAGGGCGGGTGGCCGATATCATGCGCCAGGCACAGCGCCTCGGTCAGATCCTCGTTCAGTCCCAGCGTCCGCGCGATCGTGCGGCCGATCTGTGCGACCTCCAGGCTGTGGGTCAGGCGGACGCGGAAATGGTCGCCGTCGGGCGCCATGAAGACCTGGGTCTTGTGACGCAGCCGCCGGAAGCTGATCGAATGGATGATCCGGTCGCGGTCGCGCTGGAACGCATCACGCGGCCCGCGCGCCAGGCCCGAGGCCTCGTCGTGACGGCGGCCCCGACTGTGTTCGGGATAGGAAGCCCAGGGGGCAAAGCGGCTCACTTGGCGTCGAGCCGCGTCACCGCCTGCCCTGCATCGCTGGTCACGGGGAAGGCCGACACCCCCTTCTTGGCGAGTTGGTTGACGAAGGCGCGCGCCTCCGCATCGGTCTTGAACGGGCCGGTCAGGACGCGGTGGGTCGCGCGGATCGGCGTCTTGTAGCCCTTGCGCGCGGCGAACAGCTCGGGCGCCTTCGCCCTGGTCGCGGCCCAGGCCTTGGGCAGGTCGTCCTCGTTCGCGCCGCCTGCCACCTGGACCCAGATACGCTCGGGGTTCGCCCGCGCGCGCTTCTTTTCCTCGGCCTCTTCCTTGGCGGCAAGCGCCTTCTTCTCGGCCTCGGCCTTTTTGGCGGCGAGAGCCTTCTTCTCGGCGGCGACCTTGGCGGCGGCCGCCTTGCGTTCGGCAGCGGTGGGCGCGCGCGGGGCGGCGTCCGCCACCTCGGCGGCCTTTTCGCGTGCTTCGCGATCGCGCTCGGCCTTGCTGCGCGCCTCGGCGACGACACGCTGTGCGCCGCTGCTCACCGGCGTGTTGGCCGCGATGACGGCCGGACGCTCGGGGCCTTCCACGCCGAGTTCGGAGGCGGGGATCGAAAGATTGGCGACGATCCGCGCCAGAACCGAGTCTTCGCGTACCCCGCGCGCCGGGGTCGGCGGCGTGCGGCGGGCCGCGACCCGCGTCGGGCGTGGCGCGGGGGCGGTCTCTTCGGCCTGGCTGGGGACGGGCTGGACCATGGCAGTGGCGACCGGCGCGGGCTTGGCGGGCACGGGGTCCGGTGCGGGGATGGCCTGCACCATCTGGAGCGGCGGCGTCGACGGCGTGGCGGTGGGCAGCGGCTGCACCATGGCGGTGGCCGTGGTCGGGCTCGACGTCACCGGGGCGGGCGTCGTTGGGGCGGGCGTCGCGGGCGCTGTGGCCGAAGCGGCGGGTAGCGGCTGGATCATCGGCCGCGCGGTGTTCGATGCCAGGGCCACCGGTGAACGGGTTTCGGGGGCCGTCGGCAAGGCGCTGGAGAAGCCCGGCTGCGGTTGCGGCTGGGCCTGGGTTTGCTGGACCGTCTGCGGCGTCGGCTGCGACTGCGGCTGGGGCAAGGGCTGAACCATCCGCATCGGCGAGGCCGCCGCCACCACGCGGGGCGTGGTCGTCGATGCCATTTGCACCGGTGCGGGCGTGACCGGCGTCGTATTGGCCGCCATCGCCACACCGCGCGCGTTGCGCCCGCCGCGCCGTCGTTCCTCGCGCGTCTGCACCGGAGCAGGCGTTGTCACCGGCGCAGAGGCCAGCGCCACCGGCGCTTCCGGAGTCAGCGGCGGCAGGTTGGGAGCCAGCTTCGCATCGGCCAGCCTCTCGGGCGTGGGGCGGGTCTCACCGAAATGCACGGCAAAGGCGCGGTCGACGGCGGGCAGGCTGGGCAACCGCTGGAAAAAGGGTTGCAGCCCCTGCGCCAGTTGCGGCGGCATCATGGTCGAGGCGATTCGCGTCGCCTCGGGCAGTTCACCCCCCATCGCCAGGATGAAGGCCCGTGCCCGCCATGCCGCGCGATCGGTCTTGCGCAGCAGCGGATCGAGCTGTTCGAGCGCCTGCTCCCGCTGGCCCGAGATACCGAGCGACAGCGCATAGCGGCGGATGATCTCGTCACCCGCGCCATTGGCCAGCGCCAGCCGGTAATCGCGCTGGGCCCGCGCCTGATCCCCGATCAGGTCATAGGCCAGACCGCGATCGCCCGCGAACTTCGCGGCGGGCATGCCCGCCGCCTCGGCCTGGGTAAAATAGCGCAACGCCTCGCCGGGGCGTTCCGAGCGGACCAGGATCGACGCCATGCCCGCCTTGACCCGGGGATCGCGAGCATCGACCTTCTCGGCGCGCGCCAGCAGCGACGCGGCACCCGACAGATCGTCGAGATGGATGGACAGCTCCGCCGCCTCGACCAGCGCATCGACGTTGCGGGGGTTCTGCGCGACGCGGCGCATCACGTCCCCCAGCTTGTCGGCATCGGTGGTGCCGGGGAGCGGCTGAACCACTTCCTGTGCGAGAAGGGGCACGGGCGCGGCGGCGAGGGCCAACGCGAGCGCGAGCGAAGCGCGGGGAAAAAGTGCGAACGTCATGGGACCATCGCCCATAAAGCGTGTTTCGCCGGCGGCGGCAATGGCTAACCCATCGCTGGCGCGCCCGAGTGCTCCGGAGCGTCGACCAATAGGGGGAGATGGCGGTCCTAGGATTGCCTCTGACCGCGCAGCTTGCCGCCCTGCCCTCCCCCAGCCCCTCCCGCCTGCGGGAGGGGTGTTTTATCGACACTTGAAGGCCAAGTAACGCCCCCGCACCAGAGCTCCCCCTCCCGCAGGCGGGAGGGGCTGGGGGAGGGCCAGCCGCAAGCAATGCCCACAGCCGTAGCTCCCCCAATATGAAAAAAGGCCCGCGCGATCATCTCGCGCGGGCCCCTACCCTATCCTCGTCCCGGCAAGCCGGGCGGGAGATTACTGGTTGTTCTGCCGGTGCAGGAAGCGCGGAATGTCCAGCGACGAGTCCGACCCACCCTGCGCATTCTCGTCACGCTGCGCACCACGGGCCGCGTTCGACATACGCTCGAACAGCGTGCCACCCAGCTTTACGCGCGGCGCGGGCTGTGCGGGGGCCTCACCGGCTTCGCTGCCGGGGGCCAGCCAGCGGCGGCGGGCCTCGTCGCTGCCCGGCGCGGGCTCGACGGCGGCAGGATGCGACGGCGTGGCGGGAGCGGGAGCCGGAACGATGGTGTCGGCACCCAGCACCAACTCGTCATCCGCCACCGGCGCGGGGGCCGGTGCGGGCGCGGGCTTGGCGACCGGTGCGGCGACGCTCGACGCGACGGGAGCGGCCACCGGGGCCGGTGCGGGAGCCGCGACCGGCTGCTCGACCGGGGCGGCCGGGGCCACGCTGGCCTGCGGCGCAGGGGCGGCGGCGGGCTCGCTCGGGCGATAGCTGGACGTTTCGTCCGACTTGCGGGCCATGCCACCCATGCTGAAGCCGCTGCGGTTCGCTTCCGAAGGCGACGGCGCGACCTTCAGGTCGGCATCGATGCCGGTCGCGACGACCGACACGCGGATACGGCCTTCCAGCTCGGGATTGAAGGCCGAGCCCCAGATGATGTTGGCGTCCGGATCGACCAGCTCGCGGATGTGGTTCGCGGCCTCGTCGACCTCCAGCAGGCGCATGTCGTCGCCGCCGGTGATCGAGATGATGACGCCCTTGGCACCCTGCATCGACACGCCGTCGAGCAGCGGGTTGGCGATCGCCTTCTGCGCCGCCTCGATGGCGCGATTGTCGCCGGTGGCTTCACCGGTGCCCATCATCGCCTTGCCCATCTCCTGCATCACCGAGCGGACGTCGGCGAAGTCGAGGTTGATGAGGCCCGGCATGACCATCAGGTCGGTGATGCCGCGCACGCCCTGCTGCAGCACCTCGTCCGCCATCGCGAACGCTTCCTTGAAGGTCGTGTTGGCGTTGGCGATCAGGAACAGGTTCTGGTTGGGGATGACGATGAGCGTATCGACATATTTCTGAAGCTCTTCGATGCCGCCATCGGCCGACTTGGCGCGACGATTGCCTTCAAAGGCGAAGGGCTTGGTCACGACGCCGACGGTCAGGATGCCCATGTCGCGCGCCGCCTTGGCGATGACCGGGGCCGCACCGGTGCCGGTGCCGCCGCCCATGCCGGCGGCGATGAAGCACATGTGGCTGCCCTCGAGCAGACGCGACAGGTCATCGATCGTCTCTTCGGCGGCCGCACGACCGATCTCGGGACGGCTGCCCGCGCCCAACCCCTGCGTGATCTTCGCGCCCAGCTGGATACGCTGCGGCGCGATCGACTGCTTCAGTGCCTGCGCGTCGGTGTTGGCGACGAGGAAATCCACGCCCTGTACCTCGGCGCGCATCATGTTCGCGATCGCGTTGCCGCCGGCACCGCCGACGCCAATCACCGCGATACGCGGCGTCAGTTCGTCGACCTCGGGTGCGATGAATTCGATGCTCATCCCAATTCTACTCCGCCGTTCCCGGTCGGTACGCAAAGACCGGGCCCATGAATTAACCGTTAGTGCACCAGACCTGGGCCAAGTGCCAACCCAAAAGCGTCAGGCATAAGACGCTTTTCTCTAATAATTTGCCTTCGCCGCCTGAATCAGCCGCCGGAACAGCCCCATGCCGCTCGGCCGGTGCACCGTCTGGTTCACCGCGGGGATGCTGCGCAGGTCGATCGGGTCGGTCGCGGCATAGAAAGCCAGGCCCGCCAGCGTCGCGAAAGCGGGTCCGCCATGCGCATCGGGCAGGCCGGTCAGCCCGCGCGGTCGGCCGATCCGGACCGAGCGGCCCAGCGCCTGCTGCGCGTAATCGGCAATGCCCTTCAGCTCCGCCCCGCCGCCGGTCAGCACGACCTGACGCCCGACCGGCCCCTCGAACTTCAGATGCTGGAGCGCCTTGCGGATCTCGCCCATCTGATGCTCCAGCCGCTGGCGGATCACGCCGATCAGTTGCGCCTTGGTGATCTGCATCGTGTCGCCGCCATCCTCGGCCGAGATGGGCGTCACTTGGATCATGTCGTGATTGTCGCGCGGCGACGCATTGGCCGAGCCGTGGAAACACTTCATCCGTTCCGCCATCTGGCGGCGCGTGCCGAAGGCCGAGGCCACATCGTCGGTAATGTCCGCCGCGCCCATTGGCAGCGAGCAGAGCCCGACCAGCATGCCGCCCGCGAACAGCGAGACATTGGTGATCCCCGCCCCCATCTCGACCAGCGCGACGCCCAGTTCGCGCTCCTCGTCTGACAGGCAGGCAAGGCCCGTCGCGACGGGGGCGGCGATGATCGACTTCACCTCCAGATGCGCCGAGCGGACGCACAGATCGAGGTTGCGCACCGGCGAGCCATCGGCGGCGACGACATGGATGTGCACGCCCAGCCGGTCGGCATGTAGCCCCAGAGGCTTCTTCACGCCCGTCAGCCCGTCGAGCGTGTAGAGTGCGGGCTGCGCATGCAGCACCATGCGCCCCTGCGGGTCGATCGAATTGCGCCCGGCCGCCAGCAGCGCGTCGATATCCCCCTGCTCGACCTGATGGCCGCCCAGTTCGAACTCGACCTCGGCCACGTCGGACACCAGGCCACCGGCCGAAAAGCCGACCCAGACATTCTCGATGTTCAGCCCGGCGATCCGCTCGGCCTGCTCGACCGCCTCGCGCACCGCCGCTTCGGTCGCACCCATATCGGCGATATAGCCGCGCTTGACGCCCCGGCTCTCGCGTTGGCCGGTACCCAGCACGATCAGTTCGCCGCCATCGCCCTTGCGAGCGATCAGCGCGGAGACCTTGGACGACCCGATGTCCAGCGCGGTAATCAACCCTTCGGGCGCAATCTTTGCCATGACCTTGCTACCCCTGTACTGCCCCCGGAGCCGCCGCCCCTTCGGATGCCGCCCCACCCGCGTCATTCCCGGACGCCGGATCGCTACCCACATCCCCGGCCTTGGCCGGATCGGCGAGCGCGTGATTCTGATTCAAACCGGGCTTTCGCGCAACCAGCTTTGCGGGGTCGCGCATGTCGAAGCGCAGCCAGCCGCGCCCGAGCAGCGGCCGTGAGCCGTCCATCGCAGCGAACTTCATCAGCGCCGCCCCTGCCCCATCCTCGGGCAGCGCCAGCGTCTCGCCGCTGTCGAAGGTGATGTCCCAGCGGCGATTGCCGATCCAGGTCGCCGCTTTCACGCGCGGCTTCAGCGCGGGTGCGGCGGACAGCAATGCTTGGTAAGCGGGCTCCTGCAAATTCGCGCCCGGCCCGATGATGAGCGGCAGGTCGGGCATCGCCTCGGCCCGTACCGGCTCCAGCAGCACGCCGCCCGCGTCGATCAGGGTCAGCTGGCCATTGTCCTGCCATACCGCCGCCGGGGTCCGCTCTTCGATATCGACCAGCAGCGTGTCGGGCAGGCGGCGCGAGACATGCGCGTCCTTGATCCAGCCATAGCGGAGCAGCTTGGCACGCACGTCTTCCAGATTGACGAGCGGCATCGCCCGGCTCTGCTGGTCGAGCGCGACGGCATAGACGGTCATCCGGTCCATGCGCTTCAGGCCCGTCACCTCGATCTGCTGGACACGAAATCCGGCATGGCCCGCCTGTTCGGCGATCGCGGTGCCGATCATGCCGGGCACGCCGACATAGGTCGCGACCGCCAGAGCCGCCGCCCCCGCACCGCCCAGGATCGTCCAGGTGACGGCCTTCTTGATAGTCTCCTCGCTGACCGGCACCTTGGCCAGCAGGCGTTGCGCCAGCGTGACGCGCTTGACCGGCTGGCGGCGACGCGGCGCAGGGCGGCGCGGCGGGGGGCCGCGCTTGATCGTGCGACTCATCCCGCGCGTTCCTGCACGGTCGGATTGGCCCGGTACCAAGCCAGCGCCTCGTCGACGATCGCCTGGACCAGCGTGTCGTAATCCATGCCGACATGGCGGCCCTGTTCGGGCACCAGGCTAAGCGGAGTCATGCCCGGTTGGGTGTTGACCTCCAGCAGGAACAGGCCGTCGACCCCGCGCTCGTCATCCCAGCGGAAGTCGGAGCGCGAGGCACCGCGACAGCCCAGGATGCGATGTGCTTCGAGCGCCAACGACTTGCACGCCTCGGCGATCTTGTCGGGGATCTGCGCGGGGCAGACATGCTCGGTCAGGCCGTCGGTGTACTTCGCGTCGAAATCGTACCAGCCGTTCTTGGGCTTCAGCTCGGTGACGCCCAGCGCGCAGTTGCCCAGCACAGCAGTGGTCAGCTCGCGACCCCGGATATAGGGTTCGGCCAGCAATTCCTCGAACTCGGCCCAGGGACCGGCGGCATCGCGTGCGATGGGCTGGCCATGGTTGCTGGTGTCGGTGACGATCGCGACGCCGACCGAGGAACCCTCGTTGACGGGCTTGAGCACATAGGGGCGCGGCAGCGGATCGGCCGCGAACAGATCCTCCGACTTCACGATGCGACCGCCGGGCATGGGGATGCCGTGCGGCACGAGTGCCTGCTTGGTCAGCACCTTGTCGATCGCGATGACCGAGGTGGCGAGGCCCGAATGGGTGTACGGAATACCCATCAGGTCGAGCATGCCCTGCACCGTGCCGTCCTCGCCGGGTGAACCGTGCAGCGCGTTGAAGACGATATCCGGCTTGGCTTGCGTCAGCCTGGCCGCAAGGTCGCGGTCCATGTCGATCCGGGTGACGCGGTGGCCGTTCCGCTCCAGCGCGTCGGCGACGCCTGCGCCGGACATCAGAGACACCGGCCGCTCCGCCGACCAGCCGCCCATCAGAACCGCGATATGCAGATTGTCGGTCACTTCGCGATTCCCACTCTTTGTATTTCCCATTCGAGGCAAACGCCCGACTGCGCCTTGACCCGGGCGCGTACATCCTCGCCCAGCGCTTCGATCTCCGCCGCCGTGGCGTTGCCGAGGTTGAGCAGGAAATTGCAATGCTTTTCCGACACCTGCGCATCGCCCAGCGTCAGCCCGCGACAGCCCGCCGCATCGACCAGCGCCCAGGCCTTGTGCCCGTCCGGATTCTTGAAGGTCGAGCCACCGGTCTTGGACCGCAGCGGCTGCGACGCCTCACGCGCGGCGGCGATGCGGTCCATCTCGGCCTGGATGTCGGCGGGTTCGGCGGCATGGCCCCGGAAGGTCGCCTCGACCACCACCATGCCGTCGGTCAGGTTGGAGTGGCGATAGGTATATTCCAGATCGGCGACGCCCAGCGTCTCGACCGTGCCGTCACGACGCACGACCGTGGCGGAGACCAGCACGTCCGCCACCTCGCGGCCATAGGCGCCGCCGTTCATCCGCACGAAGCCGCCGACCGTGCCGGGGATCGAGCGCAGAAACTCCAGCCCGCCGATCCCGGCATCGCGCGCATTGGACGAGACGAGAATGCCCGAGGTGCCGCCGCCACAGGTGATGAAATGCCCCTCCCCGGCCCGCGCATAGCTGAACGGCTTGCCGAGCCGGATCACCACGCCCGGCACGCCGCCGTCGCGCACGATCAGATTGGAGCCGAGCCCCAGCGCCATGACGGGCGTCTCGCCCCCCAGCGCCCGCAGGAACGCCGACAGGTCGTCGGTGTCCTTAGGCTCCAGCAGATATTCAGCCGGTCCGCCCGCCTTGAACCACACGAGCGGCGCCAGCGGCGCGGCGTGCGTCAATCGGCCGGCGGTATCGGGCAGGTTCATCGGCGCGCCTCGATCGCGCTCGCCAGACCCGCCGCCCATTTGGTGATGTCACCCGCGCCCAGGCAGACGATCATGTCATCGGCGCGGATCGAGCCCGCCAGTTCCTCGGCCAGCGCATCGGCGTCGGCGACCGTCGCGGTCGAGCGATGCCCGCGCCGCTTCAGCCCCTCGACCAAGGCGGAGGCGTCCACACCCTCGATCGGCGGCTCACCCGCCGCAAAGACCGGCGTCACCAGCACGCGGTCGGCGTCGTTGAAGGCGGTCTGGAACTCCTCCATCAGATTGCCGAGCCGGGTGAAGCGATGCGGCTGCACCACCGCGATCACACGACCGCGGGCACCTTCGCGGGCGGCGGCCAGTACCGCGCGAATCTCGACCGGGTGATGGCCGTAATCGTCGATCACGGTCGCGGTGCCGCCATCGACCGCGATCTCGCCGACCTTGGTGAAGCGCCGCTTGACCCCGCCGAACTGGCTGAAGCCCTGTTGGATGGTCGCATCCTCGATGCCCAGTTCCAGCGCCACGCCGATCGCGGCGAGCGCGTTCTGGACATTGTGGCGGCCGGGCATGGGCAACTCGATGCCCTCGATCGAACGGCTGGAGCCGTCGCGGTTGCGGATGATCGCCTCGAAGCGATTGCCGCCGGGGATCGGCGTGACGTTGACGCCGCGCACGTCGGCCTGCGCCGAAAAGCCATAGGTCACGACGCGCCGGTCGCGCACGCGCGGCAGGATGTTCTGCACCTCCGGGTGGTCGAGACAGAGCAACGCCGCGCCGTAGAAGGGGACGTTCTCGACGAACTCGACGAACGCGTCCTTCACCCGGTCGAACGAGCCGTAATGGTCGAGATGCTCGGGATCGATATTGGTCACGACCGCAATGGTGCCGTCGAGGCGCAGGAAGCTGCCGTCGCTCTCGTCCGCCTCGACGACCATCCAGTCGCTGGCGCCCAGACGCGCGTTCGAGCCATAGCTGTTGATGATGCCGCCATTGATGACGGTCGGGTCCACCCCGCCCGCATCCAGCAGCGCCGCGACCATCGAGGTGGTCGTGGTCTTGCCATGCGTGCCCGCCACCGCGACGGTCGACTTCAGCCGCATCAGCTCGGCCAGCATCTCCGCGCGGCGCACCACGGGGATGCGGCGCTCCAGCGCGGCTTCAACTTCGGGATTCGACCGGGTGATCGCGGTCGAGGTGACGACCACCGCCGCATCGCCCAGATTGTCCGCCGCGTGCCCGATCGCGACCGGGATACCCTTGTCGCGCAGGCCCTGCACCACATAGCCCTCGGCCACGTCGGAGCCCTGCACCCGGTAGCCGAGATTCTTCATCACCTCGGCAATGCCCGACATGCCGATACCGCCGATGCCGACGAAATGGATCGTGCCGATATCCGTGGCGACGCCCTTCATGCGCCTGCTCCCGCCAAATTCCGTGTCCTTTGCGATTTGCCCACCGGCAAGACCATGCGCGGCGCGTCGAGGCTCTCGACCAGATCGGCGAGATCGCTCGCCGCCTCGGGCCGTCCACAGGCGCGGGCACGGCCCGCCGCATTCTCCAGCGCCGCCGGGTCGAGGCCCAGCTTCTGCATCTGCTTGGCGAGTTCCACGGGCGTGAAGTCACCCTGCGCGATGGTCCGCGCGCCGCCCGCCTTCGTCATCTCTCGCGCGTTCACCGTCTGGTGATCGTCGGTCGCCGATGGCAGCGGCACCAGGATCGCCGGGCGGCCCGCGACCGTCAGCTCGGCCAGCGTCGAGGCGCCCGCCCGCGCGATCACCAGATGCGCCCAGGCGAGCTGCTCGGGCAGGTCGGGCAGATAGGTGGCGAGTTCGGCCGGAATCTCATGCTCGGCATATTTGGCGCGCACCGCGTCGATATCCTCGATCCGCGCCTGATGCGTCACCTGCAAGCGCCGCCGGAAGGTGACGGGCAGCATGGCGAGGCCATCGGGCACGACCTGGCTGAGGATGCTCGCCCCCTGGCTGCCGCCGGTGACGAGGACGCGGAAGATGCCGTCCTCCTCCAGCAGCGGATAGGGCCGCGCGCGAAGCGCCAGCACCTGGTCGCGCACCGGATTGCCGACCAGCCGGGTCTTGTCCCCGTGCTTGGCGCTCAGCCGCTGCGTATCCTCATAGGACAAGGCGATCGCATCGACCTTGCCCGCGACCAGCCGGTTGACCCGGCCCAGCACGGCGTTCTGCTCGTGGATGGCGGTCGGGATCCCTTCCGCAAACGCCGCCAGCAAGGCGGGCATCGCCGGATAGCCGCCGAAACCGATCACCGCCGCCGGGCGAAACGTCTTGTAGAGTTCGCGCGCCATGGCCCGCCCGCGCCACATCTCGCGCAGCGCCTTGGCCCAGCCGACCGGCCCGCCCGAAAAGCGCCCGGCGGGCAGCACGTGCGTCTGGATATCCTCGAACAGTCCCGGGAAGCGCACGCCGCGCGCGTCGGACACCAGGGCGACGCGGTGGCCGCGCCGGGTCAGTTCGGCCGCCAGCGCGGCGGCGGGAACCATATGGCCGCCGGTACCCCCGGCGGCGAGGACGAAGTGACGGCTCATTGCCCGCTCCACCTGACTACATAGGGGCTGCGCGTCAGGAACGGATTGCGCCGGGTGAATGCCAGCAACAACCCCATCCCGATCGACAGCGCGATCATCGACGAGCCACCATAGCTGATGAACGGCAGGGTCATCCCCTTGGACGGGGCCAGCCCCGTGTTCACCGCCATCGAGATCAGCGCCTGCGCGCCGAACTGCACCGCCAGCCCGGAGGCGGCGTAGAGCTTGAACTCGTCCTGTTCGTCAAGCAGCTTCACGAACACGCGCACCACGATCGCCAGGAAGACCAATGCGATGATCGAGCAGGCGATCAGCCCGAACTCCTCGCCGATCACCGAGAAGATATAGTCGGTATGCGCCTCCGGCAGGCCGAACTTGGCGGTGCCCCCGCCCGGCCCGGTCCCGGTCCAGCCCCCTGCGGTGAGGGTGTTGTGGGCGGCATTAACCTGGAAGTGGTCGGCCGCGCCCTCGCCGTCGACATCGGGGAAGAGGAACGCGTTGATGCGGTTCCGCGCCACGCTGTAGAACATATAGGCCGCCGTCAGCCCGACCGGCACCATGGCGGCGAGCCCCAGCATGATCCGCATCGGGGTGCCGGAGATCATCAGCAACGCCGCCCAGATGACGCAGAAGACGATGGTCTGGCCGAAGTCCGGCTGCATCATCAACAGCCCCGCGACCAGCCCGGTCAGCCCCATGGTGATCAGCGTGGCGGGCAGATCGCGCTCCCTGGCCTTGAGCGACAGGAGCCAGGCGGTCGTCACCACGAACATCGGCTTCAGGAATTCGGACGGCTGGAACTGCGCAAAGCCGAAGCCGATCCAGCGCCGCGCCCCGTTGATCTCCACCCCGATAAAGGGCGTGACCGCCAGGATCGCGATCAGCACCCCCGTCCCCAGCACCGCCATGCGCCGCGCGGTGACAACGGGCAGCATCGAGACGACGAACAGCACGGGCAGCGAGACGCCGACCCACATCACCTGTCGCCAGAAATAATAGAGCGGCGTGAACTTCCGATGCTCGCCCGAATAGCGCATCGCCGTCGCCGGACTTGCGGCGGCGACGGCGATCAGGCCGATCGCGATCAGGAACAATGTGAGCAGCAGCAGCACCCGGTCGATATCCCAGAACCAGGTACCGAGCGGCGAACGGTCGCCACGCCCGCCCCGGCCCTTCATCGATCCGATCAGGCCGGGGCGCGGGGTCTTGGATGCGCGATCACTCATGCCAGCGCCTCCACGGCGGCGCGAAAGGCATCGCCCCGCGCTTCGTAATCGCGAAACTGGTCGAAGCTGGCACAGGCCGGGGACAACAGCACTGTGTCACCGGGCTGCGCGGCGGCAGCCGCGTGGGCGACCGCCGCCTCCAGCGTGCCGGACTGGTCGACCATGGGGACCTTGCTCTTCAACAGATCGTAGAACAGCGGTGCGGCCTCGCCGATGGTATAAGCCGCAACGACATGATCCAGATGCGCGGCGCAGGCGTCGAGATCGTCGCCCTTGCGCTTGCCGCCGACGATCCAGTGGACGCGCGGGAAGGCCGCGAGTGCGGGGGCGGTGGATTCGGGATTGGTCGCCTTGGAATCGTTGACGAAGGCCACGCCGTTCCGGGTCGCAACATGCTGCATCCGATGCGGCAGGCTGGCATAGCTGGCGAGGCCCGCCTCGATAGCGTCCTCGGCTATGCCCAGCGCTCGCGCCACGGCGATGGCGGCCTGGGCGTTCTGCGCATTGTGAGGACCTTGCAGCGCGGGCCAGCGGCTCTGGTCGATCCCGCTGGCGGCGATGGTGACAAGATCGTCGGTCCGCCCGGCGAGCCCTTGCGCGATATGGGCCGAGGCCTCATCGCCCGTGCCGACGACCGCGACATGCCCAGCGGACTGCATCGCGAACAGCCGTGCCTTGGACGCAGCATAGCCCGCAAAGCCGTCATACCGGTCGAGATGATCGGGTGTGATGTTGAGCAGCACCGCAACGTCGCAATCCAGGCTCTGCGTCAGGTCGATCTGATAGCTGGACAGCTCCAGCACATAGACCCCGCCCTCGGGGAGAGGCGCCTGCCCCAGAATCGGCAGGCCGATATTGCCGCCCATCAGGGTCGGCACGCCCGCCGTCTTCAGAATGTGGTGGATCAGCGCGGTGGTGGTCGACTTGCCGTTGGTGCCGGTGATGCCGACGACCTTGTGCGGTGGCAGGTTGTGCCGCGCCCGGGCGAACAGTTCGATGTCGCCGATCACTGGCACCCCCACCGCGCGGGCGGAAGCGGCCAACGGATGGGTGTTGAGCGGCACGCCCGGCGATACGACCAGCGCATCGAAGCCGGACAGGTCGAGCGTGTCGAGGTTAATGAACTCAAGCCCCTCCCCTTCAGGGGAGGGGTTGGGGTGGGGCGGTTCCTCAGGCGATGCGGTTTGCGGCAACGCCCCACCCCCAACCCCTCCCCTGAAGGGGAGGGGCTTAAGAGCCTCCCGCTTGGCGGGATCGCTGTCCCATGCCACCACGGTTGCCCCGCCCGCCAGCAACGCCGAAACGGTCGCGGCGCCGGAGCGTGCGAGCCCCAGCACCGCGTAACGTTTTCCCGCCCAGTCGCGCGAAACGATCATCGCAGCTTCAACGTCGACAGGCCCGCCAGCGCCAGCACGAAGGCGATGATCCAGAAGCGGATCACCACGGTCGGCTCCGACCAGCCGAGCTGTTCGAAATGATGGTGGATCGGCGCCATGCGGAACACCCGCTTGCCGGTCCGCTTGTAGAAGAAGACCTGGATGATGACCGACATCGCCTCGACCACGAACAGGCCGCCGATGATGCCCAGCACGATCTCGTGATGCGCGACGACCGCAATGGTGCCGAGCGCGCCGCCCAGGGCTAGGCTGCCGGTGTCGCCCATGAACACCGCCGCCGGGGGCGCGTTGAACCACAGGAAAGCCAGCCCCGCGCCGACCACCGCGCCGCAGAAAATCGCCAGTTCACCCGCGCCGGGGACGTGCGGGATGCCGAGGTAATCGGCGAACTTCACGTTACCCGCCAGATACACGATGACCATGAACGCGACGCTGGCGATGATGACCGGCATGGTCGCCAGCCCGTCCAGCCCGTCGGTCAGGTTCACCGCATTGCCGAACGCGACGATCGTGAAGGCGGCGAACAGCGGGTAGAAATAGCCCAGATCCAGATACATGCGCGAGGTGAAGGGTAGGTACAAATGCGGCCCGTTCTGCCCCATGATGATCCATGCCGCGACGCCCGCAATGGCGAACTCCAGCAGCAGCCGGGTCTTGCCCGACACGCCCGCCGTCGAGGCTTTGCGCACCTTGTCGTAATCGTCGAGGAAGCCGATCGCGCCGAAACCCAGCGTGACGAACAGGCACGCCCAGACGAACGGGTTGAACACGTTCATCCAGATCAGGATGGACAGCGTCATGCTGGTCAGGATCATCAGCCCGCCCATGGTCGGCGTGCCGCGCTTGGCGAGGTGGGTTTGCGGCCCGTCGGCGCGGATCGGCTGCCCCTTGCCCTGGCGGACACGCAGCCAGCCGATGAAGCGCGGCCCGATGATCAGGCCGATGAACAGCGCGGTCGCCACCGTCGCGCCGGTTCGGAACGACTGGTAACGGATGAGGTTGAGAAGCCCCGGAAAACCGAGATGCTCCGCGATCCAGTACAGCATCTAACTCACGCCCCGCCCGTTGGGGTATCGCCGCGCAGGGCCACCACGACACGCGACAGCCCAACCCCGTTCGACCCCTTGATCAGCACCACGTCATCCGGTGCGATGATAGCGGCCAGCGCCTCGCGCGCGGCCTTCGCATCCGGCACATGGACGAAATCGACCCGCCCCTCAAGCGCGGCCGCCAACGGCGCCATCGATTCGCCGACCAACAGCGCCCGTTCGACGCGCGCCGCGACGATCGGCTCGGCCAGCCCGGCGTGATAATCGGCCGAATCCTCACCCAGTTCGCGCATCTCGCCCAGCACCGCGACATGCCGCCCCGGCTCCTCGGCCAGCACGGCCAGCGTCGCGCGCATCGAGGCGGGATTGGCGTTGTAGCTCTCGTCGATGACCAGCGCGCCATTGGCCGCGCGGAACCGCGCGCCACGCCCGGCGAGGCCACCCAGTTCGGCCAGCGCGAGGCCTGCCAACCCCAGATCGCCACCCGCCGCGTCGACGGCGGCGAGCACCGCCAGTGCATTGGACACCCAATGCCGCCCCGGCTGGGACAAAGTAAAGTTCAACTCCTTGTCGCCCAGCTTCGCGGTCACGAAGCTGCCCCCGGTCGCGCCGCGCATCGCCTCGACCGCGCGGACATCGGCGGCGGGATCGAACCCGAAGGTCACGATCCGGTCGGCATGGGGCTTGGCGGCGGCGATCAGCCGGTCGCGGTGCGGGCTGTCATAGGGGATGATCGCCGTGCCGCCGGATTGAAGGCCCTGGAAAATCTCGCCCTTGGCATCGGCGATGGCGGATTCGTCGGGGAAGAATTCGGTATGCGCGGGCGCGATGGCGGTGACGATCGCGATATGCGGGCGCACCATCGCGGTCAGGGCGGACAGCTCGCCCGCATGGTTCATCCCCATCTCGAACACGCCCGCGCGAACCTCGCGCGGCATCCGCGCAAGGCTTAGCGGCACGCCGGTATGGTTGTTGTAGCTCTTGACCGAGCGGTGCACCGCGCCGCGCCAGCCCCGTTCGAGCGCGGCATAGAGCGCCTCCTTGGCGCTGGTCTTGCCGACCGATCCGGTAACGCCGATGATCGTCGCCTGCGTCCGCGCCCGGCTGGCACGGGCCAGGTCTTCAAGCGCATGGAAGCTGTCGACGACCCGGACATGCGGATGGTCGGTCGGGTTGCTGACCAGAGCCCCCGCTGCCCCCTGCCCGAACGCCTGATCGAGGAAGCGATGACCATCGGTCGCCTCGCCCGACATGGCGACGAACAGGTCGCCGGGGCCGACCTCACGGCTGTCGAAGGCAACGCCCGAAACGGCGAAGTCGGCGGAGGCCGTTGCGCCGGTCGCCGCCGCGATCTCCTGCGCAGTCCACAAGCTCATTTGCGTTCCTCGGCCGTCTTGGCCCCATAATGCAGCGACAGCTTGGGCCGCACCCGTGCGGGCGCCTCCGCCTGCACGGCATCGGCCTTGTCCACCGGGGGCGTCTTGGTCGGAGCCTGCGCCGTCATGCCGCACACTCCCGCGCGACGGTGACATCGTCGAAGGGCAGGACGAGATCGCCGACGATCTGGCCCTGCTCATGCCCCTTGCCCGCGATCAGCACGATATCCTGCTCCCCCGCCTCGGCGATCGCGGCGGCAATGGCCTCGCGACGGTCGCCGATCTCGATCGCACCGGTCGCACCGCGCATCACCTGGGCGCGGATCGCGGCGGGGTCTTCAGTGCGGGGATTGTCGTCGGTCACGATCACCCGGTCGGCATGCATCGAGGCGACCTGCCCCATGACCTCCCGCTTGCCCGGATCGCGGTCGCCGCCCGCGCCGATCACGACGATCAGCCGCCCGCCCGCATGGGGTTTGAGCGCGGCGATCGCCGCCTCGATCGCGTCAGGGGTATGGGCATAGTCGACATAGACCGGCGCCCCGCTCCGCGCGATGGCGGCACGCTCCAGCCGCCCGCGTACCGGCTGCAACCGGGCGAGGTTCGCGATGGTCGTCGTCAGATCGCCGCCGGTCGCCAGCACCAGCCCCGCCGCGACCAGCGCATTGGCGGCCTGATAGGCGCCGATCAGCGGCAGTTGCACCTTGTGCGCCTGCCCATGCTCGTCCTCGATCACCAGCCCCTGACCCAGCAGGGTCGGATGCCGCTCGACCAGTTTCAGCGTCGATCCGCGCGTACCGACCGTCACCAGCTTGTTACCGCGCGCGCGGGCCAGATCGATCACCCGCCCGCTCTCGACATCGTCGGCCCAGACGACCGCCGTGCCGTCGAGCGACAGGACTTCGGAAAAAAGCCGCATCTTCGCCGCGAGATAGGCGCCCATGTCGCCATGATAGTCGAGGTGATCGCGCGACAGGTTGGTGAAGGCCGCCGCCGATACCTTCAGCCCCTCGGTCCGATACTGGGTCAGGCCATGGCTCGACGCCTCGAACGCCAAATGGGTCACGCCCTCGCGCGCGAGGCCTGCGACATTGGACAGGAAGGTCACGACGTCCGGCGTGGTCAGCCCGGTATAGGTCCGCTCGTCGGCGGTGGTGACGCCCAGCGTGCCGATCGAGGCGGCGTGATGCCCCGCCATGCGCCAGAGCTGGCGCGTCATCTCGACCGTCGAGGTCTTGCCGTTGGTGCCGGTCACCGCCACCGCCGTCGCCGGGAACGGCGCGAAGAATGCGGCCGCTAGCCGCGCAAAGGCCGCGCGGGGTTCGTCGGAGGCGATATGGACCGCTCCCTCGACCGTCACGCCGGGCCGCGCGACGACCGCCACCGCACCGCTGCGCACCGCGTCGGCAATGAAGTCCTCGCCATTCACCCGTGCGCCCTGGAACGCGCCGAAAATGGTACCGGGCGCGACCTTGCGGTGATCGATCGCGAAACCGGAGACGAGGGCGTCGCCGCCCTCGCCCTGAATATCGCCCTGAATGTCTGCGGTCAGTTGGTTCAGCTTCATGCCGCGCCCCTTATCGTCCATCCACCGGCGGCGCCTTCGGATCCTGCCACAGGGTCGGCAGGATGTCCGACTCGTCGATATCCTTGGTGGCGTCGGGCACCACGCCCAGCATCGCGCCGACCCGCGTGATCGTCCGTCCGACCACCGGCGCGGCGTTCCAGGCTGCGGTCTTCCACCCTCCGGTCTCCTTCGTCCCCTTTGGCGAATCGAGCATCGCCAACACCACATAGCGCGGCGCATCCATCGGGAAGGCCGCCGCAAAGGTAGCGACGTTGCGCGACCGATCATAGCCGCCCGCGACCGCCGCCTCGGCGGTGCCGGTCTTGCCGCCCACGCGGTAGCCGGGTGCATCGCCCTTGCGGCCCGTGCCGCGCATCACGATCAGGCGCAGCATCTGCCGCATCTTGTAGCTGGTCGTCTCGCTGATGACCCGCCGACCCGCCGCGGCATGGCCCGGCGCGACCTTCATCAGCGTCGCAGGGCGCCAGATGCCGCCATTGACCAGCGCCGCATAGGCCGAGGCCAGATGCAGCGGCGTCACCGCGATGCCGTGACCATAAGCGGTCGTCATCGTCGTCGTGCGCGCCCAATAGGTGGGCAGCAGCGGGCGTCCCTTTTCGCGAAGCTCGATATCGGGCTTGGTATCGAAGCCCAGCTTCTTGAACATGGTCTGCATCCGCTGCGGCCCGATCTCGTCGGCGATGCGCGCGGTGGCGATGTTTGACGAATAGATCAGCGTCTCGGCCATGTTGAGCCAGCGCTTCGGATCGCCCTGTTCATCATGGATGGTGTAGCCGCCGACCCTCAGCGGATGGGTTGCATCGAAGCGCCGCTGCATCGAGGTGACGACGCCATTCTCCATCGCGGTCGCCATGGTGATCGGCTTGAAGGTCGAACCCAGCTCGAACACGCTCTGCGTCGTGATGTTGCGCAGCTCCTCGGTGCCCGCCATGCCGACCCGGTTGGGGTTGAAGGTGGGCAGCGAGACCATCGCGATCACTTCACCGGTATGCACGTCCAGGATGATGCCGCCGCCGCCCCGCGCGGAGAAGGTGTTCATCGCCCGGCCGAGTTCGCTTTCCAGCGCGGCCTGGGCGCGGGTGTCGATCGACAGGGCGACGGGCTTGCCCGTCTGCGCCGGGTTGAGCAGCCGCTCGTCGAGCACGCGCTCCATGCCGCTCATCCCGTGCCCGTCGGTCGACAGGAAACCCAGTGCATGGGCGGCGAGCGAGGATTGCGGATACAGACGCTGCGTCTCGCGGTCAAAGACCAGGCCGGGTTCGCCGATGGCGTTGACCTGCTCGACCAGCGTGGGGCTGGCGCGGCGTTGCAGATAGACGAAATTCGCCTTGCGGGTCAGCTGGCCATAGAACCAAGCCTGATCGCCGCGATCGGGCATCAGCGCGGCGAGCCGCGCGGCGATCTCCATCGGATCGCCGATCAGCTTTTTCGGATGGACCGCGATCGTCCAGCTATCGATCGTGCGGGCCAGCGGCGCGCCGTTGCGGTCGACGATATCGCCCCGCGCCGCCAGCGTCGCGGTCCGTGCCGCCGCATCGGCGGGTCCGGCGAACACCGCCAGCAACATCAGCCGCCCGATGACGACGACCACCGCCGCGCCGAACAGCATCATCAGCATCATCAGACGCATATGCGTCGTCGCGACCAGCGCGTGGCGCTGGCCGGCGGTACGCTGCGTTCCGGCGGGACGCGCGACCAGAACGCTCAACGCCGCCGCCGCGCTTCGGTCTTGGCGCCCTTCAGAATGTCACCCAGCGTCGTGTCGGACAGCAATTGGCGATCGAGCATCGCCACGGCTTCCGGCCGGACCTTCGCGACGGCGGCGGCGGTGCGGACGGTCGCGATGGGGGCGGGCTTGGCCTTTTTCGTCGTCACGACATGCTCGGACACGGCTTGGACGATCTGGGGCTTGGGCAGATCGACCTTGGCGAGGCGGACGACGGGGGCAGGCGCGTTGGGCTTGGCCGGGGCGGCAGGCGCGGCAGCGGCGGCCACGCCTTCCGGCTGGACAACGACAGGCGCGGGCTGCGAGGGGACGAGCAGCGCGGCGGTCTGGATCGCGCCCTCGGCGGGGCCACGAGTCACGTCGAGCGAGGCCAGCTGCGCCTCGTCACCGACGAACTGGCCCGCGACCGGCGCGGTCAGCGCCAGCGTATCGCCATTCCACTTTTCCAGCTGGACCAGGTTGGCGCGGGTGTCGAACTCGGTCTCCAGCGCGCGGATGTCGCGCTGCGCAGCGGCGATGCGGCCGTTGACGTCGTCGAGCTTCTTGCGCTCCGCCGCCACCTGCAAGGAGACGAGGTAGAATCCCAGGACGACTGCGACGCAGCTCCCGAACCACCCTATCCCCTTCAACCGATACGCCGCCGTCATACGCCAAACTCCTGACTCAACTCGCCCCCCGGCGCCCTGCCCTTATCCGCCGACCAGGCCGGGGATTCCGTACGCGTCGCAAAACGCAGCGTCGCCGAGCGCGCGCGCGGATTGCGAGCCAGTTCCGCCTCGCCCGCGCGCACCGCCTTGCCGACCTGGGCAAAGCTGGGTGCCCGCGCCGCCGCCTGTTCGGGCAGATGGCGCGACCCGCCCGGCATCTGCCCGGCGCGCTCGCGGAAGAAGCGCTTGACCATGCGGTCTTCCAGACTGTGGAAGGTGACCACCACCAAGCGACCGCCCGGCTTCAACGCGCGTTCGGCCGCCGCCAGCCCCTCGGCCAGCTCGTCCAGTTCGCGGTTCACATGGATGCGGATCGCCTGGAAGGTCCGCGTCGCCGGGTCCTTCTTGTCATGCGGGCGATAGCCCAGCGCCCGGCGGACCACGGAAGCAAGCTCACCGGTGCGGGTCAGCGGACGGGCGGCGACGATCGCCTGGGCGACGCGGCGCGAACGCGGCTCCTCGCCATAATGATAAAGGACATCGGCGATGGCCGCTTCGTCGGCGGTGTTCAGGAAATCGGCCGCCGACTCGCCCGCCTGCGCCATGCGCATGTCGAGCGGGCCATCGCCTTGGAAGGAAAATCCGCGCTCCGCCTGGTCGAGTTGCATCGAGGATACCCCGATATCCAGCACCACGCCATCAACGCGGGCCGACAGTTCTTGATCCAAATTGGAAAATTCCCGGTGGATCAGGGTCAGCCCCGGCTCGGCGGCAACCAGCGCCTGGCCATTGGCGATGGCATCGGGATCGCGGTCGAAGGCGACGACCTTCGCCCCCCGGCCCAGCATCGCGCGGGTATAGCCGCCCGCGCCGAACGTACCGTCGACATGCGTCTCGCCGGGGGCGATGGCGAGCGCGTCGAGGACCTCGTCGAGCAGGACGGGGATGTGCGGGGCGTCGGCCGTGCTCACAGCGCAATCCCCTTTTCCTGGCAGTGGAAACGCGCGGCCGAGATCATCTTGGGCGGCAGGCCGGGCGTCTCGACCAGGGTCTTGGGGTCCCAAATTTCGATATAATCGAACGTGCCCCAAAAAAAGGCATGACCGGTGATCCCGGCATGAAAGCGCGGGAAGCCCGGCATGATGAAACGGCCCGACCCGTCAAAGGGCACGGCCTCGCCATTCGCCAGGTCGCGCTTGATGTTATAGTCGATGCGGCCGTCGGGCCCGCGCGACATCTCTGTCCGCGCGTCCAGCTCCCTCTTCAGCACGGCAACATAACCCGGGTCATACGCGATCAGGCAGCGCTCTGTTTCATGGACAGCGATGATGATGGTCCCGCCATCTTTTCCGTCGGGGCGCGGCGCATTCTGAGCCAGGGTGGACCGGAGGGCATTGGGGATGGCGACGCGGCCCTTGTCATCGACAAGGCCAATGCCACTACCCTGATACAAACCCCTTTCGGACACGCCAACCTCGCACATGGCGCGCACGGCCTCACCGCTTCAAAACACGACCATCGCCGCATTCCGACCATTTCTGGATCACAGTGAGCCTGCCCCTCTGTTGCTTTTCGGTTTACCTATAGCGGAACCGGGAGGCAACGGGATTTTTGGGGAGAAACGGGGAAATCGGGCTTGAAACTGGGGTTATGCGACCAACGGCTGGTCGTTTGGCGGGAAGGCCTCCATGATCCTTGTTCGGGAAAATGCCGGATTTCCGCCGATCGGGCGCGTTTTCCCCGGATTTCCCCGAACCCGGTGACGCACGAAACCGATCACGGTCGACTTAACTTTTATTAAGTAAAAAGCCCGATACGGCCGTGAACGCTTCACGACGCCGGTGATCGTCAGTCGGACAAATCACGCCCATCAGGCTGGATGCAACCGGCGATCAGCGTGCCGGGTCGGCCGGAGCCTGGGTGTTCGCGGGCGCGGGCGCGACGCCCAATTCGGCCAGTGGCTCGCTGGACGACGGGGTGGCGGTGTTCGCCATCGCCATGTCGGCGACCATGTTCGACTGCGCCGCACCGGCGACGGCCGCAGGCGGCTCGTCACGGTTCAGCGAGCCCAGGATCGTGCTGGCGATCGCGATCAGCAGGATGACGGCGGCCAGGCCGATCATGCCGACTTTCACGCGCTGCATGATATGATGATGGTCGGGTGACTTCATGGAACTCGGTGACACTATCTCGCGCGCCGCCTCATGTCGACCTCTGGCGCACGCCGTCGGGTCGCAAAGGGGCGGCGACTATAGCCCCTTCTCGGCCCGCCACGCCGGATTGTGCAGCGTGGAGAGGTAGCGAAACCCGGTATCGCACAAAATGGTTGCGATCCGCTTATGGGGCCCCAAGGCCCTGGCCAGCGCCACCGCGCCGGCGACATTGATGCCCGACGACAGGCCCAGGCACAGCCCTTCCTCGCTCAACAGCCGCTGTACCCAATACCAGCCTTCCGCATCGGAAAGACGAAACTGGGTATCGATCGGCGCGCCTTCAAGATTGGCGGTGATCCGCCCCTGCCCGATCCCCTCGGCGACCGACGAGCCTTCCGACTTCAGCTCGCCATGCGCGTAATAGTCGTACAAGGCCGCGCCGTGCGGATCGCTGAGCGCGATGGTCACCGATTCGTCATGCGCCTTCAACCCCAGGCCGACACCGGCCAGCGTGCCCCCGGTTCCCGCCGCGCAGGTGAAGCCGTCGATCCGGCCATCCATCTGGTTCCAGATCTCCTCGGCGGTGCCCACGATATGCGCGCGGCGATTGGCGATATTGTCGAACTGGTTGGCCCAGACGGCATTGTCCGTCTCCTCGGCGATACGGCGCGAGGTGTGGACGAAATGACAGGGGCTGGAATAGGGTGCGGCGGGCACGAGGACGAGCTCGGCCCCCAGCGCGCGCAGCGTGTCCATCTTCTCGCGGCTCTGCGTCTCGGGCATCACGATGATCGTGCGATAGCCCTTCGCATTGGCGACCAGCGCCAGACCGATCCCGGTATTGCCCGCCGTCCCCTCGACGATGGTACCGCCGGGGCGCAGCAGGCCCCGCGCCTCGGCATCCTCGACGATGAACAGCGCCGCGCGGTCCTTCACGCTGGCGCCCGGATTGGCGAATTCGCACTTGCCGTAAATGTCGCAGCCCGTGGCCTCGCTCGGCCCCTTCAGGCGGACGAGCGGGGTGTTGCCGATCAGGGCCAGCGTGTCGGAGATCACTTCCATGCCGCCTAGATGGCCCCTGCCCCGCCATCGGGCAAGCCAAGCCTTGCTTGGCCCCCGCCAAGCATAAGGTGGGAGCGCTCACGGTTGATCGGCAAAATGTTGGTCGTCGAGGCAGGTTAACGCACAGGTCATGCTTGACGCCGGGTTGCTGCATTTGCGAAGCACCGCCCCGCTATGAAGAGCCTCCTCCCCCTCATCGTCGCCGCACCGCTGCTCGCTTTGGCCGCGTGCAATTCCAAGCCCAGCCAGCCCGAGGTCGTCGACACCAATCCCGACCCGATGGCCAACGTGCTCGCCAACCGCGCCCCGGTCGAGCTGCCGCCCGCGATCAAGGCGGACAAGACCTTCCGCTGCAAGGACAACAGCCTCGTCTACGTCACCTTCTTCCAGGGCGACAAGCAGGCCAATGTCCGTCTGAAGGAAGGCGAAACCCCCGTCGTGCTGAAGGCGCCCGCCGCCGGTGAGCCGCTGACCGCCGAAGGCGGCTGGAAGATGACCGGCGACGAAAAGGCCGTCACCCTGACCACGCCGAAGAAGGCCGCGCTGGTCTGCCACATCTGATTCGCGTTCAATCCGTCCTTGGCGTCGCTTGATCGACGATAAGGACTTGATCGAAAACCGGCCGGCGGGGATATCTCCGTCGGCCTTTTCTTTGGGCCGTGTCGGGAGGTCGGAGAGAAAAGCCGTGGCCGCGATCGCGATCTACAGCCTGAAGGGGGGCGTCGGAAAGACCAGCATGGCGGTCAATCTGGCCTGGTGCGCCGCCAACCTGTGCGCGCGTCGCACCTTGTTATGGGATCTTGACCCGCAGGCCGCCTCGACCTGGCTGCTGGGCGGCCCCGCGCGCGGCGACCGGGCACAGGCCGTATTCTCCCGCGACATCTCCGCCGAGCGACTGGTCCGCCAGACCGACATTCCCCGGCTGTCGCTGATCGGCGCCGATGATTCGCTGCGCGGTCTGGACCATCTGTTCCATACGATCGAGAAGAAGAAGCGGCTCGGCAAGCTGATCGACGGGCTGGACGATTATGACAGCGTGATCCTGGATTGCCCGCCCGGCCTGACCGAGACGACCGAGCAGGTGTTGCGCGCCGTCGACCTGATCGTCGTGCCGGTCGTACCGTCCGCGCTCTCTACCCGCGCGCTGGAGGTGGCGGACGGCCATGTCCGGGGCCGCGTGCCCCTGCTGCCCGTGCATGTCATGGTCGACCGCCGCCGCCGCCTTCATTCAGAGGCACTGGCCGCGCACCCCGACTGGCCGATCATCCCGATGGCCAGCCTGGTCGAGGCGATGGGCGAGCATCGCGCGCCTCTGGGGGCCTTTGCTCCACGCAGCAGCGCCGCCCAGGCCTATGCCGATCTGTGGCGCAGCGTCGAGCGGCGACTGGCGGGGGGATGAGCCGCCGCGACGATCCCGGCCCGCCCGAACGGCTGACGCCGCATCTGGTGCTGGGGGCCTATGCGGTCGGGGTGTTCCCGATGGCGGACACGCGCGACACCGATCATGTCTATTGGGTCGAGCCGCGCAAGCGCGCCGTCCTGCCGCTCGATGGTTTTCACCTGTCCCGCTCGCTCCGCAAGACGGTGGCGAAGGACCGGTTCCGCGTCACCGCCGACACCGCCTTCGAATCGATCATCCGCCTCTGTGCCGAAAGCGTCCCGGACCGGCCCGAGACCTGGATCAACTATGCGATCGAGCGGGTGTTCATCGACCTGTTCGACATGGGCTTTGCCCATTCGATCGAATGCTGGGACGGCGACGAGCTGGTCGGCGGGCTTTACGGGCTGGCGCTGGGCCGCGCCTTTTTCGGCGAGTCGATGGTCAGCCGCCGGACCGATGCGTCCAAGGTGGCGATGGTCTGGCTGGTCGCGCGGTTGCGGGCCGGCGGATACAGCCTGCTCGACTGCCAGTTCCAGACCAGCCATTTGTCGACCATGGGCGCGATCGAGATCGGGCGCGAGGATTATGTCGCGCTGCTGTCCGACGCATTGGCGGGGGTCGTGGCACCGGGCGCTTCCGCCGCCGGGGTATCGGCATCGGGCGACTTCGCGGCGCTCGACCGCTTGGGGGTGGTGCCGGGCAATGAGGCCGGGACTGTCTCCGGCCCCGTTTCGGGCCAGGACATTGTGCAGCTCTTGGCCCAGACGTCATAGACCGGGTGAAGCACGACGTTGAGCGCAGGCCGCTCCTTGTAGAGCCAGCCTGAAAAGACACGCTGCCACCGCTGATTGGCACCACGCACGTCCAGCTGCACGAATGCGCCGGTCAGCTGCTCCGCCTCCCACGATGCCGTCTTCTCGCAGGCGCGCAGGCGCACCACGACATCGCCAACGCGCACCGCCTGGCCGGGCTTCAGCGTCAGGTCTCGCGAAACGCCGTTGCGCTTGTTGAGCAGGCCGATCACCGCGACGCGCTCGGCCATCGGGGTGCCGCCACTCGGCAGTGTCGCCTGCGCACCGTCGACCGATTCGATCCCCGACGCGGCGCCGGGGCTGTCGGGCAGGATCTGGCTGACCGCCGATTCGGCCGTGTCGCCGCCGCGATCGGTCAGCGCCTGATAGCCGAACCAGCCGCCGACCCCCAGCAAGGCGACCAGCGCACCGCTGGCCAGCCAGCGCGACGTCTTCACCCCTCGGGGGTCCAGGCTTCGTAGTCGCCGGTCGCGGCCTGGCGCTGACCACCCTTTTCGAGCGCGCCCGAGGGGCGATAGGCCATGGCGGTGCCGGTCATGTTCGGGATTGCGGGCTTCTGCCACGCGCGACGCGGCGGCAGCGAGCGGTCGGGCACATCGTCGACCTGATGATGCAGCCAGCTGAACCATTCCGCCGGAACCCGGCTGGCATCGTTCGAGCCGTTATAGATCACCCAGCGGCGCGCGCGGCCGGCGGTGTCGGTGCCGCCCTCATAATAGACGTTGCCATGCGCGTCCTCGCCAACCTGCGCCTTGCCGCGCAGACCGAACCAGGTTCCGATGGTGGCGCCATTCCACCAGGTGAAGGGATTGAGGTTGATGCCCATGACGCGCCGTGTAGCCCGGCTGTCGCCGCCCTTCAACCGCGTTCGTGTCTAGTGGAGGGGAGGGCTTGGTTCATTCCTCTGCTTGAAGCCTCCTCTTTTCGGCCGAAAGACGGGGGCCGGGGCGCGCATGGCGGCAGGTGACAGGCTCGGTGAGACACCTTGCCCTCCCCCAGCCCAGTTTCAGGTAAACGATGCCCCGCATCGTTTAGGTCATGCCGGGGGCATGACCGACCTGAAACTCGCCTGCGGGAGGGGAGAAGTGCGGGGCAAGGCACCGTCGCATAAGCCCCCACCTGCGAAAAGGCAGCGACTTGGTTGAAAAACGATCTACCTCAGGCGATCACTTGGGCCAGGAAACCGAATCGCCCTCCGATATCCCCAATTCCGCCGAGCGCCCGCCGACCAACTCCAATACGGCGGCAATCGGCTCGCCAGAGGGGATCTGCGCCTCGCTGAACGGCACGGTATTTTCCGCGATCCGCGCGATGGTGCCGTCGGCGCGGATGAACAGGATGTCGAGCGGCGTCGGCGTGTTCTTCATCCAGAAGCTCGCCTCGCGCGGAGCCCCACCGTCGGGCGGATAGGGGGCGAACAACATGCCGCCATCGGGCTTCAGGTCGGTGCGGTACATCAGCCCCTGCGCCTGCTCGGCAGAGGTGCGCGCGGCCTCGACATGGAATCGGTGCTGGCCCTGCGCCGTCCTGATGGTGACGGGCACGGTCGCGATCTGGCGCCCCGACTGTTCCGTCGCTTCGGAAGACGATTTCTCCGCCGAACACCCCGCCAACCCGGCACCGGCCAAGGCCAGCGCCATCACACTCATCCGTATCATCCGGCTCCTCTCGGCGTCACGACGACCGCCAGGGGGCCTTTCGGCCCCTCGACCACGCGCGCCGCCAGCGGCTGACCGGGTTCGACATCCAGGATCCCGCCGCGACGCAGCGTCTCCATATGGACAAATATGTCCGCCCCGTCACGATCCCGCAGCAGGAAACCATAGCCTTTCAGCCGGTTGAACCATTTGACCGCGACCTGCTCCGGATCGCCCGCCTCGTCGACCAACGCCACCGGATCGATCCGGTCGGGCGAGCGGGGCCGCTTGGGAGCCTCCGGCACCGCATGGGTCAGGTCGATGGTCAGCACTTCGCGCGCCTGATAGCCCCGCCCGCCGCGCGCGCCCAGCAACTCGACGCGCGCGCCCTCGGGCAGGCTGCGTCGCCCATGCGCCTGCAACACGGAGAAGTGCACCAGCACATCCCCATAGATCGGATCGTCCGCCACGACGAAGCCGAAACCCCGCGTCACGTCGAACCATTTTACGACCCCCGCCAGCCTTACGGCCGTTTCCGCCGTTTCGCTGTCGATGCCGCCCCCTTGAATTGGCGTTTCTTCCAGCATCATCGCACCCTTGTGCCCCGAGGCTAGCATCATTGTTCGCACCCGCAATGCAATGACGTTCGCTTTTTTGCTGGTCCGGAGTGGGACGACGGCGCAAAAAGTTAGGTCTAGCGGCGTATATTCTTGCGCGGGATCAGAAATCCTCGTCGTCGATGATCTCGCCGGGCGCGGCAGAAACGATACGCCGCGACAGATTTGTCCCGTGTCCGGCGCGCATCATCGCCGCAAACTGCTTCTCGCGCACCGCGCGGTCCGCCTCGCCATCGCCGAAAGGCCCGATTCGCCGCCGCCGGGCAAAGGCCAGGGCGGCCTCGCGCGCCGCCTCCGCCACTTGCGGTGCGATCGCCTCGTGATCCTCCGCCCCGACGCGTGCGGCGTGCAAGGCCTGCGCCACGCGACGCGCGCCCATACCCCGCCGGGCGAGCGAGGCGGCCTTGGCCTCCGCATAGGCGCGATCGTCGATATAGCCGAGTTCGACCATCCGCCCCGCCAGCCCGCGCGGGTCGGGCGGCCCTTCCCCCACCCACCCCCTTTCGCGCAGCTTGCGAGTCAGGTAATCGACCAGCTTGCCTTCGGTCGTGGCAAATCGCTCGACATACCGTAGCGCGAGAGTTTCCAGCGTTTTGGGATCAAGGGGTTTGGGGGGGCGACGATCGGCGGACACGCCTTGTTTGTGCCACACTGACACCGGATTTAGAACGCGGGAAGCCGCCATTTGATGGTGGAAAAGAATCACTCGTACCCGCGCGATCACTTTGCGGGGACGCAAAAGCATAAGGAACGAAGGCAAGGCCATGACGATCGAGCACCATCAGGACGACGCGCGCGCCATCATCGCGACGCCGACCGAGGATGCGCTGCCGCGCCGCTTCGCCGACTTCGACACGCTGGGCGAAGCGCTGGACTATGCTGCCTCGGGTACGCGCGGCCTGAACTTCCACGACGCGCGCGGCACCCTGTCGCGGCCCTATCCCTTCGCCGAACTGCGCGAGGATGCGCTGACCTGCGCCCGCCGCCTGATCGCCAGCGGCGTGAAGCCCGAGGATCGCATCGCGCTGGTCGCCGAGACGGGGCCGGAATTCGCCGCTTTGTTCTTCGGCGTGGTCTATGCGGGCGCCTGGCCGGTGCCGCTGCCGCTGCCGACCTCGTTCGGCGGGCGGGACAGCTATATCGAGCAGTTGCGCGTCCAGCTCGCCAGCTGCGACCCCAAGATGCTGATCTTCCCCCCCGAACTGGCCCAGATGGCGGGTGCCGCCGCCGAGGCCGCGGGCTGCGAAGGGATCGACTGGGACAGCTTCGCCACGCGTGCGGCCCCCGAGACCGAACTGCCCAAGGCCGATCCGGAAGCGATCGCCTATCTTCAATATTCCAGCGGCTCGACCCGCTTCCCGCATGGCGTGGCGATCACCCATCATGCGCTCCTGAACAATCTGGCGGCGCACAGCCATGGCATGAAGATTCAGGAGAGCGATCGCTGCATTTCCTGGCTGCCCTGGTATCACGACATGGGTCTGGTCGGCTGCTTCCTATCGCCCATCGCCAACCAAGTCTCGACCGATTATCTGAAGACCGAGGATTTCGCGCGCCGTCCGCTCGCGTGGCTGGACATGATCAGCCGCAATCCGGGTACGTCGGTCAGCTATTCGCCGACCTTCGGCTATGACATTTGCGCGCGCCGCATCTCGTCGCAGACCAAGGCGTCGGACCGGTTCGACCTGTCGCGCTGGCGGATCGCGGGCAATGGCGCGGATATGATCCGTCCCGACGTCATGCAGTCCTTCGTCGACGCCTTTGCCGATGCGGGCTTCCCCGCCACCGCCTTCCTGCCGTCCTATGGCTTGGCGGAAGCGACGCTGGCCGTGTCGATCATGCCGCCGGGCGAAGGCATCCGCGTCGAACTGGTCGAGGAAACCCAGCTGTCGGGCGGCGCGCAAGGCACCGACCGGCCGCAGCGTTTCCGCGCCATCGTCAATTGCGGCAAGCCCGCGCGCGACATGGTGATCGAAATCCGCGAGGAGGACGGCACCCCCCTGCCCGATGGTGCGATCGGCAAGGTCTGGTGCAAGGGCCCGTCGGTCATGGTCGGCTATTTCCGCGACCAGGCCGCGACCGATGCCTGCCTGGTCGATGGCTGGCTCGACACCGGCGACATGGGTTACATGTCCAAGGGCTATATCTACATCGTCGGCCGCGCCAAGGACATGATCATCGTCAACGGCCGCAACCACTGGCCGCAGGACATCGAATGGGCGGTCGAGCAGCTGCCGGGCTTCAAGGCCGGCGACATCGCCGCCTTCGCCATCACCACGCCGGGCGGCGAGGAAACCCCCGCCGTGCTGGTCCAGTGCCGCAGCTCGGACGATGAGGAGCGCCTGCGCCTGCGCGACGAAATCCGCGAGCGCGTGCGTGCGGTGACGGGTATGAACTGCGTGATCGAACTGATCCCGCCGCGCACCCTGCCCCGCACCAGCTCGGGCAAGCTGAGCCGCGCCAAGGCCCGCAACCTGTATCTGGCGGGTGAGATCAAGCCGTACGACGTCGCGGCCTGATTTTCCTGGGATTTGAGGAAGGGGCTCGGTCGAAAGACCGCGCCCTTTTTCCATGCCCTATTCCCCACCTCCGTTCAGCCTGAGCGAAGTCGAAGGCCACGTACCGCCCACGCCTCACCCCCCACCCCGGCGGAGGCCGGGGTCCCGTATCCACCAAGCCCGTGGCCCCCTCGCTGGTCCATCCCAACTGGACCCCGGCCTTCGCCGGGGTGGTACGTCTGCTGGGGCAGTCGGGTGATCTTGGCCTTCGCTTTCGCTCAGGCTGAACGGCGGTCGGGGCACAGAACGCGGGAAGAGTGGGCCCCTTAATCCTTCAGCGGATCATGCCCCCAGTTCATCAGCGAATAGCGCCACGGCGAATGCTCGACATCCTTGTCCGGCCCGCCCTGCTTCAGATGCCGGTGCACATAGCCGACCACTTTCTTCATATGCGCATAGTCCTCGTCGGACAGATCGGCCTTCTTCTTGCGTTTGATCTCGACGATGCGGCGGCCCGACTCATGACCGACGCTTTCGCCCGAGCCGCCCTTTTTCTGGCCGACGTCCTGCGATTCATCGGAGTCCAGAAACTTCTCCAACTCGGCCGGGGCCAAGTTCACGGCCTCCTTGAAATCGGCGTAAACCTGTTCGTGATCGTCGGCCATGCGCGGCTCCTTTCGGGGTGGTCAACGCCGCGCGCGGGCTTTGGGGTTCAGATCAGCATCGCGTCATAGCTTTGCGGCGGCAGCGGCAGGGTCACGCGCGCGATCCCGCCGACGATCAGGACCGCCGCCAGCACGGCCCCCGTCGCCCACACGATCCGCCGGTCGCCCCGCCACGGCTTGGCCAATATCATCCCCAGCGCGCACGCCATGATCGGCCACAGATGATAGCGGAAATCCGACGCTACACTGATGACCAGGAAGCTGGCCTCCAGCCCCAGCGCCGAGCCGAACAGCGCCCCCGCAAAGCCGTGGCCGCGCGTCACCGCCAACCCCCCGGCGGCAAGCACCAGCCAGACGATCGGCCACATGACCGGCACATCGACCCAGAGCCCCGCCATCTTCTGCCACGCCAGCGCGGTTCGGCCCGGCTGCCCGAGATGATAGTCGTTCGGCTCGCTCCCCTGCGGCGGGGCGGCATTGATCCAGCGCGCGGGCACCCAGAAGCGCCAGGTCGAATTGACATGCGCCAGCCGTTGCGCGGCATAGGCGAGCGGATGATGCAGGATCGCGGGCGCGAGCTTGGCGTAGATCTGCCCCGGCGGGGTCGTCTCGAACCGCTGGAGCCGGGTGCCGCAGCGGGCAGGCTCGCCCAGCGGGTCCCAGAAGAAGGGCTTCACGCAATGCTTGGCGCGGATGTCCGCCACCTCGACAGGGGACAGGCCCAGCCGGGGGTCATAAGGCACGCGCACCGCGATCCCCGCCAGATCGTACAGCGCCTGGGTCCGCGCCACGCCGCTGTCCGCCGCGCCCAGCAGCCGGTGGTTGACGAAAGGCGCCGCCGCCAGCGTCGCGAGCGTCAGCGCCACGGTGATCGCGATCCGGCGCGGCCAGCGCTCCGTGACCAGCAACGCGACGAGCGGGGCAATCGCAAAGATCGCATTGGCGCGGACCAGCGCAGCATAGGCCAGCAACAGCCCCGCTACGGCCCAGGCTCCGCGCGGCACCGCCCGCCCCCGCAGCCGCCACCATCCGATGATCCCGACCGCGCCCAACGTGGCGCCGGTCATCTGTGCATCCTTCAGGATCGCGACCTGCCAGCCGAGCCATGGCGGCACCAGCCCGACCGCCAGCACCAGAAGCGCGCCGCGCGGTCGCCGGTCGACGATCGCCGCCGCCAATGCTCCCAACCCCAGCCACCATCCCGCCAGTTGCAGCACCAGCATCGGCCCAGCCCCGTGCGCCGCGAACAGCGCCCAGAGCCGCGCCATGATCGGCGGGTGCCAGTCGTCATATTCTCCGGTCAGGGCCTGGGCGTATTGGCCCACGCTGTCATATTGAACGAAGCCCGGCGCGAAGACGATGACGCTGAGCCCGAACAGGATCAGGGCCGCGACGACGATGCGCAGGCGGTGGCTATGGGTTCGGGTCATGACGGATATGACCGATGCGGCCAATGCCGGATGTTTCGCAAGCGGAATGCGCCATGTCGCCGTGGTAGCGCGGGGATAGGCGCGCCACCTGACCTCGCCTAAGCGGGGCAGACATCAATCGGGGGCAAGCGGGTAGATAGCGACACGGCACTGGTCATCATCGACATGCAGATGGAGATGCAGCACCGGATCGAGGCGGGGCGGCCCCATATCCATCCGGATGCGCCTGCGACGATAGCAACGCTCGCAGACGCTTTTCGACGTAACTAGCGCCCGGTGATCCACATTCGCCATGCAGCCGCCGATCCCGCTTCACCTTTGCATCCCGATGCCCCCGGCTATCCGCCCATGGCCTGTGCAGTGGAACGGCCCGGCGAGGCGGTGTTCGTGAAGCGCAGCTCGTCGGCCTTTGCGACGAGCGAACTGGAGGCCCATCTGCGCAGCCAGGGGATCATGCATATCCATGTCGTGGGGGCCGTGGCGGGGTTCTGTGTCAATTCGACAGTGCGCGCGGCGGCGGACCTGGGATTTGGCGTGACGGTGGTGCGCGACGGGGTGATCGGGTTCGACCTGCCCTCCGCCGGGTTGGAGGCGGGGGTGATCTTCGACGTCACCATGGGCTTGCTGGCGGCGGATTTCGCCGAGGTGGTGGGGAGTGAGGCGGTATTGGCTCGGTTGTGAGGGTTCACTTCGCTCAGCCTGAACGGCTGTTTGGCTGATCCCCTCACCCCGTTCGGCCTGAGCGAAGTCGAAGGCCACGCTACCCCCAACGAAAAAGGAGCCCGCCGCAGCGAGCCCCTTCCCCATAACCCATGACGCAAAAAATCAGATGTGGATCGCGCGCCCGTAAGCGGCGAGCACCGACTCGTGCATCGATTCCGAGATGGTCGGGTGCGCGAACACCGTTTCCATCAGCTCGGCCTCGGTCGTCTCCAGCTGGCGGGCGACGACATAGCCCTGGATCATCTCGGTCACTTCCGCGCCGACCATGTGCGCACCCAGCAGTTCGCCGGTCTTGGCGTCGAACACGGTCTTCACGAAACCCTCGGCCTCGCCCAGCGCGATCGCCTTGCCGTTACCGATGAAGGGGAACTTGCCGACCTTCACCTGATAACCAGCTTCCTTGGCCTTCGCCTCGGTGAAGCCGACCGACGCGACCTGCGGTCGCGAATAGGTGCAGCCCGGGATATTGCCCTTGTCCATCGCGTGCGGGTGGACATCCTTGTTGCCCAGCGCCTGGGCAATGGCCTCGGCGGCGATCACGCCCTCATGGCTCGCCTTGTGCGCCAGCCACGGTGCGCCGGTCACGTCGCCGATCGCCCAGATGCCGTCGACATTGGTGCGGCCATAGCCGTCGGTCTTGATGTGACCGCGATCGGTTTCGATGCCGAGCTTCTCCAGACCGATATTCTCGGTGTTGGGGACGATGCCGATGGCGACGATCGCATGGCTGAACTCGGCGGTCTCGACCTTGCCGTCCGGGCCCTTCATCGCGGCCTTCACGCCCGAGGCCGTCGCTTCCAGCTTCTCAAGGCCCGTCTTGGTCTTGATGGTCATGCCGAACTTGGTCAGCTGCTTGGTCATGAACTCGCTGACTTCGGCGTCCTCGACCGGCATGATCCGGTCGAGCATCTCGACGATGGTCACTTCCGCGCCCATGTCGTTGTAGAAGCTGGCGAACTCGACGCCGATCGCGCCCGATCCGATGACCAGCAGCTTGGTCGGCATGGCGGGCGGCACCATCGCATGGCGATAAGTCCAGATGCGCTCGCCATCCGCCTTGGCGAAGGGCAGGTCGCGGGCACGCGCGCCGGTGGCGACGATGATGTGCTTGGCGGTCAGCTCGGTGGTCTTGTCGCCCTGGACGACCGACAGCTTGCCCCCATTTTTATCGGCGCCGGTGATCGTGCCGACGCCCTCGACAACCGTCACCTTGTTCTTCTTCATCAGGCCCTTGACGCCCGCGTTGAGCTGGCCCGCCACCTTGCGGCTGCGATCGACCACCTTGTCGAGGCTGAACGAGGGCTTCTCGACCGACAGGCCGTACTGCGCGGCATGGGTCATGTAATGATAGACCTCGGCCGAGCGCAGCAGCGCCTTGGTCGGGATGCAGCCCCAGTTGAGGCAGATGCCGCCCAGCCGCTCGCGCTCGACGATCGCGACCTTCAGGCCAAGCTGGCTCGCGCGTATCGCCGCGACATAACCGCCGGGACCCGAGCCGAGGACGATAAGGTCGTAAGTGTCAGCCACTTTGCTCTTCCTTCTGAACACGCACCATCAGGATGCGCGGGGGACTATCCCCGAGTAGATTTCAGTCTCGCGCCGGGGCCATCGGCGGAACGGTGCGCGGCTTGCGGTCCTGGTCGGTCGCGACGAACACGAAGCGCGCCTGGGTGACCTTGGTCGCGTCCTCCATATGGCGGGCGCGGCGCCAGGCCTCGACCTCGATGGTCATCGACGTGTTGCCGACGCGGACGAGGGTGGCATAGACCGAAACCTCGTCGCCGACGAGCACGGGGGCGTGGAACTTCATTCCCTCCGCCGCGATCGTGACCGCGCGGCCGCCGGAGTGGCGCGAGGCCACCGAACCCGCCGCCAAATCCATCTGGCCCATCAGCCAGCCGCCGAAGATATCGCCATACGGATTGGCGTCCGACGGCATGGCGGTGACGCGGATGGTGGGGTGCTGATCGGGCAGCGTGCTCATTGTTCGCTATGCCTCCGGGCCATGCGGTCGGCGATGCGGGCGCGGTGGAGCGGGCCGATGCCCATCACCACCGTCGCAAGCGCCGCCCCCGCCCCGCACCACCAGATTTCGGTGCGGGCCAGCGGATAGGCCCAGGCGGCGGCCCAGGTCATGACGAGCGCCGCCACCAGCCCCAGGCCGATATAGAACAGCTCGATCCCGACCCGCATGGCCCCCGCCCTGTCCTATCAGGCCAGCATGGCGAGCGGGCGCTCGACCAGTTCCTTGAACACCTTCATCAGCTCGGCGCCGTCGGCCCCGTCGATGGCACGGTGGTCGAAGCTGCCGGTCGCCGACATGACGGTCGCCACGCCGAGCTGATCGTCGACGATGTACGGACGCTTCTCGCCCGCGCCGATCGCCAGGATCATGCCCTGCGGCGGGTTGATGACCGCCTCAAACTGCTTGATGCCGAACATGCCCATGTTCGAGATCGACGCCGTGCCGCCCTGGAATTCATGCGGCTGCAGCTTGTTGTCGCGGGCGCGGGCCGCCAGGTCCTTCATCGTGGTCGAGATGGACGACAGCGAGCGCGTATCGGCCTCCGACACGATCGGGGTGATCAGGCCAGCCGGGGTCGACACCGCCACCGAGATGTCGGCGCGCTTGAAGCTGATCAGCTGGTCCGGGGTGAACATGACGTTGCACTTCGGCACCGCCATCAGCGAGACACCCAGCGCCTTGATCAGCATGTCGTTGACCGACAGCTTGACGCCGCGCGATTCGAGACCGGCGTTCAATTCGCCACGCAGCTTCAGCAGCGCGTCGAGACGGATGTCCACCGTCAGATAGATGTGCGGAACCTGCTGCTTCGATTCGCTCAGGCGACGCGCGATCGTCTTGCGCATGTTCGACAGCTTCGACGCTTCGTGCGGGATGTCCGGCACCTGGGCGGGCTTGGGCGCTGCGGCCGGGGCCGAGGCGGTTTCCGCCGGAGCCGAGGTCGACGCGGCGGGAGCGGCGGCCTTGGCCTGGCCCGGCTGCGCGTTCTCGACGTCGGCCTTCACGATGCGGCCGTTCGGGCCCGAGCCGGTCAGCGCCGACAGGTCGAGGCCCTTTTGCGAGGCGATGCGGCGCGCCAGCGGACTGGCGATCGCGCGGCCGCCGTTGCTGGCCGGCTTGCCCGAATCGGCGGGCTTGCCGTGATCCTCGGCCTGCTCGAGCGTACGCTCGGCGGGCTTGGCTTCGCTGCCGGTCTTGTTGGGATCGGCCGGGTCGGTCGGCATGGGGTTGGCCGGAGCCGGAGTTTCCGACTTCGAAGGCGCCTGGACCGACGAGGCATCCTCGCCCTCTTCGGCCAGGATCGCGATGACGGTGCCGACCTTCACATTGTCGGAGCCCTCGGAGACGAGGATCTTGGCGATGACGCCTTCGTCCACCGCCTCGAATTCCATGGTGGCCTTGTCGGTTTCAATCTCGGCCATGATATCGCCGGACTTCACTGTGTCCCCTTCCTTCACCAGCCATTTGGCCAGCGTGCCTTCCTCCATGGTCGGCGACAGCGCGGGCATCTTAATCTCGATCGACATGGAGGTCCTCTCGGGGAAAACGAATTCCGTAGCGGCCCGTCTCTTGCGCCCGAATTGCGCTCGGTCAAGTCATGGCCTTGCACGAAATACTAAGTAACGGCATCCGTGGTACACAATTTGGGGGCCGCCATGCGTATCTATCTGGTCGTGATCGACGACAGTCCGGAATCGAAAATCGCATTGCGCTTCGCCGCCCGGCGTGCGGTGAAGACCGGCGGGGGCATCGAAATCCTGACCGTGTTGCCACCGCAGGAGTTCATCGCGTTCGGCGGCGTCCAGGCGACGATCGAGGACGAAGCCCGCCAGCAGGCCGAGGCGCTACTCGCCAGCGCGGCGGGAACGATCCTGGACGAATCGGGCCTGCGCCCCTCGATCACGGTGCGCGAAGGCGACGGTCCGAAGGTGATCCGCGAGATTATCGCGGCCAATCCGGACATCGCCGCGCTGGTGCTGGGCGCAGCGGCCAGCGGCGCGCCGGGCAAGCTGGTCAGCCACTTTTCCGGCACCGACGCGGGCGCGCTGCCCGTGCCGGTGATGATGATCCCGGGGTCGCTGACGCCCGAGGCGATCGACCGGTTAAGCTAAGAAAATTCCTCCCCTGCAAGGGGAGGTGGCAGTCCGCAGGACTGACGGAGGGGTGTCCACGCTAATGGTGACACCCCTCCACCACCGCTTCGCGGCGGTCCCCAGTGGCAGGTCGATCATGCCCCCGGCATGATCTGGATTGCCTGAGAGGCAATCCACCTGCCACTCCTTGCAGGGGAGGAATGCGCGCAGTTACTCCGCCGCCTTGGCCATGTCCTCGAACTCGGCCGCCGCCAGGAAACGCTCGGCGTCCAGCGCGGCCATGCAGCCGGTGCCCGCCGCCGTCACCGCCTGACGATAGACCTTGTCCGCCACGTCGCCGCACGCAAACACGCCCGGCACGCTGGTCCGGGTCGAGCCCGTCTCGACCGCGATATAGCCGTCCGAATCCAGCTCCAGATGCCCCCGGAACAGCTCGGTCGCCGGGTGATGGCCGATTGCGACGAAGCCGCCCTCGACGTCCAGACGGCTATGCTCGCCCGTCACCGTATCGACCAGATCGAGCGCGACCAGGCCCGCATTGCCGCCGCCGTCGACGAACTCGCGTACTTCCTTGTTCCAGAGCACCTTGACGTTCGGGTGCGCGAACAGCCGCTCCTGCAGGATGCGTTCGGCGCGCAAGCTGTCGCGGCGGTGGATCAGCGTCACGTCGTCGGAATGGTTGGTCAGGTACAGCGCCTCCTCGACCGCGGTATTGCCGCCGCCGATCACCGCGACCTTCTTGCCGCGATAGAAGAAGCCGTCGCAGGTCGCGCAGGCGGACACGCCCTTGCCCTTCATCGCGTCCTCGCTGTCCAGGCCCAGCCACTTGGCCTGCGCACCGGTGGCAATGACCAGCACCTCGCCCTCATAGACATCGCCGCCGTCGCCGATCAGGCGGAAGGGACGGTTGGTCAGGTCGACCTCCGTGATCGTGTCCCACATCATCCGCGCACCGACATGCTCGGCCTGCTTCTGCATCTGCTCCATCAGCCAGGGGCCCTGGATGACGTCGGCGAAACCGGGATAATTCTCGACATCGGTGGTGGTGGTCAGCTGGCCGCCCGGCTGGATGCCCTGCACCACGATCGGCTGCATCCCCGCACGCGCGCCGTAAATGGCGGCGGAGAGCCCGGCGGGGCCCGAGCCGAGGATGAGCATACGCGTGGTGTGGGTGGTCATGTCCGAATCCTGTGAAACGATTTGCCTCCAGATAGGCGCTGCTCGTCCAAAAATGAACCGCTTCTCATGCGGCCAATCCGCACCTGCTTCGTTGCGCATTGTAAGTGGAGATTTGCCCGATGCGCGACGACGACGATGTGAAGATCACCGAATATACCGCCCCCGCCGGCGGTTGGGGTTCGATGAAGGGCATGGCCAAGATCCTCCCCAAGGAAGGCCTGGGCCCGGAGACGCTCGATACGCTGCGTCGCCAGAACAAGCCCGGCGGGGTGATGTGCGTCAGCTGCGCCTGGGGCAAACCGGCCAAGCCGCACATCGCCGAATTCTGCGAGAACGGCGCCAAGGCGACCGCGTGGGAACTCAGCAGCTTGCGCGTCACGCCGGATTTCTTCGCCAAACATAGTGTCAAGGAACTGGAGGCCTGGCCCGACCATGACTTGGAGCAGGCGGGGCGCCTGACCCATCCGATGCGGTACGACCGCGCGTCGGACAAATATGTCGCGGTCAGCTGGGACGAGGCGTTCGCCGCGATCGGCACCAAGCTGAAGAGCTGCGATCCGACCAAGGTGGTGCTCTATGCCTCGGGCCGCGCGAGCCTCGAAACCTCGTTCATGTATTCGCTGTTCGCACGGATGTGGGGGCAGCAGAACCTGCCCGACAGCTCGAACATGTGCCACGAGACCACCTCGGTCGGCCTGAAGTCCGCCATCGGATCACCCGTCGCGACGATCCAGATGGAGGATTACGACAAGTGCGACGCGATCTTCTCCTTCGGGCAGAATGTCGCGACCAACGCACCGCGCATGCTCCACAACCTGCAAGCCTGCGCCAAGCGCGGGGTGGAGATCGTGACCTTCAATCCGCTGCGCGAGCGCGGTTGGGAGCGTTTCGCCTCGCCGCAGAACCCCGTGCAAATGCTGACCGGCAGCTCGACCGACATCTCGACCCAATATCATCAGGTGAAGGCGGGCGGCGACATCGCCGCGCTGACCGGGATCTGCAAGCTGGTGATCGAAGAGGATGACCGCGCCATCGCCAAGGGTGGCAAGCGCATCCTCGACCATCACTTTATCGAGCAGCACACCACGCGGTTCGAGGATTTCGCCAATTACTGCCGCAAGGCCGCATGGAGCGACATCGTCCGCGATTCGGGCCTGACCCGCGATGCGCTGGAACAGTCGGCGCGCGTCTATATGCGGGCCGAGCGGGTGATCGCGGTGTACGGCATGGGCATCACCCAGCATCGCTATGGCATCGACGCGCTGCACATGATCGTGAACCTGCTCCTGCTGCGCGGCAATATCGGGCGCGAGGGGGCCGGGCCGGGCCCAGTGCGTGGGCACAGCAACGTGCAGGGCCAGCGCACGGTCGGCATCACCGAGAAGACCGAACTCGCCCCCGTCGAGCGGCTGAAGGAGCTGTTCGAATTCGAGCCGCCGACCGAGAAGGGCTGGGATACGGTCGAGGCGTGCCGCCAGATCATCGCGGGGACCGCACAAGGCTTCGTCCAGCTGGGCGGCAATTTCCTGCGCGCCACGCCCGAGCACGCCAAGATGAAGGCGGCGTGGGCGAAGCTCCCCATTACCGTCCATATCGCCACCAAGCTCAACAAGAGCCATCTGGTGCCGGGCGAAGAGAGCTATATCCTCCCCTGCCTCGGCCGGTTGGAGACGGACATGCAGAAGGGCGGTCGCCAGGCCGTATCGATGGAGGACTCGTTCAGCCATATCTATGGCTCGGTCGGCAAGGCGACGCCCGCCGCCGATACGCTGCTGTCCGAACCCGCCATCGTCGCCGGGATCGCCAAGGCGGTGTTGGAACCCAATCCGAACGTGCCGTGGGACGCGTGGGTCGGCGACTATGGCCTGGTCCGCGACGCGATCGAGAATGTCTATCCGGACAAGTTCGCCAACTTCAACGAACGCCTGTTCGAGCCGGGCGGCTTCTGGAAGGGCAATCCCGCCTCGCACCGCCAATGGGAGACGGAGAGCGGCAAGGCCGAGTTCAACGTGCCCCGCGCCATGGATGCCTCGGGCATCACCCCCGCCGAGGGTCGGATGCGGCTGATCACGCTGCGCTCCAACGACCAGTTCAACACGACCATCTATGGCTATGACGATCGCTTCCGGGGGATCAGCGGCACGCGGATGGTGGCGATGATGAACAAGGCCGATATCGCCCGCCTCGGCCTGACCGATGGCCAGACCATTGCGCTGGAGGGCGATGCCGATGACGGCGAGGAGCGCGTGGTCGAAGGGCTGCGCGTGGTCGAGTACAACATCCCCGAAGGATGCATCGGCGGCTATTATCCCGAGCTCAACTATCTGATCCCGCTGGAGCATCATGCGCTGGAAAGCCATGTCCCCGCAGGCAAGTCGGTGCCGGTGAAGGTGCGCGCCCAGGCATGAGCATGACGTCATGAGTATATTGGGTGCGGTCCTGACCGGCGGGCGCTCGTCGCGCTTCGGATCGAACAAGGCGATCGCGATGCTGGGCGACCGGACGCTGGTGGCGCATGCCCGTGCGACCATCGCCCCGCATTGCGCGCGGGTGGTGCAGGTCGGCGGCGTGGACGGGGTGCCCGACATGCCCGCCCCCGGCCTGGGCCCGCTCGGCGGGATCGCGGGTGCGCTGGATTATGCCGCGAGCCATGGCTTTCGTTGTGTGCTGACCATCGGATGCGACATGCCGCGCCTGCCCGAGGGGCTGATCGAGGCGATCCTGCGTCGCGAGCCGAGTTATTGCCAGGATGCGCCGGTGCTGGGACTGTGGCCCGCCGCGCTTGGCGCGCACCTGATGGCGCATCTCTCGCTCGGGCGGGATCGTTCGGTGCGCGGCTGGGTACGCGCGATCGGGGCGATCCCCATCGCCTCGCCCGAGCCGATCGCCAATGTGAACACCCCCGCCGATCTCGCCGCGCTGTGACATGCACGGCATGACGGCGCAAACCATTCCTCCCATTGCAGGGGCGGAATGGTGTGGAGCGCGACAGAATCGAGTCTTGTTCGTTGAACGCTAACCATGATCCCGCCCGTCCGCTGACGCTGATCCGCCTGTCCCAGGACGGCGCGACAGCTTCGATCGAACGTGAGGTCGCCGTCGAATGCCCGGTCGCGATCGAGGTGGACGGCTTCGGTTATGCGGTGATGATGATGACGCCCGAGCGGCTGGAGGAGTTCGCCACCGGCTTCCTGCTGACCGAAAGGCTGGTCGACGCACCCGGCGACATTCTCGGCATCGAGCCCTTCGCGGCCGAAAGCGGCTGGATCGTCCGGGTGACGCTGGCGGAGCATCTGCGCGGACGGATGCAGGACCGGGTTCGCCACCGAACCAGCGATACCAGTTGCGGGCTGTGCGGCCTGTCGGGGCTCGAACAGATCGCCCGCCCGGTCACCGGACGCCCCCCCGCCCCCGAGGTGAACGCGGAAACGCTGTTCGCCACACTCGGCGCCCTGCGCACGCACCAGCCGCTCAACGCGCGGACGGGGGCGGTCCATGCCGCCATCGCCTGTGACGCGACGGGCAAAGTCCTGTCAGCAGCAGAGGATGTCGGACGGCACAATGCGCTCGACAAGCTGGTCGGGATATTGGCGCGCGATACGGTATGGCGCCCCGACTTCATCCTGGTGACCTCGCGGATCAGCTATGAGATGGTCGACAAGGCGCTGGTGGCCGGGGTCGGTCTGCTGGTCGGGATATCCGCGCCGACCAGCCTGGCGATCGACCATGCCCGCGAGCATGGCCTGACGCTGATCGCGCTGGCCCGGCCCGATGCGATGCTGGTCGCGCACGATCCGCACGGCCGCTTCGCCTGACCGGTCAGCCCGCCGCGAGCCTCCGCATTTCCCCCCATCCAGGCTTAGGAGCGAGATTGGAGGTATCCTGCAAGATCCGGTCACGCCCGGCCCGCTTGGCGCGGTAAGCCAGCAGGTCGGCACGAGCAATCAGGCCATCCAGCGTCTCGCCCGCCTGATACCGAACGATCCCACCGCTGACCGTCAGTTCAGGTATGCCCTGCCTGGCAAAGGGCTTCAGCGCGTCGCGAATCGCTTCACCCAACTGCGTCGCCCGGTTGTCCGAACCATGGGTGTCGGCATCGGGGATCAGGATGGCAAATTCCTCACCCCCCATACGCACGGCCAGCATGTCCGGCGCGGCCAGCGCCTGCAACACCTGCGCAAAGGCGACCAGCACCGTGTCGCCGGTCGCATGGCCGTGGCGGTCGTTGATCGCCTTGAAATGATCGAGGTCGAGAACCAGGGCATGGAGCCCCTCCCCACGCATCGCCGCTTCCATCAGCATGCGGGGACCGGCCCGGTACAGGCCGCGCCGGTTGGTGAGTCCGGTGAGCGGATCGGTCTCGGCATCGAGGATCGTCTCTTCCAGCGCCTTCTGGATCACCAGCAGCATCAGGCACAGCCCCGCCGCCACCAGCAGCACGCCGGTGGAGATTTGCGAGATCGCCGCATAGACGGTGCTCAGATAGGATTTCGGCGTAGGCCCCGAGCCGAGCGTGAGCACCAGCCAGGGCTTCAGCAGGAAATGCGCGCCGATCACACCGAAAATACCGATCAGCATGGCCCGGATCGGTCCACCCTGCCCGATCTGACGCGCCGTCAGCATGACGACGAACGACGCGATGGCGAAGGGAAGCTGGAACATCAGCTCATAGGGCCAGGTGTTGCGCGGCCCGTCCGCTATCGCCAGCCGCAGCGCCAGTCCGGCCACCCATAGCAACAGGGTCAGCCGCCATTGCGGACGATGCCCGACAAAGGCCTGTACTCCCGTGGCCATCGTCAGGATGCCGCCGAGGAACACGCCGTAACCCAAGATCGAAAACAGCGCGACCTGATCGGTGTAGAGGACCAGCAGATGGCAGATCGGCGTGAAGAAGCCGAGCAGATAGCTGACCATGAACCAGGCCGCCGCCCGCTGCCGCGAATAGGACAGCGCGATCACGCCGTAGGTCACGACGAAAAGCGCCGCCATGCAGCTATTGGCTATCAAGGCATAGACAGCGGCATTCACGACCTAAGATCCGAAGCTCCTGAAGGACATCGTGACGCAGACCTATTCGGCAGAGGAAAAGGAGAGGTTAAGGCGCACAACAGCACCCGGCCCTCGGGCCTTTTTCCTCTCCAGATGACAGCTACGATATAACAGTCGCGGGTGATATGCCATGCCGGGCAGGTCGTAAATCCGGCAAATTCCCCGATCCAGGTGAGTTATTTCCAACAAAAACGTTATCGGCCGCCGCGAACGCCAGACTTGCCGCACCCGATGGTAAGCGTCGGCAAGACTGTTACAGTAGGCGACGACATGAACGACGGGGCATGGTCATCGTCGTGAATGCTGAAGGAAATACACCGGGTGGTAGCGAAGGAGGGACTTGAACCCCCGACACGCGGATTATGATTCCGCTGCTCTAACCAGCTGAGCTACTTCGCCATGCTAGGCGTTCCACCCGGTGGAGGCGCGCCTATAGACAGGCTGTTTTCGGGCGTCAAGCGAACAAATGACGTGAAAGCATTTCCCATGGGCCGCCGCGATACCACCAGGTGCCCAGCCCGATCAGTTCCACGGCACGTGGCCGGAAATCGCGCTCCATCTGCTGGAGAAGCAGCTTGGCGGTGGCGGGCGTCACCTTGTTCTGGATCGTCACATGCGCCCGCCATCCGCCCGCGTCCTGCGGGGTCAGCATTCCGGCAAAGGCGTCGACCAGTTCATGGCGTATCGCGACGAGGCCGGGCGAATCGATCCGAATCGCCACGCCCCGGCCCAGCGACATCAGCCCGCTCGCCCGCGCATCGGGGGCCCGCACCCCGCGCGTCAGGCCGGTCAGGCGATGCTTCAGCTCCGCCTCGGCCGAGGGAGGCAAATGGTGGAACAGCGTGCAATGCGCGTCGAGGACGTTGCGCTCGGGCGGGAAATGCTGGCGTCGCAGGGCATCGAACGCCCCCTGATCGGCGCGGCCGAACAGGGCAGTGACGATAATCGGGGCTGGCGGCTGGTTCAGATTTCCACCTGACTGCCCAGCTCGACCACGCGGTTGGTCGGCAGGCGGAAAAACTCCATCGCGCTCTCGGCGTTGCGCAGCATCCAGGAGAACAACTTTTCGCGCCACATCGACATGCCCGGGCGCTCGGCGGCGAGCAGGGTCTGGCGCGAGAGGAAGAAGCTGGTGTCCATCATCTTGAACGCGCCGCCCTCCATCTCGACCCGCTTCAGCGCGGCGGGGACGTCGGCTTCCTCCATGAAGCCGAAACGCAGGACGAGGCGGTGGAACCCATGCCCCAGATCGTCGAGCTTCGCGCGGTCGCCTTCGGCCCAATAGGGCTGGCTCATGATCTTGACGGTCAGCAGGATGATCCGTTCGTGCAGCACCTTGTTGTGCTTCAGATTGTGGAGCAGCGCATGCGGCACCCCCTCGGGCGAGGAGGTCATGAAGATCGCGGTGCCCGAGACCCGGCTGGCCGCGCCCGCCGCCGAATCTATGAAGATGTGGATCGGCATCGTGCCTTCGCGCAGCCGCTGGATCATCAGCTTGCGACCCGTCGACCAGGTGGTCAGGAAGGTGAAGATGATGAAGCCGATCAGCAACGGCACCCAGCCGCCCGAGGGCACCTTGGTCAGGTTGGCGAGGAAATAGGCGCCATCGACCAAGAAGAACAATCCCAGCAGGGGCAGAGCGGCGTAGAGCGGCCACTTCCAGAGCCGGGTCAGCGCCACGCCCAGCAGGCAGGTGTCGATCAGCATCGCCCCCGTCACCGCGATCCCGTATGCCGAGGTCAGGTTGGAGGACGAGCGGAAGAACAGGACCAGCAGGATCACCATCACCATCAACATCCAGTTGATGAGCGGGATGTAGATCTGCCCGGCGGTCGCCGCCGACGTATGCTCGATGCGCAGGCGCGGCATGAAGCCCAGCTGGATGGCCTGTTGTGTGACCGAGAAAGCGCCGGTGATGACCGCCTGGCTGGCGATGACGGCAGCGGCGGTCGCCAGGATTACCAGCGGCAGCTGCAACCCCTCCGGCGCCAGCATGTAGAACGGGCTTTCCAGCGCGGCGGCGCCTTCGCGGAACAGCAGCGCGCCCTGCCCCATATAGTTCAGCATCAGCGCAGGCAGCACGAAGACAAGCCAGGACAGGCCGATCGGCCGCCGCCCGAAATGGCCCATATCCGCATAAAGCGCCTCGGCCCCCGTCACCGCCAGCACGACCGAGCCCAGCGCCAGGAACCCGCGCAGGGGATCGATGAAGAAGAAGCGGACGGCGTGGTGCGGCGACAGCGCCTGCAACACCTCGGGCGTCTGGACGAAGCTCATGACGCCCAGCACCGCGATCACGGTGAAATAGACGAGCATCACGGGGCCGAAGAACAAGCCGACCCGCTCGGTGCCCGAACGCTGGATCTTGAACAGCACGATCAGGATGGTGATCGCGATCGGCAGTACGAAGCCACCGAATGCGGGTGCGGCCACCGCCAGGCCCTCGACCGCGCTCAGGACGGTGACGGCGGGGGTGATCATGCTGTCGCCGTAGAACAGCGCCGTGGCGAACACGCCGAGCAATATGATGCCGCGCGTCCAGCGCCGCGTCTTGGTCTGCCCCGACACGAGCGCGAGCAGCGCCAGGCTGCCCCCCTCGCCCTTATTGTCGGCGCGCATGATGATCGCGACATATTTTACCGACACGACGATCATCATCGACCAGAAGATCAGGCTGATGACGCCCAGGATGTGCGCATTGTCGAGCGGCAGGGGATGGTGCGGATTGGCGAAGGTTTCGCGGAACGCGTAGAGCGGACTGGTACCGATATCCCCGAACACGACACCGATCGCCCCCAGTGCGAGGCGGCCCATGCCTTGCGGCGGGTGAGGATAGCTATCCTTGTTCGCGGTGCTGGCGATCCCGGTGGGCGAGACGCTCATGACTGGAGGATCGTGCCGGTGATGGAGAGGATCATCGGCGACATCCGTGGCAACCCTGTGATCATCGCGCCGCCCTAGCATGGCCCCAAAAGGCCAGCAACGCAGGGCCTGGGCGCTTGTTGCATTCGCGCACGATTTCGCCCGGTCGGCGATGCCGCAATGCAACAGTGGGGAGGATGCGCTTCAGACGCCGGCCTCCGTGAGACCCCATTGCCCTCCCCCAACCCCTCCCGCCTGCGGGAGGGGAGAGCATGTGGTAATCTGGACGACCCGCCCCATGCACGCCCCTCCCGCAGGCGGGAGGGGATGGGGGAGGGAAAGCCACATGGGCCAGGCTCGGTGAGACCCCATGCCCTCCCCCGCCCCCTCCTGCAGGCGGGAGGGCAGAAGAAGAAAGCAGGGTGCTGATAGGAAGGGTCCTTGCCCCCTCGGCAACACCATACCCTGTCCGAAACGGTTCACCTCCCGCCTCCGATCGGCTACGGCACAATCATGGTTAGTCGCACCGCCGTTCAGGCCGCTTCGGAAATCCCGTCCCCGATCGTCACCATCGACGATGTTCGTGCCGCCCATGCGCGCATTTCGGACCGGATCATCCGTACGCCGACACTGATCAGCCGGACGCTGTCGCAACTGACCGGGGCGACCGTGTATCTGAAGTTCGAGAACCTGCAATTCACCGCCGCCTATAAGGAACGCGGCGCGCTCAACACCCTGCTGCAACTCTCCGACGAAGCCCGCGCCAAGGGCGTCATCGCCGCCTCGGCCGGCAATCACGCGCAGGGCCTCGCCTATCACGCCAACCGGCTCGGCATCCCCGCGACCATCGTGATGCCGCGCACCACGCCGATCGTGAAGGTCGTCCAGACCGAGGGTCACGGCGCGACCGTGGTGCTGGAGGGCGACAATTTCGACGCCGCCTATGCCCATGCCCGCGAGCTGGAGGCCGAGCGCGGCTATACCTTCGTCCATCCGTTCGACGATGCGCGGGTGATCGCAGGCCAGGGCACGGTGGCGCTGGAAATGCTGGAGGACGCGCCCGATATCGACACGCTGATCGTGCCGATCGGCGGCGGCGGCCTGATCTCTGGCATCGCGACGGTCGCGGCGGCGGCGGACAGGCCGGTCGAGGTGGTCGGCGTCCAGGCCGAGTTGTTCCCCAGCATGTACAACAAGCTGAACGGCACCGACCTCCCCTGCGCGGGCGATACGCTGGCCGAGGGTATCGCGGTCAAGGTGCCGGGCGGCCTGACCTCGCAGATGGTGGCGCAACTGGTGCGGGAGATCGTGCTGGTCGATGAACGCCATCTGGAGGAATCGGTCAGCGCGCTGCTCCAGATCGAGAAGACCGTGGTCGAGGGCGCGGGCGCGGCGGGCCTCGCCGCGCTGATGTCGCACCCGGAACGCTTCCGGGGGAAGACCGTCGGCATCGTGCTGTGCGGCGGCAATATCGATACCCGCCTGCTCGCCAACGTCCTGCTGCGCGACCTCGCCCGCTCGGGTCGCCTGGCGCGCCTGCGCATCCGGTTGCAGGACCAGCCGGGCGCACTGTTCAACGTCGCGCGCATCTTCGACCGCGAGCGGGTGAACATCATCGAGGTCTATCACCAGCGCGTCTTCACCACCCTGCCCGCCAAGGGCCTGATCACCGATATCGAATGCGAGACGCGCGACGCGCTCCACCTGCACCGGCTGATCGAGGCGCTGCGTGCGGCGGGGTATGAGACGACCCAGGTCGAACTCGCCTGACCGACCTGATCACGGCACCACTTTTTTGCGATTCGTCCCGTTTCCGAACGATGCTGCCCCATCGCTTCGGACGGGAAGATCGTTAAAGAGGGTTATCGTCTCCCACTCGAAGGAACTGCCCGGCGGTGACCGCGCCTTTTCGTTTCCCGCGCTTCTTCGTCACCAGCCCCGCCCCCTGCCCCTATTTGCCGGGGCGCGACGAGCGCAAGGTGTTCACCGAGCTGAGCGGCGACCATGCCGATGAACTGAACGAAGCGCTGAGCCGCATCGGCTTTCGCCGCAGCCAGGGGGTCGCCTATCGCCCCTCCTGCGCGGGGTGCAGCGCCTGCGTGTCGGTGCGCGTCGTCGCGGGCGGCTTTCGTCCCAATGGGTCACAGCGCAAGCTGCTGCGCCGTCACGCCGATCTGGAGGTCACCGCCTGCCAGCCCTGGGCGACCGCCGAGCAGTTCGCGCTGCTCCGCCGCTATCTGGGCGAACGGCATCCGGGCGGCGGCATGGCGGCGATGGACGAGAGCGACTATGCCGACATGGTCGAGCTGTCGCCCGTCCAGTCGGTGCTGGTCGAATATCGCGAGCCGACGGCGGCGGACGGAACGCGCGGGCGACTGGTCGGCTGCTGCCTGACCGACCGGCAGGGCGACGGCCTGTCGATGATCTACAGCTTTTTCGAGACCCAGGATGAAAGCCGACCCGGTCTCGGCAATTTCATCATCATGGACCATATCCTGCGCGCCCGCGCGGCTGAGCTGCCCTTCGTCTATCTCGGCTATTGGGTGAAGGGGTCGCCGCGCATGGCGTACAAGACCCGCTATCAGCCGCTAGAGGCGCTGACCGTACGTGGCTGGGCCCCCTTTACCGGCGACAGCCCCACCCCCATCGCGCCACCGCCGGTCGAAACCGCGATCGAGGCCGGGGAAGCCTGACCGAGGATTGATGCTTTCCCATTCCTCCCCTGTAAGGGGAGGTGGAAGGCCTAAGGCCTGACGGAGGGGTGTCGCCCTATCGATAGCGGGACACCCCTCCGACGCGCTTCGCGCGCCACCTCCCCTTGCAGGGGAGGAAGGAGGGACGTCACGCGTACCGGCTTTACTGCGCCGCCGCGTCCACCAACGCCACATCCCGCCACGCCTCGCCCGACACCGCTGTCGCTCCGGCAGCATCCAATGCGACGGCGACCCGGACGTGACGTTCCTGGGGGCTGAGGCCGATGCTGGGATCGAAGCCGATCCAGCCCAGCCCCTCGACATAGGCCTCCGCCCAGCAATGCGCCTTGGCGGTCGCCGCATCATGCAGCGCCGCAAAGCCCGAGACGAACCGCGCAGGGACGCCCAGCGACCGCGCCGCCACGCAGAAAATATGCGCGAGGTCGCACGCGCCCACCGCCTCCGAGGCGAAAGCCGCCGCAGCGTCCGTTGCGGAGCTTCGCGCGTCACTGGCAAAACGGCGGTGGAGCGCGGCATTCACCGCATGAAGCGCCGCCAGGCTGCTGTCCGCGCCGCTTATCGCCTCTTCGGCAAAGGCCGCGATCGTCGCATCGGCGGGCGTCGCCGGGGTCGCGCGCAGGAAAAGCGCGGGCGGCAGCGTCTCGGTGGTCCCGCGCACCAGGCCATGCGCGTCGCTGGTCAGCACTTCGCCGGTCGCGGTGATCGTCACCGTCTCGGGCGCGTCCTGGATGTAGAGCATGGTGACGGCGTTGCCGAACCCATCCTGCCCGCGCCGCAGCCGCGCGTCGCAGTCCACATCGATATGCCAGTTGGCCACCGTCTGATCGTCGTAATTCTCCGGCGTCAGGCGCAGCATCTGGACCATCGTCGGCCGACCCGGCTTCGGGCGGTGGACGATCTGGTGCTCGATCGCGATGCGCATCAGGCGAACTTGAACTGACGGCCGATGGCGCCGTGCAGCTGGGCATTCTCCTGGATAAAGGCTTCGAGGAACTGGTGAAGCCCGCCTGCGATCACATCCCCCGACCGCGTCTTCGTCATCCGGTTTGCCCGCAATCTCGCCATGCGATCCGCCTCCCCATGCTGCCCCGTTCGCCGGGCGAGCTGCCCCAGCACGTCCACCGTTTCCTCGACCGACGCCGCCAGACTGCGCGGCAATTCGGTGCGCGCGATCAGCAGGTCGATGACGTTGGCGGGCTTCAGCCCGTCGGAATAAAGCCAGCGATAGGCGGTGACGGCGGACACGGTCTGGAGGATCGTCGTCCACTGGTCGCGATCGACGACGCCGCCGATCCGCTCGCCTGCGGGCAGCAAAATGTGATATTTCACGTCGAGTAGCCGCGCGGTATTGTCCGCGCGCTCGACCGCCTGGCCCAGCCGGATGAACCAGGTTGTCTGGTTGCGCAGCATCCGGTGGACGGCGCCCTCGAAACCGCGTGTCTCGTTCTTCACCGCCTCGACCAGGCCCAGGACAGCAGTCGGATCGTCGGCGGCGGGCTTGGCCTCGAAATGCAGCCAGGCGCGGTTGATCGCGCTCCACGCCTCGCGGGTCAGCGCGGTGCGCACGGCACGGGCGTTGGTCCGCGCCATGTCGACGCAGCGCACGATCGAGCCGGGGTGGCAGGTCTCGACCGTCAGGAAGCGCGCGACCTCGCGACGGCGCAACTCGCGCCCGCCCTCGGCAAAGGCGCTGGCGGTATCGGTGACGGCGAGAGCCGAGCCCCAGGCGGCCAGCCCCGCCGAGCGCGGCGACAGCACGTCGAGCCGAACGGTCGCCTCGACCAGCCGGGCGATGAAGTCGGCCCGCTCGAAATAGCGGCCCAGCCAATAGAGCGAGGATGCAGTCCGCGAGAGCATCAGCGTACTCCCTGCGTCTGGATCTGAGACTGTTGGCCCTGCACCTGCACCCAGCTTTCGGGTTCGGGATGAAGCAGGACGAAACTGTCCTTGGTGCCGCCACCCTGGCTGGAATTGACGACCAGCGAGCCCTCACGCAGCGCGACACGGGTAAGGCCGCCGGGCGTCACTTCCACGCCGTTGCGGCCCGTCAGGACGAAGGGGCGGAAATCGACATGGCGCGGCGCGACGCCGCTTTCGACCAGGGTCGGCACGGTGGACAGCGCCAGCGTCGGCTGGGCGATATAACGATGCGGCTCGGCGATCAGCGCGGCGCGGAAATGCTCGATCTGCGCCTTGGTCGCGGTGGGGCCGACCAGCATGCCATAGCCCCCGGACCCGTCGACCAGCTTGACCACCAGTTCGTCCAGATGATCGAGCACATAGGCCAGCGCCTCGGGCTCGCGACAGCGCCAGGTCTCGACATTCTTCAGCTTGGGCTCGGCACCCGAATAGTAACGGACGATATCGGGCATATAGCTGTAGATCGCCTTGTCGTCGGCGATGCCGTTGCCCGGCGCGTTGAGGACGGCGACATTGCCCGCCGCATAGGCCGCGATCAGGCCGGGCACGCCCAGCATCGAATCGGGGCGGAAGACCAAGGGATCGAGGAAATCGTCATCGACCCGGCGATAGATGACATCGACCTTCACCCGGCCCGCGATGGTCCGCATCCAGACGATGTCGTCGTCGACCACCAGATCGGCCGCCTCGACCAGCTCGATCCCCATCGAATCCGCCAGGAAGCTGTGTTCGTAATAGGCCGAGTTGAAATGGCCCGGCGTCAGCACGACACAGGTCGGCTCGGCCACGCCATGCGGCGCGACCGACTTCATCGTGGCGAGCAGCCGGTCGGGATAGCTGTCGACCGCCGCCACCCGGAACTGTCGGAACAGTTCGGGGCAAAGGCGCAGCATCGCCTCGCGGTTCTCCAGCATATAGCTGACGCCCGAAGGCGTGCGGGCATTGTCCTCCAGCACGAAGAAATCGTCCGGGCCGGTGCGCACCAGGTCGATGCCGCAGATATGCGCCCACACGCCATGAGGGGGGCGCATCCCAGCGATCTCGGGCCGGAACTGCGGATTGCCGAAGATCAGGTCGGGCGGCAGGATGCCGTCGCGCAGGATTTTCCGCTCGCCGTAAATATCGTCGAGGAACGCGTTGATCGCCTCGACCCGCTGGACCAGCCCTTCGGACAGGCGCGCCCACTCATCGGGCAGGAAGACGCGCGGCACGATATCGAACGGGATGATCCGCTCAGCCGCGTCGCTTTCGCCATAGACGGCAAAGGTGATGCCCAGCTGACGAAAGGTCGCCTCGGCCGACTGCTGGCGGCGGCGGAGTTCGCTATCGGGGGTGTGATCGAGCCAACGTTGAAGCGCGGATAGTTCGGGGCGTGGCATATCCTTGCCAGCGGCCCCCATGATTTCGTCGAACGCGGCAATAGTCCCCATCCGGTCGTTACGCTCCCCCCAGTGTTCCGGTTCCATGCTGCACCGCAGGAAGGGGGTGCGCAAGGGGGGGCTTCCATCAATTCCTCCCCTGGAAGGGGAGGTGGCGCGCGCAGCGCGTCGGAGGGGTATCGCCCTCTCGATAGCGGGACACCCCTCCGTCAGGGCTGCGCCCTGCCACCTCCCCTTCCAGGGGAGGAATTAGAGGGACTTACGCTCCCAGCTTCTCGAGCATCGACGGGGTCAGCACCTGAGGCAGGACCTGCGGCGCTTTCGCCCCCGGCGCGTAATAGAGGTATAGCGGCACCCCGGCGCGGTTATGCCGCTCGATAAAGCGTCCCAATACCGGATCGCCGTCGGTCCAGTCGCCGACCAGCACCGCCACCTTGTTGCGTGCGAACGCGTCGCGCACCGAGGACCGTTCGATCGCGGCGGCCTCATTGACCTTGCAGCTCAGGCACCAGTCGGCGGTGAAATAGGCGAAGACCGGGCGGTTCTGTTTGCGCAGATCCTCGAGCTTTGCCTCGGTAAAGGCGGTGTCGGCGCTTGTCTTGGCCACCGCAGCCGCAGGCTTGACCGTCACCACGATCGCAACCGCCAGCACCAGCGCCACGACAGCGGGCCAGCCCGCCTGCCCCTTGCCGCTATGCTGGCGAAGGCCCGTCCACCAGAAGCCGAGAGAGGCGATCAGTGCGGCGGCAAGGCCCAGCGTCATGCCGGTCACCCCCGCCTCCTGCCCCAGTATCCACGCCAGCGCGAGCGCGGTCAGGAACATCGGCACCGACAGGATATGACGAAGCCGCACCATCCACATGCCCGGCTTGGGCAGACGTCGCCGCAGGGCCGGCACGAAACCGATCGCGAGGAAGGGTAAGGCGATGCCGATGCCCAGCCCCGCGAACACCGCCAGCGCGGCGGCGGCGGGCAGGACCAGCGCTGCGCCCAACGCCCCGGCCATGAACGGCCCCGAACAGGGTGTCGCCACGAACGCCGCCAGCGCGCCGGTCGCGAATGATCCCATCGCCCCCGAACGTCCGGCGAAAGCGGGGATCGGCAGCTCGAACAGCCCGGCCAGATTGAACGCGATGCCCGCGACCAGCAGCAACAGGATGCCGATCACCCGCGGGTCCTGAAGCTGGAATGCCCAGCCCGCGCTCTGCCCGCCCGCGCGCAACGCCAGCAGCACGACGCCCAAGCCGACGCACACCAGCACGACGCCCGCCGTATAGGCCAGCGCCTCGGTCCGGGCGTGGCGCTCATCCCCGCCACCCTTGGCGAGGCTCAGCGCCTTCAGGCTCAGGATCGGGAAGACGCAGGGCATGATGTTGAGCAACAGTCCGCCCAGCACCGCGCCCAGAAACGCCAGCGTGATCGCACCGAAACCGCGATCCGTTCCCCCGCCGCTCGCCCCCGCGATAGCGCCCGGCTTGGCGGCAAAGGACAGCCCCTGCCCCTCGCCAATGGACAGTACGCCCGACACCGGGCCCGGCGTCGGCACGGCGGCGACGGGCATGGTCAGGATCAGCTGGTCGCCGCTGCGCGTCATCACCTGCGGCGCGGCATGGTCGATGATGCCGCTGCGTTCAGGGTAGAAATAGGCGTCCTTGACCGCGACCGACGCAGGCAAGGGCACCGCGATCCGCACCTGCTTGCCTTGCGTCTCGATCACCCCGTCGCCGCCAAGCGGCTTGGGCAGGGCGGCGCGCCACCGGTCGAACTCGGTGCGCGTGGCGGGGTCGATTGCGCCGTCACCGACCGTCAGCTTCGTCGACAGCGTCTGGCTCTCCGGCACGCAGATGGTGTCGGTGCAGACCAGATAGTCGAGCTTCACCGTGATCGGCAGCGGCGTACCCTTGGCCATCCCGGCGGGGACCGACAGATCGACGAGCAGCGTGAAGGGCCGCTCATAGACATAGTTCATCAGCCCGGCGATCTTCAGTCGTCCCGGCACCGGATAGCGCAACTCCCCCGCGCTCGCGCCGCCGGGCAGCGTCCAGTGCGCCTCGGTCGGCAGGCCCGCATCGCCGCCATTCTTCCAATATCCGTGCCAGCCCTTGTCCGGCGTCGCCACGATGGCCAGCGTGGTGCGACCGCCCGCCGCCGGGGTTTCGCTTTCGGCGATCAGCCGCATCGCCAAGTGGATGGCACCGGGCGCAGGCGCGCTTTCCGCCATGCCGGGGCCTGTCGCCACCAGCATGAACAGAGCCGTCATCAGGATGTAAAACCAACCGCGCATCGACCTTGCCCTAACCCGCTTTCGCGTTCCATAGCGCCCCTGTCCCTGCTTTGCACCAAGGTTGCCCATGAACTCCCTGACTGCCGCGCTCCTGGCCTCCGTCGCCCTGATTTCCAGCTCAGCGTTCGCCGCGCCCGCCGCCCATGCCCAGACCGCCAGCCCCGCCCCCGGTGCCGCGCCTGCGCCGGTCGTCACGCTGCCGGGCACGCCGCAGCCACCCTTTCCCGCGACGCCGCCCAAGCTGATCGTGGCGATCTCGGTCGACCAGTTCTCGGCCGACCTGTTCCAGCAATATCGCAACCACTTCGCCGGCGGCATGGCGCGCCTGCTGACCGGCGCGGTCTTCCCCTCGGGCTATCAGAGCCATGCCGCGACCGAGACCTGCCCCGGCCACTCGACCATCCTGACCGGCTATCGTCCCGCGCACACCGGGATCGTCGCCAACAACTGGGTCGACCAGTCGGTGAACCGCCCGGACAAGATCGTCTATTGCTCGGAGGACGAAAGCGTCGCGGGCATGGACCACAACAATTACATCGTCTCGGACAAGCATCTGAAGGTCCCCACCCTGGGCGAGCGGATGAAGACCGCCGATCCCCGCGTGCGCACGGTCTCGGTCGCGGGGAAGGACCGCGCCGCCGTGATGATGGGCGGCCACAAGATGGACGAGATCTGGTGGTGGGACGGCAAGACCTATGTCTCCTATGCCGGACGCGCCATACCGCCGGTGGTCGAACGTACCCGCAAGGCGGTGGCCGACCTGATCGCCCGGCCGCAGGACGCCATGCCGCTGCCCGGTTTCTGCAAGCCGCTCGACCGGCCGATCACCGTTGGCAGTCAGACGCTGGGCACCGGCCGGTTCCAGCGCGCGGCGGGCGACCTGAAGGCTTTCCGCGTCTCGCCCGCCGCCGATGCGGCGGTGCTGGCGATGGCGGCGGGCTTCGTCCAGGACATGAAGCTGGGCCAGGGGCCGCAGACCGACATCCTGTCGGTCGGCCTGTCGGCGACCGACTATATCGGCCACGCGCTGGGCACCCAGGGCGCCGAGATGTGCATCCAGATGGCCGAGCTGGACCGTTCGCTGGCGGGCTTCTTCGACGTGCTCGACGCGACCGGCGTGGACTATGAGGTGATGCTGACCGCCGATCACGGCGCGCACGACATGACCGAGCGCCAGCAGATCCGCGCCATGCCGATGGAAAGCCATATCGCGCCCGAGGCCAAGACCAAGGCGATGTCGGCCGCGATCGCCAAGGCGATGGGCCTGCCCAATGATCCGCCGCTGATGATGAGCGCCGAGGGCGACATCTATATCAACGCCGCCCTGCCCGCCGCGACCCGCGCGAAGGTGCTGGCGGAGGCCAAGCGCCGCTACGAAGCGCTGCCGCAGGTCGCCGCTGCGCTGACCCGCGACGAGATCGCGGCGACGCCTTGGCCGACCACGCCGCCGGAGACCTGGACGCTGAAGGAAAAGGCGCGTTCCTCCTACGACCCGACCCGCTCGGGCGACCTGCTGATCCTGCTGCGCCCCCGTGTTACCACGATCGAAGAACCGGCCCCCGGCTATGTCGAGACGCACGGTTCTCCCTGGGACTATGACCGCCGCGTGCCGATCCTGTTCTGGCGCAAGGGCATGGCCGGGTTCGAGCAGCCGCTGTCAGTGGAGACGGTCGACATCGCCCCGACGCTGGCGGCGACGATCGGATTGCCGATGCCGGGCGTGGACGGACGTTGCCTGGACCTCGATCCGGGCGCGGCGGATACGTGTAAGCGGTAAGTGTCTATTCCTCCCCTTGCAGGGGAGGAATTCGTTAGCCGCGCTCGACCCTATACTCGATCGGCTTGAAGCTTCCCCCATTGGACGCGGGCGCCGAGCATGCCGTCAGCCCGATCACCAGGTCCATATGCGCCACGAAGCGGATATGGTCCCCCGCCTTGCTCAGCGGGGGCAACACCTCCAGCTTGCCGGTCGTCCCATCGATCGGCACGTTCATGAAGCAGTTGAAGGCCACCGGGATCCGGTCCGGCGTGACGCCGTAAGGCTCCAGCGCCGCCGCCAGATTGCCGAAGCACCCGCGATGGCGCGGCAGGTCGGGATAGAAATGGTCGAACGTATCGACCGAGCAGGGCGTCAGCAGGAAGTCGTGCATCCCGACCTGATCCTCGACGATCTCCAGCATCACCCGCGACCGGTTGGAATAGAGCTTGTGCCCCGTCGTCAGCCGGATCGTCTCGGCATAGTCGAGCGTACGGCCCGACGAAATCACCTCATCCAGGTCATCGGCATTGAAGGCGAGCAGATCAGCCACCTGCCGCCCGCGCGGATCGATCACGGTCAGGCTGTCGCCCTTGACCATGCGGAACGCGTCGCCGCTACGCGGGGGGATTTCCACGGTCCGGCTGCTCATGGCTTGGCCTCGCTCGCACCGCCCGCATAATGGAAGGGACAGCGCCAGCCCTCCTCGACCACGCGGCCGCTATACTGGCGCGCTTCGCTCAATTCGCCATGGCGGGCAAGCATCGGATTGCGCGAACCCGCCAGTGCCTCGTCGCGCATCAGGATCTTCTCGCGCATCGTCTCGTACTTCCCCTGCGCGCGCAGGATTTCGAACTGGTCGTGCAGGTTGAAGATCATGGCCGGGCGCGGGAAGCGGCGCGCGGGGCGGCTGGCATTCGGGTGTAGTCCCACGACGAAAAACGCCTCGCCACCAAAGGACAGCGAGAAATGCGGATCGTCGGGATCGGCGCTGACTCGCCTGTCCCAATCCTGGCCCAGCCAGACATCCTTGTCCGACAGCGACTGGATACGCGACCAGACCGCCCGCTCGAACGCGGCTTCGTCGAGCGTTTCCGGCCCGGCAAAGACCACGGCAAGGCTGCGGAAGAGTTGCGGCTCGGCCCGGTAGCGCTCGGCGAAACGGCGCAGGCAATCGTGAATGCGCAGATCGTCCCAGGCGCTGGCGATGTCACGCGCGCCCAAGATTTCGAGCGTCCCGCGCGCCATCGCCGCCTTTGCGCCGACGCACGGAAAATCGGCCTGCGCAATATGGGCGCGAAGCATGGCGGAAGATTCCGGCTCGCTGGGGTCTTGAGCGGGAAAGAGGCTGCTGATCGTATCTGACATGGGATGACCCAACGCCGCGCTGAAACGGGACGTTCCGAAAGGTGACGCAATCCCAATAAATTGCAGATCATTTCTCAGTGATATTGATAGGGATCAATCGTATAGTTGATCGAGGTTGCTCAACCTCTGCCAGCCACGATCCGCGCCACCGGCTCGGCCTGTTCGGTGCCGCGTCGGGCGGCGGAAGGGCGGCCGTGATGATAACCCTGCTGCCACACCGCACCGCTGACATAGGCGAGGTCGGCCATGGTCTGGGTTTCGACACCCTCGACGATCACCGTGCCCCCCAATTCGCGGATCAGGCCGACCAGATGCGGCAGGCTGTGACAGGGTTCGCGATCGCGCATCGCCCGTTGCAGGAACAGGCCGTCGACCTTCACCAGCGCGGGCACCAGATCCATCAACTGGCGGATCGAGGTGAAGCCCGCCCCGAAATCGTCGAGTGCCAGCGTCGCCCCCGTCGCGCGCAGCGCGCGGGCGAAGGCGATCGCGTCATGGATATGCGTGATCGGCTCGGTTTCGGTGATCTCGACGACCAGCCTTGCGGCAAGGTCGGGCTGCGCGGCCAGCATAGTCAGGACGCCGCGCCACCAGCCGTTCAGATGCGCCGAGTTGGCCGAAATATTGACCGCCAGCACCGCGTCGGGATGCGCCCGCAGTTCATCCAGCACATGGCGCACCATCACCCGGTCGAAGGTCGAGGCGATCCCCGTCCGCTCCAGCGCCGGAAAGAGCGTCGATGGAGACAGCCCCGCGCCGGGATCGTCGAAGCGGACCAGCCCCTCGTGATAGAGGATGCGCAACGGGTCGGCATGATGACGGACCGGCTGCCAATGCGCCGCCATCCGCCCTTCGGCCGCGCAGCGAAAGGCCCGGGCGATCAGGTGCATGTCGTTCCTATAGAGCGACAATCCGTCGTCGCCATGATCGCGCCGCACGTCGCGCGGCCCGCGATACCGGGGCGGCTCGTCATTCTGCCAAGTCATTACCGCATGGACACCAGCACCGGGTTCGCCGGTCATCGCCTCGATATCGATCGGTTCGGCGGTCAGGCGATAGGACAGATCGGCCAGCCGATCCTCAGGCGCAGTCCCGTCATGCGCGACGTCGCCCAAGACTCGAAAGCGCCGGTGCGCTGCATCCTGCTCGATCCGCAACCCGAATTCGCACAGCCGGGTCGCGATGCGGTGTGCGACATGGTCCGCCACGCCCGGCCCCCAACATGCCGCAATCAACTCGAAATTGCTGATCTCGATCTCAAACGCCCTACTCGGCACCTAACCCCCGTCCCCGCCAACGGGAACGCCGCCTTGGCGACACTCCCGGTCAAGCGTCAAGGGTAGCGAGCATGCCTACACTTGCAAGCGTACAGAACAGTTCGATCGGCCATGAAATGGCGATTAGTTAGGAACTTAGGCGCAATAAAAGCAAAGATTATCAATCCAGATTAGGCCGCAACCAACGCGTGGCCTGCGCCACATCGACGCCGCGCCGCACGGCATAGTCCGCCACCTGATCCTCGCCGATCCGCGCCACGCCGAAATATTCCGCCTGGGCGTGCCCGAAATAGAAGCCGCTGACCGCCGCCGTCGGCAGCATCGCGAAGCTGTCGGTCAGCTCCAACCCGACCGCCTGCTCCGCGCCGAGCAGGTCGAACAGCGTCCGCTTGATGCTGTGTTCGGGGCAGGCGGGATAGCCCGGCGCGGGGCGGATGCCGCGATACTGTTCGCGGATCAGCGCCTCGTTGGTCAGCTGCTCGCCCGCCGCATAGCCCCACAGGTCGGTGCGGACATGCGCATGGAGGCGCTCGGCAAAGGCTTCGGCCAGACGGTCGGCCAGTGCCTTGAGCAGGATGTCGTTATAATCGTCATGCCCGCTGCGGAAGCGTTCGATATGCGCGTCGATGCCGTGGATGCCGACCGCGAAGCCGCCGATCCAGTCGCCCGCCGGATCGATGAAGTCGGTCAGGCACATATTGGCGCGGCCTTCGCGCTTTGCGATCTGCTGGCGGAGGAACGGGATGCGGGTTTCCTCCCCCCCTGCGGTCAGGATCACGTCGTCGCCATCGCGGCGGCACGGCCACAGCGCGGCGACGCCGCGCGCGGTCAGCCACTTCTCGGCAATGATCGTGTCGAGCATGGCTTGCGCATCGGCATACAGCCCGCTGGCACTCTCGCCAACCACTTCATCGGTCAGGATGGCGGGGAAATTGCCTGCCAGTTCCCAAGCGCGGAAGAAGGGCGTCCAGTCGATATAGTCGCGCAGGTCGGACAGGTCCCAGTCCTGATAGACATGCACGCCCGGCTGCTGGGGCTCGCCCGCCTTTAACGCCATGTCCGCGACGAAGCCGCGCGCACGGGCTTCCTCCAGCGGCAGGAGGGCATTGGCCCCCTTGCCCTCGCGTGCCTTGCGGACGGCTTCGTAATCGGCCGCGACCTGCGCGACGTAAGGATCGCGCTGGGTATCGGACACCAGCGTCGTCGCCACGCCGACCGCGCGGCTGGCGTCGAGGACATGGACCACCGGCCCCGAATAGGCGGGCGCGATGCGCAGCGCGGTGTGCACCTTCGAGGTCGTCGCGCCGCCGATCAGCAGCGGCATGGTCATGCCCGCGCGCTGCATCTCCTCACCCACCGTCACCATCTCGTCGAGCGACGGGGTGATCAGGCCCGACAGGCCGATCATGTCGGCATCATGCTCGACCGCCGAGGCGATGATCTTCGACCACGGCACCATGACGCCCAGATCGACCACCTCGAAGCCGTTGCACTGGAGCACGACGCCGACGATGTTCTTGCCGATATCATGCACGTCGCCCTTCACGGTCGCGAGCACGATCTTGCCCTTGCCCTTGGCGCCGGGTTCCTTCGCCGCCTCGATGAAGGGCAGCAGGTGCGCCACCGCCTTCTTCATGACGCGGGCGGACTTCACCACCTGCGGCAGGAACATCTTGCCCGATCCGAACAGGTCGCCGACGACGTTCATGCCGTCCATCAGCGGGCCTTCGATCACCTCGATGGGCCGTGCGAACGCTTGCCGGCACTCTTCGGTATCGTCGACGACATGCGCGTCGATCCCCTTGACCAGCGCATATTCCAGCCGTTTGGTGACGGGCAGGCTGCGCCATTCGGCCGCCTGCTTCTCCGCCACCGCATCGGTGCCGCGATAGCGCTCAGCCAGCGCGACCAGCCGTTCACCGGCTTCGGGATCGCGGTTGAGCACGACATCCTCGCAGGCCGTGCGCAGCTCGGGATCGATCGTGTCGTACACGTCGAGCTGACCCGCATTGACGATCGCCATGTCCATGCCCGCCGGGATGGCGTGGTAGAGGAACACCGAGTGCATCGCGCGGCGGACCGGCTCGTTGCCGCGGAAGCTGAACGACAGGTTCGACAGGCCGCCCGAGATATGGACGTGCGGGCAGCGCGCCTTGATTTCGCGGCACGCCTCGATGAAGTCGACGCCGTAATTGTTATGCTCTTCGATGCCGGTTGCGACCGCGAAGACATTGGGGTCGAAGATGATGTCCTCAGGGGGAAAGCCGATCCCCATCAGCAGGTCGTAGGCGCGCGCGCAAATCTCGACCTTGCGGTCCTTGGTGTCGGCCTGACCGACCTCGTCGAACGCCATGACGACCACCGCCGCGCCGTACGCCATGCAGCGGCGGGCATAATGGAGGAACGCCTCCTCGCCTTCCTTCATGCTGATCGAGTTGACGATCGGCTTGCCGGACACGCACTTCAGCCCCGCCTCGATCACGCTCCATTTCGAGCTGTCGATCATGATCGGCACGCGCGCGATGTCGGGCTCGGCGGCGATCAGCTTGAGGAAGGTGGTCATGGCATATTCGGCGTCGAGCAGCCCTTCGTCCATGTTGACGTCGACGACCTGCGCGCCATTCTCGACCTGACTGCGCGCCACTTCCACCGCGCGGGTATAGTCGCCCGCCAGGATCATCTTCTTGAACGCCGCCGAGCCGGTGACGTTGGTCCGCTCGCCGACATTGACGAAATTGGTGGAGGAGGCGGTCTGGGTCATTTTTCGATCTCTATTCCTCCCCTTGCAGGGGAGGTGGCAGGGCGGAGCCCTGACGGAGGGGTGTCACGCTATCGAGAGGGGGGACACCCCTCCACCAGCTTCGCTGGTCCCCCTCCCCTGAAGGGGAGGGGCTTTGCAGGTCATGCCGCCATGGTGAACGGCTCCAGCCCCGCCAGGCGGGTGACGACCGGCGGGGTCGGGATGGTGCGGGGCTTCATGCCGCGCACCTTGTCGGCGATCGCCTTGATATGCGCAGGCGTCGAGCCGCAGCAGCCGCCCAGCACATTGACCTGCCCCTCGACCGCCCATTCGCCGACCAGTCCGGCGGTGGTGACGGGCGCTTCGTCATAGGCGCCCAGTTCGTTGGGCAGTCCGGCATTGGGGTAGATCATGATCAGCGTGTCGCAGATTTCGCTCAGCGTCTTCACATGCGGGCGCAGCTGCTCCGCGCCGAACGAGCAGTTCAGCCCGATCGTCACCGGCCGGGCATGGCGCACCGCGTGCCAGAAAGCCTCGACCGTATGGCCCGACAGGTTGCGGCCTGACAAATCCGTCAGCGTCATCGACAGCATGATGGGGATTTCGCGGCCCAGCGCCTCGCCCGCCTCGATCACCGCCATGATCCCGGCCTTGGCGTTGAGCGTATCGAACACCGTCTCGATCAGGATGAAGTCCGCGCCGCCCTCGACCAGCGCATCAATCTGTTCGCGGTAGACGTCCTTGAGGTAATCGAAGTCGATCTCACGATAACCCGGATCGTTGACGTCCGGCGACAGCGACAACGTCTTGTTGGTCGGCCCGATCGCGCCCGCGACGAAGCGGGGGCGGCCATCCCTGGCCTGATATTCGTCGGCCAGACGGCGAGCGAGCTTCGCGCTCTCGACATTGATCTCGCGCACCAGATGTTCGGCGCCGTAATCGGCCTGGCTGATCCGGTTGGCGGAGAAAGTGTTGGTCTCGGCGATATCCGCCCCCGCCTCGAAATAGGCGCGGTGGATCGCCTCGGGCACCTCCGGCTTGGTCAGCGCCAGGATGTCGTTATTGCCCTTCTGGTCATGGGTCAGGCCCAGCGTGCCCGCATAGGCCGCCTCGTCCAGCTTCCAGTTCTGGATTTCCGTGCCGAACGCGCCATCGGTGATCAGGATGCGCTTGGCGGCTTCGGCCAGGAAGGTGTCGCGGGTCGTCATCGTCTTGCTCCTGCTCTGGCGAGCGTTCTTTTCATCCGGGTGGTGAGCCTCGGGCGGTTTGCCCGTGGCCTTCCCTCCCCCATCCCCTCCCGCCTGCGGGAGGGGCGTGCCTGGATCGTGGGTTATGCGCTGTCGCAGACCCCGACCCTCGAATTCATCTCTCCCCTCCCGCAGGCGGGAGGGGCCGGGGGAGGGAAAGCCGCAAGCGATACAGCCCGTGGAACGCCCCTCCCCCAACCCCCTCCCGCCTGCGGGAGGGGGCTCATCGTCACGCCGCCGCGACCGCCTCGGCCTTCTTCCCCCGCACGCCCAGCAAATGGCTGATCGCATAGGCGAGTTCGGCGCGGTTCAAGGTGTAGAAGTGGAAACCCTTCACCCCGCCCGCATAGAGCCGACGGCACATCTCGGCCGAGATGGTCGCGGCGACCAGCTGGCGCGCGGCGGGATGGTCGTCCAGCCCTTCGAACAGCCGGTCCATCCAGTCGGGAATGCACGCCCCGCACATGGCGGCGAACTTGCGGGTCTGTGCCACGTTCGACACCGGCAGGATGCCCGGCACGATCTCGGCCGTGATCCCCGCCGCCGCCGCCGCATCGCGGAAGCGGAAATAGGCTTCGGGCGAGAAGAAGAATTGCGTGATCGCGCGGGTCGCGCCCGCATCGATCTTGCGCTTCAGATTGTCGATATCGGCCTGCTTGTCGACCGAGTCCGGGTGGCATTCGGGATAGGCCGCGACCGAAATCTCGAACGGGTGCAGCTTCTTGAGGCCCGCGACCAGATCAGCCGCATTCTCATAGCCACCCGGATGGCTGACGAAGCGCGCCCCTTCGGCGGGCGGATCGCCGCGCAGCGCCACGATATGCCGCACGCCCGCCGCCCAATATTCCTGCGCGACCTGATCGATCTCCTCGCGGGTCGCCTCGACACAGGTCAGGTGCGCGGCGGCGTCCATCGTCGTCTCGCGCTGGATGCGCGCGACGGTCGCATGGGTACGTTCGCGGGTCGAGCCGCCCGCACCATAGGTCACCGAGACGAAGCGCGGGTCCAGCGGCTCCAGCGTGCGGATCGCGTCCCAGAGCTGCGCGTCCATCTTCTCCGTCTTGGGCGGGAAGAATTCGAAGCTGACCGCAATATCGCCGCCGACATCGGCGAACAGCGGTTCGTCATGCGCCAGCGCCGCTTCGGCCTGGGTCAGGATCGTGTTCGTCATGCCGCCTTCACCCTATTCGTCTCGACGGGCCGAAGCCCCTTCTTCACACCCAGCCAGAGCTTGACGGTCAGTTCGCCGCCCTCCAGCGTCCTTGTCTCGGCCAGTGTCAGCCCGGCGGGGCCGAACCAGCTGGCCATCTGTTCGTCGGCAAAGCCCAGGCGGCTATGCGCCGCCTTTTGCCGCAATTCCTCGCGGTCGTGCGGCGCGAAGTCGGCGATCAGCAACCGCCCGCCCGGCCCCAGCACCCGCGCCGCCTCGGCGATCGCCGCGCCCGGCTGCTGGGCGAAGTGGAGGACATGATGCAGGATCGCGATATCCGCCGCGCCGTCGCCCATGGGGAGCGCATAAAGGTCCGCCTGCCGCAGCTCGGTATTGGCGCGGCCGTGCAGCTTGGCGCGGGCCAGCCGCAGCATCTCCGACGAGCGGTCGATGCCCAGCGCGCTCTCGGCCCGGTCGCCGAACAGCTCGAGCATCCGCCCGGTGCCGGTGCCGATGTCGATCAACGCGCCCAGATCACCCTGGCCGATCAGGCCCGCCATCGCCTCCTCGATCTCGCTGTCCGCGACATGGAGCGAACGGATCGCGTCCCACTCGCCCGCATGATCCTCGAACCAGGCCGCCGCGCTCGCCGCCCGGTCGGCCCGCACCGCCGCGAGACGCGCAATGTCCGCCACCATCCAGGGGTCGGGCTCATTGGCCGTCCAGCGATCGAGCGCAGCCGTCATCGGCTCCACCGCCTCCCGGTCGCCCAACGCGACGAAGACCCAGCTGCCTTCCTTGCGCCGCTCGGCCAGTTCGGCATCGACCAGGATCTTCACATGGCGGCTGACGCGCGGCTGGCTTTGCCCCAGCACCTGCGCCAGTTCGCCCACCGACAGCTCCATCGAGCGGAGCAGCGCCAGGATGCGCAGCCGCGTCGGATCGCTGAGGGCGCGAAAGATTTCGAGCGCGTTGGCCATGGATCACGATATAAAGATATCTTTATATGCGGTCAACGGAGCGAATTCATGAAGAACAGCTCGGACCCGAAACGGTTGATCTGCGTTGGCACGCCGATCAAATGTTCGAAACGGGAGTGTTTGCCATGAAGAAGGCCCTTATCCTCGCCCTGACCGGTGCCGCCGCGATGTCGCTGGCCGCATGCAGCGAAAACAGCCAGCAGCAGACCAAGCAGGCCGCCGACGCGATCGGTTCGGACGTCAAGGCGACGACGCAGAACGCGTCCGACGATGTCGAGGCCGCGACCGCCAAGGCGCTGAACTCGGCCGAGAACGCCATGGACAAGGCGGGCGACAAGCTGGACCGCGCCGGGGACCGCGCCGCCGCGCAGGCCGATCGTGCGGGTGACAATATCGACCGTGGCCTGGACCGCGCCGGCGACAAGATCGAGAACGGTGCGGCCAATGCCCGCCAGGCGACCGGCAACGCGCTGGTCCGTGCGGGCGAGGACGTCCGCCGCTAAGGGCTTTATCCTTCGGGGTATGGAAGCGGGTCGACGAGGGATCGTCGGCCCGTTTTTTGTTGGCGAGCGGTTTTCCCTTGGCCTTCGACTTCGCTCAGGCTGAACGGATTGAGGAGCTTGTGGCCCCATATCCCAACCTCCGTTCAGCCTGAGCGTAGTCGAAGGCCACGCCCGAACGCCCCCAAAGGTCAGTCGAACCGGACTTTCCCCCGCCCCGCCTTCACTTGGGCCCGCCCCTTCTTGGCATCCACCCGCCGCGTCTGCGACGCCCGCGTCGGCTTGGTCGGTCGCCGCTTCTTCGGCACGATCGTCGCCTCGCGGATCAGCTCGATCAGCCGTTCGCGCACCTCGCGCCGGTTCATTTCCTGCGAGCGGCTGGCATCGGCGCGCAGGGTCAGCACGCCGTCCTTGCTCAGCCGCTGCCCGGCCAGCACCGCAAGGCGCATCTTCACCGCCTCGGGCAGGCTCGGCGAGCCGCCTACGTCGAAGCGCAACAGCACCGCGCTGTCGGTCGTGTTGACATGCTGCCCGCCCGGCCCGGAGGCGCGGGTGAAGCTTTCGGCGATCTCGCGCTCGTCGATCGCGATGGCGCGGGTGACGGGGATCAGCGCCATCGCATGTCCGCCTAGTTCTGGAAGATGCCGAAGCGTTCCGGGACCGGCGCCTCGGCGATGATCGGATCCTTCTCGCCGCGCGGCACGGTCAGGCTGGCGGCGTGGAGCAGCATGCCCCCCGGCTCGCCCGCGCCATAGACCGGATCGCCGACGACCGGCGCACCCAGGCCGGTGGCGGCATGGACGCGAATCTGGTGCGTGCGACCGGTTTCGGGCCGGAACTCGACCAGCGTGCGGCCATCCTCATGACGCAGCGCGCGCCAGCCGGTCCGCGCGGACTTGCCCGACGGGTCGCCGACCATCCGCCAGCCTTCTTCCATGGTCGACACCTTGGCGAGCGGAAGGTCGATCATCCCTTCCCCCTGGACCAGGCCGTTCAGCACCGCGAGGTAGCGCTTCTCGACCAGACCGCCCTCAAACGCCTGTTGGAAACGGGCATGCGCCTTGGGGTTGCGCGACAGGAGCAGGCAGCCGCTGGTGTCGCGGTCCAGCCGATGGACCGCATGGGGCCAGCGCTTGAAGCCGAACTTCAGCGATTCCAGATGGTTTTCGAGGCTGATCGACCCGTTGCGGGGCCGATCCACGGGCAAGCCCGCCGGTTTGTCGATTACCAGCGCTTCGCCGTCGATGAAAAGAACGCGATCTCCGTGCATCGCGCTCCCTTGCCACCGTGCGCGCCGACATGCCAGAGCCGCGCGCGTCATGCCGACCGCTCCTGCCGCTTTCCTGCGTTTTCTGGCGCTGCTGATCTTCGCCGCGCTGCCCGTCGCGGTGCAGGCGCAATCCTGCGACGGCGCGCTGCCGCCGCCGGGACCTGACGGGCGGGTTGCGGGGCATTTCCCCTATGGCGACGCATCGGCGCAGGACATCGTGCCCGCCCCCGCCGGGTTCGGGCTGAAGCCCTATTGCAAGGTCCACCGTGCGATGCTGGCGGACCTGCAACGGCTGCTCGATGCGGCCAGGGCCGATCCGGCGGTGGGCGGCGAATTGCGCGGCCTGTCCTGCCACCGCGAGGTCGCCCGCCAGCGCAACGTCTTCTGCCGCGACCGCAGCGTGTCCGCCGCCGAGCGCGCCATCTCGGTCGCACCGGCGGGTTATAGCGAACATGCGACCGGCTATGCGATCGACTTCGCGGTGCGGCCAGCCGGTGGCTGCCCCGATGCGGAGGCGTGCATGGCCGCCTCTCCAGCGGCGCGCTGGCTGATCGCCAATGCGCGGCGTTTCGGCTTCGAGATGAGCTTTCCGGCGGGCAACAGGCAGCGGGTGAAGTGGGAGCCGTGGCATTGGCGCTGGGTCGGGACCGGCCCCGGTGAGCCGGGCGCGATGCAGGCGCGGGCGATCTTCGCCAAAGCGCGGGCGCAGTTTCCGGCCGATCCGGGGATACGCGATCCGTTGAAGGTCGTGGTGGAAAGCCAGCCGCCGGTGCCGATGGTTCCGGTAGCAGCGCCCCCTGCGCCGGTGAGGAAGAAGGGGCGGCGGCGATAGGGTTTCCCTTGGCCTTCGACTTCGCTCAGGCTGAACGGTTGTTGGGGATTGGGATCGCACCCAACAGCCGTTCAGCCTGAGCGAAGTCGAAGGCTACGCTCCGCACCCCGCCAAATAGGAAAAACGGGGGCACCCATCGGCACCCCCGTCCTCCGATCACCCGAACAGCTTGGCGGCCGTCTCGGCGATGCGCTTGCCCTGATAGCGGGCACCGTCCAGGTCGACCTGGCTCGGCTGGCGGCTGCCGTCGCCGTCGGCCAGCGTCGATGCGCCATAGGGCGTACCGCCATGGACTTCCTTGACGCCCATCTGGCCCTGGAAGCCGTAATCCAGCCCGACAATGGTCATGCCGTGATGGATCAGGTTGGTCAGGACCGAGAACAAGGTGGTTTCCTGCCCGCCATGCTGGCTGGCGGTCGAGGTGAAGGCGCCGCCGACCTTGCCGACCAGACCACCCTTCATCCAGACGCCACCAGTGGTGTCCCAGAAGGCCGCCATCTGGCTCGCCATCCGGCCATAGCGGGTCGGGGTGCCGACGATGATCGCGTCATACTGGGTCAGCGCGTCGGGGCCCTCGATCTCGGGATGCGCGGTGTCGGTCTTGAAGTGCGCGGCGGCGACCACCTCGGCGGGCGCGGTTTCCGCGACGCGGCGGATGTCCACCTCCGCACCACCGGCACGCGCGCCCTCGGCGATGGCGTCGGCCATCTGCTCGATATGGCCGTAAGACGAATAGTAAAGGACCAGAACCTTGGCCATGTCAGTAACTCCCTTCGTGAAAAACGAACTTATTCCGAATCGACCAGAACGATCTCGGCATCCTCGATCGCGGTGATCGTCACGGTCCGGCCACCCAAAAGGGCCGCACCGTCCCGAGCCGCGAACGGCACACCGTCGATTTCGATCCGCCCGGTGGCGGGCACGAGATAGGCGTGACGCCCCTCGCCCACGCTGTGCTCCAGGCTCTCCCCGGCGCGCAGCGTCGCGCCCAGCACGCGGGCATCGGCCCGGATGCGCAGCGTATCGCCATCCTCGTCGAACCCGCTGGCCAGCGTCACGAACTTGCCCGAACGCTCGCCCTTCGGGAACGGCTTGGCGCCCCAGCTCGGCTGGCCGCCCCGGCTGCGCGGCTCGATCCAGATCTGGAACAGCGTCGTCGGCTCAGACTCGAGGTTGTACTCGGCATGGCGCACGCCCGAGCCCGCGCTCATCACCTGCACGTCGCCCGCCGCGGTGCGGCCGACATTGCCCATCGAGTCCTGATGCGTAATCGCACCCGTGCGGACATAGGTGATGATCTCCATGTCGGCATGGGGATGCGGCGGAAAGCCCGCATTCGGCGCGATGACGTCGTCGTTCCACACCCGGATCGCGCCCCAGCCCATGCGGGCGGGATCATAATAATTGGCGAACGAGAAATGGTGCCGGGCGTCCAGCCAGCCATGGTTCGCATGGCCCAGACTTTCGAAGCTGCGGCGGTCGATGGCCTTTTCGGCGGTAATGGCAGTCATGGAATTTCTCCCTTGGTTGCCCACAAGATAGGGCCGATTATGATCGCGTAAACGGAAACGCTGGAAACCGATCGTTTCCACGTTCATTGTAGCGCGAAGCCGAGCCATTGCCGGGTCGCGCGAGAGGCATGAGGGGTGTCGATGCGTCTGCCGGATCTGGAAGCCTGGGCGATCTTTGCCGCCGTGGTCGAGCATCGATCGTTCAGCGCCGCCGCCGATGCGATCGGCCTGTCCAAGGCCACCGTGTCCAAGGCGATCACCCGGCTGGAGGCGCAGCTCAACCAGTCACTGTTCCACCGCACTTCGCGCCGCCTGGCCCTGACCGAGGCGGGAAAGCCGCTCGCCGAGCATGCCGCGCGCATCCTGGCCGAGGCCCGCGCCGCCGAGGAAGCCGCACGCGACGCCGCCAGCGCGCCCGCAGGCCGCATCCGGCTGGCCGCACCCATGTCGTTCGGCGTCACCAATATCGCGCCCGTCATCGCCGACTTCCTGGCCGCGCATCCCGGCATCGAAATCGAACTCAGCCTGTCCGACGCGCGAGTCGATATCGTCGCCGAAGGCTATGACATCGCGCTACGCATCGCCGACCTGCCCGACAGCTCGCTGCGCGCGCGGCAGCTCTGCGGGATCTCCACCCATGTCATCGCTTCGCCCGCCTATCTGGCCGAGCATGGCACGCCCAGCCATCCCAATGAACTGGGCGAGCACCGGCTGCTGGGCTATGCCAATATCACCGGCCCTTGGCGTTTCCGCCATCCCGGCGGCGCGGAAGTGTCGGTGCGGCCGCAGGGTCCGCTCACCGCCAATAGCGGCGATGCGCTGGTGCCCGCCGTCCTGGCGGGGCTTGGCATCGCGCGGCTGCCGGGCTTCATCATCGGACCGCATCTCGCCTCGGGCCGTGCGGTCGCGATCCTGGAGGAGTGGACGCCGCCGCCGATCGGGCTCCACCTGCTCACCCCGCCCAGCCCCTTGCGCCCCGCGCGGGTCGAGGCGCTGATCGCCTGGCTGGCCGACCGCGTGCGCGACCCCTGCATCGCCGCGCACGCAACGGAGACTGTGCGATGAACCGGCTGCGTCCCGACGAAGGCGATGCGCGCTTCATCCGCCGCATCGTCCTGACCCTGCTGATCTTGGCACTGACCGCCGCGCTGTTCCGCGCGGGCGACCTGTTGATCCTGGCCTTCGGGTCGATCCTGGGCGCGATCGTCATCCATGCCATTGCCGACCTCTATGCCGATCACCTGCCAATCGGACCCAAGCGTTCGCTGACCCTGTCGATCGCGACGGTGCTGGCGGTGCTGGGTTTCCTCGCCTGGCTGTTCGGCGTCGCCTTTCGCCAGCAGTTGAACACGCTGGTCACGCAATTGCCGCTGCTGATCGACCAGCTTGCCGCCTGGGCGTCGCAGTCGCCGGTCGGGGCCAAGGTGGTCGACGCGGTGCGTGCCGCCTTTGCGGGCAGCCGCGTGGCGCGCGACATAGGCGGCCTCGTTTCCGGGGCGGGCGAGTTCGTGCTCAACTGCCTGTTGCTGCTGGTCGGTGCGCTGTTCTTCGCCGCCGATCCGAAAATCTATGAGCGCGGTTTCCTGCTGCTGATTCCCCGTTCGATGCGCCCCGCCATGGAGGATGCGCTGTTCGACACGGGCTCGACCCTGCGGCTGTGGTTGCGCGCTCAGCTGATCCAGATGACGACGATGGGCGTGCTGGTCGGCGTCGGCCTGGCGATTGCGGGCGTGCCCTCGGCCGCCGCGCTGGGGCTGTTGACGGGACTCAGCGAGTTCGTGCCCTATGTCGGACCGATAGCCGCGATGCTGCCCGCGCTGGGGCTGGCGGCGCAGGGCGGCAATGGCGCGATCATCGGCACACTCATCACCTTCGCGGTCGTCCGGCTGGTCCAGACCAACGCGATCACCCCCTTCGTCACCAGCCGGGTCGTCGCGATCCCGCCCGCCGTCACCCTGTTCGCGATCATCGGCATCGGCACCATCTTCGGGCTGTTCGGGCTGTTCTTTTCCGCCGCGCTGCTGATCGTCGCCTTCACGCTGATCCGCAGCCTGTATCTGCGCGAAGTTCTGGGCGAGAATATTCCGGCCGTCGAGCATCAAAGCCTGCTTGGCCCCGGAGCCCGGGTGAGACAAGATAATGATAATGCAGGTTAGGGACGAATTAACCTTTTACGTTCACATCCACGTTGGTTAATGATTGGAGCGTCAGGTCGCCGGGGCAAGGGGGGCGATCACTCGCAAATGGGGACTGTCGATGCGCGTATTGCTGATCGAAGACGAACCGACGACCGCCAAGGCGATCGAGCTGATGCTCGGCAGCGAAGGTTTCAACGTCTATACGACCGACCTGGGCGAGGAAGGCCTCGATCTCGGCAAGCTGTATGATTACGACATCATCCTGCTCGACCTGAACCTGCCCGACATGCACGGCTATGACGTGCTGAAGCGCTTGCGCGTCGCGCGCGTCTCGACGCCGGTGCTGATCCTGTCGGGCATCAACGAGATGGATTCGAAGGTGCGCAGCTTCGGCTTCGGCGCCGATGATTACGTCACCAAGCCCTTCCACCGCGAAGAGCTGATCGCGCGCATCCATGCCGTGGTCCGCCGGTCGAAGGGCCATTCGCAGTCGATCATCCGCACCGGCAAGCTGGCCGTCAATCTCGACGCCAAGACGGTCGAGGTCGACAATGCCCGCGTCCATCTGACCGGCAAGGAATATGCGATGCTGGAGCTGCTCTCGCTCCGCAAGGGCACCACGCTGACCAAGGAAATGTTCCTCAACCACCTTTATGGCGGGATGGACGAGCCGGAGCTGAAGATCATCGACGTCTTCATCTGCAAGCTGCGCAAGAAGCTCAGCCTGGCCTGCGATGGCGAGAATTATATCGAGACGGTGTGGGGCCGCGGCTATGTGCTGCGCGAGCCCGACGATGTAGAGCAGGCCGAGGTCGCCTGATCTTCCTGTCCGTTATGAACAAGGCCGGTTCGCGGGAGGCGCGGACCGGCCTTTTTAATGGGGGTTTCCCACGTCCCTCCCTACCCCATCAGACTGGGGCTCGCCGCCGCCGAAGCGCCAGGACGAGCAACGCCAATCCCCCGGCCATCAACGCCATGCTGGCCGGTTCCGGCACTGGCGCAGGGCTCCCTCCGCTGCTCCCGGTCCCGCCCGAGCTGCTCGGCGGATTGGACGTGCCCGGCACATAGGTCCCGATATAGGTCCCCAAATGGAACTCGCCATTCTGGATCAGGCTGCCGAACACGGCCGAGCCCTCGATATAATTGCCGGTGGTCGCCGCCGCCTTGGGCGCGAGGATCGATCCCTTCCAGGCAGTGGTCAATTCCAGGCTGGTCGCGTCGGGGAAGTTCCAGATGACATGCTGACCCAGGCCGGTCGCGCCATTCAGGAAATTGTCGTCCAGCCGCACCGTGCTGCCATGCACATTGACGATGACCGTATCGGCACCGTTCGGATTGAATGCGATCTCGCCGAACCGCGTCAGGTCGGCCGCGTTCAGTTTGAACACGGCGACGCCGTTCGCCCCCGCCACGGTGTTGAACGTCGCGCGGTTGCCGCTGATCGATACCTGCGCCGTGGCGGACAGGGCGGCATAGCTGTTCGACAGGTCGGTCATGCTGCTGGTCAGCAGCGACTTTTGCTGGTTCAGCCCCGTGACGAAGCCGGGATCGCTCACGCCCAGACCCGACAGGACGATATTCTGATTGATGTTGGTGTTGGACAGCAGACCGCCGACCTTCACCGTCTGGATCCCGCCGTTCAAGTTGAACCCGCTCGCCACGTTGCCGCCGATCAGTGCGCCCGAACCGTTGTTGAGGTTCTTCGTGCCGCCCAAGACATTCCCAACCACGGTCAGGCCGGGCACCGCATAGGTCGAACTGGGCACCGAGGCGATCTGGTAATTGGATGAGTTGCCGCTCAGATTACCGCCGACAAAGGTCCGCCCCTCCACCTCCGAACTGGAGGTCAGGTCCCCCAGCACGATGAGGTTCCATTCCTTGAGAGCATCTATGCCGACCACGGGCGACGCGACGGCCAGCGAAGGGATGGCGGCCGCGATCAGGCCGATGGCGAGGAGACGGTTATTCATGTTCTCAGATTACGAGAGCAAGTCCTGCCAAATTATTAGCTTCTCAGCCGCCGGGCCATCCGATTCGGAGGGTTTTTACGGCCGATCTGGACACTTGCGTCAGCGGCGCTCCCACACCTTTTGCCCGCCGATCCAGGTTTCCTCGACCTGGGTGGCACGCAATTCGCTGGGGTTGATGTCCAGCGGGTTGCGGTCGACGATGATGAAGTCCGCCTGCTGCCCCTGCCCCAGTCGCCCGAACAGGTCCTCAGCAAACCCGGCATAGGCGCCGTCCATGGTGAAGGCACGCCATGCCGCCTCGCGCCCGACGATCTCCTGCGGCTGCCACCCGCCATAGGGCTGGCCGTCCGGGCCCTGCCGGGTGATCGCCGCCGCCCAGCCGGCAAAGGGGTCCGGCCGCTCGACCGGATAGTCCGAACCGAATACTAGGGTCGCGCCGTTCTTCAGCATGGTGTTCCAGGCATAGGCGCCCGTCAGTCGTGCCGGGCCCAGCCGCGCCTCGGCCATCTGGCGGTCGCTGGTTTCGTGCACCGGCTGCATCGAGGCGACGATGCCATGCTTGCCGAAGCGCGGCAGGTCCGCCGGATCGACGATCTGCGCATGTTCGATCCGCCAGCGCCGATCGCCCTTATAGGTCTCGGCCAGCTCGTCGATCGCGTCGAGCACCTGCGCATTGGTACGGTCGCCGATCGCGTGGACGGCGATCTGGTACTTGTCCATCGCCGCGCGGCTCATCAGGTTGCGGATCACGTCGTCCGACATGAAGCCCAGGCCGGTCTGGCCCGGCGCATCGGCATAGGGCTGTTTCAGCCACGCGCCGCGCGATCCCAGTGCGCCGTCGCCGTACAGCTTCACGCCGACCAGCCGCAGCCTGTTGTTGTACAGCCAGGGCGTCGGCCCGGTGCCGCCGATCCGCACCGTATCGTCGACGCCGCCGCCATAGCTCATGATCCGCACGCGCAGGTTTCCGGCATCGCCCATCCGGCGATAGGTCATCCACTCGTCCAGCGTCGTGCCCATATCGGCGGTCGCGGTGATGCCGTGGCTCAGCAAGTCGTTCTGCGCCTTCAGAAAGGCGGCGTTGCGATCCTTGGCCAGCGGCTGCGGAATAGCTTTCTGGATCAACGCCATGGCCGCATCGACGAACACGCCGGAGGGCTGGCCGCCGACCTTCTCGATCCGGCCGCCAGCGGGTGAGACGGTCTTGGCGGTGATCCCCGCCGCCTTCATCGCCGCGCTGTTCGCCCAGAGCGCATGGCCATCGGCGCGCTCCATGACGACGGGACGGTCGGCGACGGCGGCGTCCATATCGGCGGCGGTGGGGAAACGCCCCAGCGCCCAGCTTTCCTGGTTCCAGCCGCCGCCCAATATCCATTTCCGCTCGGGGTTGGCGGCGACATAGGCGGCGATCCGCGCCTTCGCCTCGTCCAGCGACTTGGTAGTCGCCAGGTCCAGCTCGATCTGGCGGAAGCCCAGCGCCATCACATGCCCATGCGAATCGACGAAGCCGGGCAGCATCACCCGCCCCTTCATATCCGCCCGCCAATCGAGTTTTTCGGGGCGCTTGTCCTTGGCGCCCAGCAGCTTCACGACCTTGCCGTCCGGGGTCAGCAACAGGCCGGTGAAGCGCACGACCTTGCCGTCCTTGTCGAGCGTCAGGCCCGTGACATTGTCGACCAGCGCATCGGCAAAGGCCGCAGCCGGGGTCAGCGCAATCGCCAGCGCGGTCAGCGTGGCGCGGAGGATGCGGGGGAAGGAAGCCTGCTTTACCATGGGCCGATCCCTATCGGCTGAAGGCGAAGGTGGGAAGCGGGGGCCGTCATCATTCCTCCCCTGCGAGGGGAGGAAGTTTCTCCATCCTTCACGACCGTCGCACCACCTCGCGAATCACGAAGTGCGACGCCAGCCGAGTCACCCCCGGCAGGCGCGCCAGCGTTTCGCGGTGGATACGCTCGTAACTGTCGTCGCGGCGGACCTCGACCTGGATCATATAGTCCGCCTCGCCGCTCATCAGGAAGCATTCGACGATCTCGGGACAGCGCAGGATTTCGCGCTCGAACGCCGCCATGGTATCCTGCCGCTGGTCCTTCAGCGTAACGTTGACCATCACGGTCGAGGGCCGCCCGCGCGCCTCATGGCTCAGGATCGCGCGATATCCGGCGATGACCCCGCTTTCGCGAAGCTGCGCCACGCGGCGATGCGCGGCACTGGCGGACAGGCCGACCTTCTCGCCCAGCGCGGCGCTGGTCAGGTCGGAATCACGGGCCAGCTGGGCCAGGATGCGGCGGTCGATCGCGTCGGACATTTCATCCCGATACACCGGCCGAAGACGCACGAATATCCCAAATTATACGATGCGACGGGACCGCTTTGCACACCTCTCCCACCCCATCGGCGCTATTATCGGGGCAACGCTTTTCAGGAGAGTTCATCATGCGCGTCGGTGTTCCCAAGGAAATCAAGAACCACGAATATCGCGTCGGCCTGACCCCGCCCTCGGTCGCCGAGCTGGTCGCCGCCGGTCACGAGGTGATCGTCGAAACCAAGGCCGGTACCGGCATCGATTTCGAGGACCAGGACTATGTCGACGCGGGCGCGCGCATCGTCGCCACCGCCGCCGAGGTGTTCGACCAGGCCGAGATGATCGTGAAGGTCAAGGAGCCGCAGGCGGTCGAGGTCGCGATGCTGCGCCCCCACCATGTCCTGTTCACCTATCTCCACCTCGCCGCCGACAAGCCGCAGGCCGAGGGCCTGATGAAGTCGGGCGCGACCTGCATCGCCTATGAGACCGTCACCAGCCCCCGCGGCGGCGTGCCGCTCCTGAAGCCGATGTCGGAAGTCGCGGGCCGCATGGCGGTGCAGGTCGGCGCGCACTATCTGGAAAAGCAGCAGGGCGGCCGTGGCATCCTGCTTGGCGGCGTGCCGGGCGTGGCACCGGCCAAGGTCGCGATCCTGGGCGGCGGCGTCTCGGGCGTGAACGCGGCGCAGATGGCCGTGGGTCTGCGCGCCGATGTCACCATCTATGACATCAACAACGATCGTCTGGCCGAGCTGGACATGTTCTTCTCCAGCCAGATCAAGACCGCCTATGCCTCCAAGGCGGCGATCGCGGCGGCGGTGAAGAACGCGCATCTCGTCATCGGCGCGGTGCTGGTGCCCGGCGCGGCGGCGCCGAAGCTGGTCACCCGCGACATGCTGAAGACGATGAAGCGCGGCTCGGTGATGGTCGACATCGCGATCGACCAGGGCGGCTGCTTCGAGACCAGCCATGCCACCACCCACCAGGACCCGGTGTTCGAGGTCGACGGCGTGATCCATTACTGCGTCGCCAACATGCCCGGCGCTGTCGCCCGCACCTCGACCTTTGCGCTGAACAACGCGACGCTGCCCTTCGCGGTGAAGCTGGCGAACATGGGCGCCGAGGCCGCGATGAAGGCCGACGCGCATCTGGCGAATGGCCTGAACGTCTCGGGCGGCAAGATCCGCCACGCGGCGGTCGCCGAAGCGCTCGACCTGCCGTTCGAGGCCTGGGCGGGCTAAATCGCTCCTGCCGTTCGCACTGAGCGAAGTCGATCCGGGCCATGGTCGCAAGGCTGCCCATGGCCTTCGACTTCGCTCAGGCTGAACGGCGTTGTGGTTTTACTCCACCCTCCGTTCATGCTGAGCGAAGTCGAAGCGCATGCCCTGCCCCACGCCACGAAGGCCCGAATAGGTTCGCGCGGAAACGCGAAGGCGCGGAGATGGCGTATCCAGCCGCCAGGCTGGCCTCCCATATCAAGGGTGCGGCGAAGCCTCCGGCGGAACGGACTCGCACCGCCGACCCATCCCGAACCTCTCTGCGCCTCCGCGTCTCCGCGCGAACCAAACAAAGAAACAAAACTGGAACATCGCCGTTGATCCCCCCGAAAGGATCATCCGATGACAGACAACCCCAAGACCGAACCCTTCTCCAACGCCGAGAAGAACCCCGATGACTGGACCACCGGCGACGAAAAGATGACCGGCGCACAGGCCAGTTATCTGAAGACCCTGTCCGAAGAGGCGGGCGAGCCATTTGACGATACGCTGACCAAGGCCGACGCCTCGAAGCGGATCGACGCGCTTCAGGAAAAGACCGGCCGGGGCCAGTAAGTCCCTATTCCCCCATCATGCGAATAGCCTGATCGAGCAGCATCACCCGCTGCTCGATAGCCGGACGATAGGGCGCATTGGCGGGCGACAGCGCCAGGGCACGGTTCCAGAACACCCGCGCCTTGCGAAAATCGCCCGCCCGCATCCAGGCCAGCCCCTCGAAGAAGAATGGCGCGGGATCGCGAGGTCCCAGCGTCCGCGCGCGACGAAAGGCGAAGCGGGCGGCGGGCGACATCTGATAACCGTCATGCGCGAACAGGACGTTACCCAGCTCGGTCCAGTACGGAACGCTGGTCCGGTCGCCGCCGACCGCGCCCAGCATGATCTGCACCGCCGTGCGCTTGTTACCAGAGCGCGACAGGGCATCGGCGGCGGTGAACATCGCTGCCTCACCGCCATAACGCCCGATCAACTGCCCGCGCAATTCGGCGATTGCGTCATTATCGAGCAGCGCATCGGGGCGCGGCGCGGGCGCGCTGGCCGCCAGGGTCGGCCGCCCCTGCCACGCATAGCCCACGCCCCCCAGCGCGAGTGCGGCCCCGAGCATCGTCCAGAGCGGTCGCGGAAAACGCAGCCACAGCGCCGCGCCCAAGGCTCCGGCGGCGATCAGCAGCAGGATCAGCCAGCCCATCAGCGGCGCTTTCGAAAGCTGGATCGCGCGATCCATGCGCCGACCGCCAACAACAGGATCGGCGTCGCCCAGAGCAACGCCGTGGCACCCGATAAGGGCGGGTCATAGCTGACATAATCGCCGTACCGCTCGATCAGCCAGGCGCGGATCGCCTCCGGGCTTTCGCCGCGCGCGATCCGCTGGCGGACCAGGGCGCGCATATCGGCCGCCATGTCGGCATCGCTGTCCGCGATCGACTGGCCCTGGCACACGACGCAACGCAACTCGCCCATCAGGGCCCGCGCCTGGGCCTCTGCCTGACGGTCGGGCAGTTGGGTGTTGCCGTAATCGGGCGTGGTGGTGGCGACCGCCAGCAACAAAGCGAGCGACAGGCTCATCGAGCGGCGGCCATGTCGCGGACGATCTGGTCGACCTGATCGGCGCGGATATCGCCGATATATTGCCGCACGATCCGCCCGCGCCCGTCGATCAGGAAGGTCTCCGGCACACCCGACGAGCCGAGCGCCATCTGCACACGGCTGCGGCTGTCATCGCCGATCGCGGCATAAGGGTCGCCGTTGCGGCGCAGGAAGGCGGCGATGGCGGGGCCCTTGTCATGGATGGCGATGGCGTCGATCGGCACGCCGCGCGCCTTCAGCGCCATCAGCTGCGGCGCTTCGGCGATGCAGGGGATGCACCAGCTGGCAAAGACGTTGAGCAGGCGCGGCTTGCCGCCCTTGAAGTCGCCGCTCGCCAGGCCCGGCTTGCCCGGCACCATCGGCTCCAGCTTGAAGACCGGCAGCGGCTTGTCGACCAACGTCGAATGCACCGTCGTGTCGGCGGGGCGCATCAGCCCGGCCGCGACCACCGCGAAGAACACCCCGAACAGCCCCAGCGGCAACCAGATCAGCGCGCGCTTCATCCCCACAGAGCCTCCCGCCGTCGTTGCTGCCATGCCTTGAACCACCGCCCGACCAGCGCCAGCACGCCGCCCAAGGCGATCAGCGCACCGCCCAGCCAGATCAAGGTCACGAACGGCTTCCACCACAGTCGCAACTGCCAGCGGCCGGTCGCGGCATCCTGCTGCCCCAGAACGGTATAAAGCTGCCCGTCCCAGCGGGTCGCGATGGCGCTCTCGCTCGTCGTGGTCGGCGGATCGGTGAAGAAGCGCTGCTGCGGACGCAGGGTGGCCCCGTCGCCCTCGCGGGTCGCGGTCAGCCGCGCCTCCAGCGCCGACCAGTTCGCGCCGATATTGGGATAGATGCGGTTCAGCTCCACCCGCCACGGGCCGACGATGGTCGCCTGCCCCGGATAGAGCGCGACCAGCCGCTCGGCGGTGAAGGCGCTGTCGCAGGCCATGCCGATCATGCTGACGCCCAGCCCGACATGCGCGACCACCATGCCCCAGATGGGCAAGGGCGTGCGCCGCCAATTGCGCCGGGTGATCGGCGTGACGCTGGCGACGATCAGCCCCACGCCGAAGGACAGGCCGAGCAGCGACAACACGCCCATGCCCCCGGTCAGGGTCAGCATCAGCGCAAAGGTCCCCGCCGCCGCGACCATCGGCCACAGCATCCGGATCAGCACAGCCTCCGCGTCATCGCTCCGCCAGCGCAGGGCTGGCCCGACCGCCATCACCGCGACAAGCGCCAGCGCGATCGGCCCGGCGGCGGCGTGGAAAAAGGGTGGCCCGACCGACAGCCGCACGCCGAACCCGGCGGCGACCAACGGATAGAGCGTGCCGATCAGCACGATGCCGAGAATCACCGACAGCAGCAGGTTGTTGACGACCAGCCCGCCCTCGCGGCTGACGAAGGTGAAGCTGCGCCCCGCCCGCACCTGCCCGATCCGCGCGCCGAACAGCGCAAGCGCACCTCCGATATAGATGCCCAGCAACGCCAAGATGAACGCCCCGCGCCGGGGATCGACGGCGAAGGCATGGACGCTGGTCAGGATGCCCGACCGCACCAGGAAGGTGCCGATCATCGACATGGAGAAAGCGACCACCGCCAGCATCACGGTCCACGCCCGCAAGCCGTCCCGCGCCGCCAGCACGTTGACCGAATGGAGCAACGCCGTCGCCGCCAGCCACGGCATTAACGAGGCATTCTCGACCGGGTCCCAGAACCACCAGCCGCCCCAGCCCAGCTCGTAATAGGCCCAATAGGAGCCCGCCGTGATGCCGATGGTCAGCAGCACCCAGGCGCCCAGCACCCAGGGCCGCATCGCGCGGGCATAGGCCGGGCCGACCTGCCCCGTCACCAGCGCACCGACCGCGAAGGAAAAGGCGACCGACAGCCCGACATAGCCTGCGTAAAGCGTCGGCGGGTGGAAGGCCAAACCGGGGTCCTGCAACAATGGATTGAGCCCCTGCCCTTCGATCGGCGCGGGGTTCAGCCGCGCGAACGGGTTGGAGGCGAACAGCAGGAAGGCATAGAAACCCAGCGCGATCGCACCCTGCGCGGCCAGCGTCGCGACACGGGTCGCCCGGTCGAGCGTCCGCTCCTTCCACGCGACCAGCGCGCCGCCCGCGCCCAGGATCGTGACCCAGAGCAGCATCGAGCCTTCGTGATTGCCCCAGGCTCCGGCGAATTTGTAGATCCAGGGCTTGGCCGAATGGCTGTTCTCGGCGACCAGCTTGACCGACAGATCGGTGTTCAGGAACACCGCGATCAGCGCACCCATGGCGATGGCGACCAGCGCGCCCTGTAGAATCGCGATCGGCCCGATCGCCGCCATCGCCTGCTCGCCCGCCACATCCTTGCGCCGGAGCGCGAGCACGCCGAGCAGCAGTTGCAACCCCGCCAGCGTCGCCGCGAACCACAGAGCGGCCAAGCCCGCTTCGGCGATCACGGCTCCAGGCTCCGGCTCTCGTGCATATTGCCCGCCATTTCGGGGGGCATATATTTCTCGTCATGCTTAGCGAGCAGGTTGGTCGCGACGAAGCGGCCATCGGGCTGGAACTGCCCCTCCGCCACAACGCCCGATTTCTCGCGGAACAGGTCGGGGGTGATCCCGGCAAAGGTCACGGGTGTCGTCGCCTTGCCGTCGGTGACGACGAAGCGCACCGTCACCCCGTCGGGCGCGCGGTGGACCGATCCGGCCTCGACCATTCCGCCCAGCCGCACCGCCTTGCCCAGCGGCAGGCCCTGTGCTTTTGCATCGGAGGGCGTGTAGAAGAACGCTGCCTGGTCCTTCATCGCCGACATGGCGAGCAGGACCGCCGCGACGATCGCGGCCAGCGCCAGCAGCGCCAGCGTCAGACGTTGGGATTTGGGCGTCATTTCTCGGCGCGCTTCATCGCCAGATAGCTGATGAGGGTCAACGCGCCCGCGCCCCCCAGCATCACCGCATAGGCCGCCGCCACGAAACTCATCTGGTTCATGCGCGCGCCATCCGTCGCATCCGCGCCTCGGCCTTGGCCTGCGCCAACAGGGTGCGCATCCGCATCAGCACGATGGCGGTGAACAGAAAGGTGAAACCGCCCAGCGCGATGGGCAAAGGCCAGAGCAGGGATGTGTCGATGCTGGAACCGGTCAGTCCGATCGACTGGCCCTGGTGCAGCGTGTTCCACCAGACCACCGAATAGCGGATGACCGGCAGCAACGCCGTGCCCGCCAGCCCGTACAGCGCCGGGATCCGCCCGTCCCCGCCGCGATCAGCATCGGCACGGGCGAGCGCGATATAGCCCAGATAGACGAACAGCAGCAGCAGCATCGAGGTCAGCCGCCCATCCCACTGCCACCATGTCCCCCAGGTCGGCCGTCCCCAGATCGATCCGGTGGCGAGGCAGAGTGCGGTAAACACCGCCCCCGGCCAGGCAATGGCGCGGCCCGCGACCTGCGCCAGCGGATGCCGCCAGACGATCAGCGACAGGCTGGCGATGGCGATGCCGCTCCATCCCCCCATGCCCAGCCAGGCGGCGGGGACATGGATATAGAGGATGCGCACCGTCTCGCCCTGAAGGTAATCTGGCGGCGTCATCACCAGCCCCGCCCAGACCGCGACCGCGATCAGCACGATGCCAAGCCCGAGGAAAATCCCGGTCAGCGGACGAGCGATCTTCAGGAAACGCGCGGGGTTCGCAAGGATGTGTAGACTGGCCACGATGACAGGACTGTAAGGCGGTTTTTCGGGCGCGTCATCCGCCTTCTCCCTTTAAGCCCCTCCCGCAGGCGGGAGGGCTTTGGGGAGGGCATGGTGTCTCACAGAGACCATCGCCTGTGGCCTGCCCTCCCCCATCCCCTCCCGTTTACGGGAGGGGCGTGAAATCCATTAAGGGCGGGACCTGTTCATATCCTGATTCGTCTTCACCTCCTGACATCCCTATCAGGGGAGCAAAGGGGACCATCACATCATCATGCCTGCACTTCACCGCCTGCCTCTGCTCGCCCTCGCGCTCGCGCCTGCCACGCTTTCCGCACAAACCACCGAACCCGAAACCGTCGTCGTCACCGGCCGGGGCCTGGCCGACCAGCCGGGCGACAGCGCACTGGACGTCGTGACCATCGACCGCGACCGGATCACGCAGAACGCCTCGCAACGGCTGGAAAACGTCCTCGCCGATGTCGCGGGGCTCCAGCAGTTCCGCCGCTCGGACAGCCGCTCGGCGCATCCGACATCGCAGGGGATCACCCTGCGCGGGCTGGGCGGCAATGCGTCGAGCCGCGCGCTGCTGGTGCTGGACGGCGTGCCGCAGGCAGATCCGTTCGGCGGCTGGGTGGTGTTTCCCGCCTATGCGACCGGACGGCTGGGGCGAATCCGGGTGACGCGCGGTGGCGGATCGGGTTTCTGGGGGCCGGGCGCGCTGGCGGGCACGATCGAGATGGACAGTGCGACGCCCGACCAGCTGTCCCCGCTGGACATGGCTCTTTCCTATGGCAGCCGCGATTCGGTGGATGCGCAAGGGTCGGCCTCGCTGGTGCGGGATGGCGGCTTTCTGACCGTGTCCGGCGCCTATGCGCGCGGCGACGGCTTCATTCCGGTCGTCGAGGGCCAGCGAGGACCCGCCGATCGGCCTGCGCCTTACGAACAATATTCGGGCGCGGCGCGCGGGGTCGTCGGGATCGCGCCCGCCACCGAGTTGCAGCTGACCCTCGCCGCCTTTCACGACGCGCGCGACCGGGGGACCGACTTTACCGACAATCGCTCGGACGGCGCGGATGCCAGCGTCCGGCTGGTCGGGCGAGGAGCCTGGGGCTGGTCGGCGCTGGCCTATGTCCAGACGCGGCAATTCGCGTCGCGCTATGCCAGCGTGAATGCGGCGCGAACGGCGGCCACGCTGACGCTCGACCAATATAATGTCCCCGCCACCGGACTGGGTGGACGGGTCGAGGTGTCGCCGCCGCTGGGCGATACGGTGAAGCTGCGGCTGGGCGGCGACATTCGCGATACCGGCGGACGGACGCAGGAACGCTACACCTATGTCGCGGGACTACCCACGCGACGGCGCGAGGCGGGCGGCGCGACGCGGACCATGGGGCTGTTCGCCGATGGCAGCGTCGAGGCGGGCGCGCTGACCGTCACCGCCGCCGCGCGGGTGGATGACTGGCGCATCCGCAACGGACGGCTGGACGAGGGCGTGCTGGCGACCGGGGCCGTGCTGACCGATACCGATTTCCCCGATCGCTCGGGGCAGGAGTTTACCGGGCGGCTGGGGGCGGCGATGCGGATCGTGCAGCCCTTGACCTTGCGCGCGGCGGCCTATCGCGGGTGGCGGCTGCCGACGCTCAACGAACTTTACCGGCCGTTCCGCGCCGGAGCGGACGCCACCGCCGCCAATGCCGCGCTGAACCCCGAACATGTCGAGGGCGTGGAGGGCGGGTTCGACCTGACCCCGGCGGCGGGCTTGCGGCTGTCGGGCACCTATTTCCTCAACCGGCTGACCGATGCGATCGCCAATGTGACCTTGGGGCGCGGGCCGGGGACATTTCCGGGCGTCGGCTTCGTCGCGGCGAACGGCGTGTACCGGATGCGGCGGAATCTCGACGCGATCCGCTCTCAGGGGTTCGAGCTGGAGGCGAACTGGACCTATGGTCCGCTCAGCGCGCGCGGGTCCTGGTCGCATGTCGATGCGCGGGTGGAAGCATCGGGCACTGCCGCCCCGCTCGACGGCCTGCGCCCGGCCCAGACACCGCGCGACCAGTTTTCGGGGACCCTGGCGGTCGAGCGGCGCGGGGCGGTGTTAAGCGGGACGCTGCGCCATGTCGGACGGCAGTATGAGGACGACCAGAATATCCGTTCGCTCGCCCCCGCGACGACGGTCGATGCCTATGCGGCGATGCCGGTAGTGCGCGGCTGGCTGATCGAGGCGCGGGCCGAGAACCTCGCCGATGCGCGGGTCGAGGCGGCGTATAGCGGCGCGGGGCTGATCGAGCGGGCGACACCCCGGACGCTTTGGATCGGGGTTCGGACGCGGTTGTAATCCCTTGGTCTTCGACTTCGCTTGGGCTGAACGGAACTGGGTACTGGACCCCGTTCGCACTGAGCGAAGTCGAAGGGCGCGCTACCCTCGCTTCTTCACCAACGCCGTCCTCAAGCACCGGCACACCACCTCACCCCGCTGATTCAGCGCCTCATGCCGGAACGTCACCAGCCCCGCCTCCGGCCGCGACTTGCTCTCGCGCAGGCCCGTCACCTCGCTGGTCGCGCGCAGCGTGTCGCCCAGGAAGACCGGCGCAGGCATCACCAGTTCGTCGTAACCGAGGTTCGCCACCAGCGTCCCCAGCGTCGTCTCGCCCACCGACAGCCCGACCATCAGCGAGAAGGTGAAGGTGCCGTTGACGAGAATCTGGCCGAACTCGCTGGCCTTCGCTGCCTCCGCATCGATGTGCAGCGGCTGCGGGTTGTGGGTCATGGTCGAGAACAGGAGGTTGTCCGTCTCGGTCACGGTGCGGCGGATGGGGTGTTCGATCCGGTCGCCGATGGTCCAGTCATCGAAGAAGCGCCCGCTCATGCCGCGTCCTCCGCAACGATACGAACCAGCGCGACGCCTTCGGCCACCTGACCGCCCGTCTCGGCCTTCAGGTCGGTAACTACGCCATCGAAGGGCGCGGTCAGGACATGCTCCATCTTCATCGCCTCCAGCGTGACGAGCGGCTGGCCTGCGCTCACCGCCTGCCCCTCGATCACGGCGACGGCGATGATCCGGCCGGGCATGGGCGACAGGATCGCGCCGTCCCCCGCCCCGCCCGCCGCCAGCCCATCGGCGCGCCAGCGGGTGAAGGACCAGCTCTGCCCGCCCTCCGAAATCAGCACCTCGTCGGTCGGCGCCGGGGGGACATCGCCCGCGTGCGCAAAATCGACGGTGATCGGCCGCCCATCGAGTAGGAAGCGCGCGGTACGCCGGGGCGCTGCGTTCAGGCGGAAGCCCGACAGCGCGTCATGCCCGATCAACGCGGCGGCGGCCTCGGCCAAGGCCTCTTCGGACGGCTCGGTCGGCGGCATCAGCGCCTCGCCCTCGCGCGCGATCAGACCGGTATCGACCTGGCCGCTCGCGAAATCGGGATGGTCGAGCGCCTGCACCAGAAAGCCCGCATTGGTGCGCACCGGCCAGATCACCGCCTCGTCCAGGGCATCCGCCAACGCCTCGCGCGCTTCGTCGCGGGTGTCGCCATGCGCGATGACCTTGGCGATCATCGGGTCGTACCAGGGGGTGATCTCCGCCCCTTCCTCGACCCCGGTGTCGATGCGGATCGCGGGATCGTCGCCAAGGTCGAACACTTCCAACGTGCCGATCGCGGGCAGGAAACCCTTGGCCGGATCCTCGGCATAGAGGCGCGCCTCGATCGCATGGCCGTGGATGGACAGATCGGCTTGCGCCATCGGCAGGGGCTCGCCCGCCGCGACGCGCAGCTGCCATTCGACCAGATCGACTCCGGTGATCGCCTCGGTGACGGGGTGCTCGACCTGGAGACGGGTGTTCATCTCCATGAACCAGACGCGGTCGGCACGAAGTCCTTCGGAGGCGTCGGCGATGAACTCGATGGTCCCCGCGCCGACATAGTCCACCGCCTGCGCCGCACGGACCGCGGCACCGCAGACCGCTTCCCGCGTCGCATCGTCCATGCCGGGCGCGGGGGCTTCCTCGATCACCTTTTGATGGCGGCGTTGCAGCGAACAATCGCGCTCGAAGAGATGGACCACCTGCCCATGGCGGTCGCCGAAGACCTGCACCTCGATATGGCGGGGCGAGAGGATGTATTTCTCGATCAACACCCGGTCGTCGCCGAACGACGCCGCCGCCTCGCGACGACAGGATGCCAGCGCCTCGGCAAAGGCGGCGGGCTCGTCGACACGGCGCATCCCCTTGCCGCCGCCGCCCGCCACCGCCTTGATCAGCACGGGATAGCCGACCGCATCGGCTTCTGCGGCGAGGCAGTCGGGCGACTGGTCCTCGCCCAGATAGCCGGGCGTGACGGGCACACCGGCGGCAATCATCCGCGCCTTGGCAGCGTCCTTCAGCCCCATGGCGCGGATGCTGTCGGGGTCGGGGCCGACCCAGACCAGCCCGGCAGCAATCACGCTTTCCGCAAACTCGGCATTTTCGGAAAGGAAACCATAGCCGGGATGGATCGCCTCCGCCCCGCTTTCGCGCGCGGCCGCCAGGATGCGCTTGGCGTCCAGATAGCTTTCACGCGCCGGGGCCGGGCCGATCAGCATGGCTTCGTCCGCAAGCCGCACATGCAGCGCCTGCGCATCGGCTTCGGAATAGACCGCGATCGTGCGCAGGCCCATCTCCCGCGCGGTGCGGATGATGCGACAGGCGATCTCGCCGCGATTGGCGATGAGGAGGCTCTTCATCATCAGGATTCCAGCTTCAACGTGATGGCACCCGGTCGTTCGGCGATGGCATCGAAGATCACGGTCAGGATGCGGTCGAACCGCTCACCGATCACCTTGCGCGCAGCGGCAGCATTGGTGAGGGTCAGCATGATGGGCGGCTCGACGACCGCAATCAGCAGGTCGAACAGCGCATCCAGACTACCGCCATACCATTCGACGCCAGAGGCTTCGCGGATACGGGCATGGAAATCGGCCTCGTCCGCGACGGTCGCACCGTCGATGGTCAGGTCCATCGCCATCACATGCGGAACACCCCGAACCGGGGTGCCTCCGCGATCGGCGCGTTCAAACACGCATCCAGCGCCAGGCCCAGCACATCGCGCGTCTGCGCCGGATCGACGATGCCGTCGTCCCACAGCCGCGCGGTCGCGTACCAGGGGTTGCCTTCATCATCGTAACGCTGGCGGACGGGGGCCTTGAACGCCTCTGCCTCGTCTGGCGTCCAGCTATCGGCGTCGCGGTGGACGGTCGCCAGCACGCTCGCCGCCTGCTCGCCGCCCATCACACTGATCCGCGCATTGGGCCAGGTGAACAGGAAGCGAGGACTATAGGCGCGCCCGCACATGCCGTAATTGCCCGCGCCGAAGCTGCCGCCGATCAGCACAGTGATTTTGGGCACCTGCGCCGTCGCCACCGCCGTCACCAGCTTGGCGCCGTGCTTGGCAATCCCCTCGGCCTCATAGCGGCCGCCGACCATGAAGCCGGAGATATTCTGGAGGAACAGCAGCGGGATACGCCGCTGGCAGGCCAGTTCGATGAAGTGCGCACCCTTTTGTGCGCTCTCCGAGAACAACACGCCGTTGTTCGCCAGGATCGCGACCGGCTTGCCATGGATATGCGCGAAGCCGCAGACAAGCGACGCGCCGTACAGCGCCTTGAATTCGTGGAAGCGCGATCCGTCGACCAGCCGGGCTATCACCTCATGCACGTCATAGGGCGCGCGCACGTCCTGCGGGATCAGGCCATAGAGTTCCTCCGCCGGATAGAGCGGTTCGTCCGCCTCGGCGAGGTTGACATCGGGCATGGCCTGCGGCGGCAGGGTTTCCACAATGTCGCGGACGATCGACAGCGCATGATCGTCATCCTGCGCGACATGATCGACCACACCGGACTTGCGCCCATGGGTATCCGCACCGCCCAGTTCCTCGGCCGAGATGACCTCGCCCGTCGCGGCCTTCACCAGCGGCGGTCCGGCGAGGAAGATCGTCCCCTGCCCGCGCACGATCACCGTCTCGTCCGACATGGCGGGGACGTAAGCGCCGCCTGCCGTGCAGCTGCCCATCACGCAGGCGATCTGCGGAATGCCCGCCGCCGACATCTGCGCCTGGTTGAAGAAGATGCGGCCGAAATGATCGCGGTCGGGAAACACCTCCGCCTGATGCGGCAGGTTCGCGCCGCCGCTGTCGACCAGATAGATGCAGGGCAGCCGGTTCTCGAGCGCGATCTCCTGCGCGCGGAGGTGCTTCTTGACGGTCAGCGGGTAATAGGTGCCGCCCTTCACCGTCGCGTCATTGGCGACGATCATCACCTGACGACCATGCACACGACCGATCCCGGCGATCACCCCGGCACCCGGCACGGCATCGTCATACAGGCCGTTGGCCGCCAACTGACCGATTTCGAGGAAAGGCGAACCGGCGTCGAGCAACTGCTCCACCCGGTCGCGGGGGAGCAGCTTGCCGCGCGACACATGGCGCTCGCGCGAAGCCTCGTTACCGCCGAGCCCGGCCTTGGCGACATCGGCGCGCAGCCGCTCGGCCAGCGCCCGGTTGTGATCGGCGTTGGTGCGGAACGTGGCGTCATCGCGCGCGATCCGGGAGGAAATCACCGCACCCATCACTTCACCCCGAGGCTCATTGTGCCACCTTTTCGAGCTTGCCGATCAATTCGCGGCCGATCAGCATCCGGCGAATCTCGTTGGTCCCCGCCCCGATGTCGAGCAGCTTGGCGTCGCGCGCGAAACGTTCGACCGGCCAGTCCTTCGTATAGCCCGCCCCGCCCAGCGCCTGGATCGCCTCCAGCGAGACCTTCACCGCATTCTCGCTCGCCAGCAGGATCGCGCCTGCCGCGTCGAACCGGGTCGTACGGCCTGCGTCACAGGAACGCGCCACCGCATAGACGTATGCCCGGGCGGAGTTGAGCGCGACATACATGTCGGCGATCTTGGCCTGGATCAGCTGGAACTCGCCGATCGGGCGGCCGAACTGCCGCCGCTCGCGGACATAGGGCACGACCACGTCGAGGCACGCCTGCATGATCCCCAGCTGGATGCCCGCCAGCACCGCGCGCTCATAATCCAGCCCGCTCATCAGCACGCCGACACCGCCATTCACCGGCCCCATCACCTGCGCGTCGCCGACGAAACAGTCGTTGAACACCAACTCGGCGGTCGGGCTGCCGCGCATGCCCATCTTGTCAATCTTCTGGCCGATCGCGAAGCCCGCCATGTCCTTCTCGATCAGGAAGGCGGTGATGCCCCGGCTCCCCTCGCCCGTCTTGGCATAGACGACGAGCGTCTCGGCATAGGCCGCATTGGTGATCCAGAATTTGGTGCCGTTCAGCACCCAGCCGCCGTCCGCCTTCACCGCGCGCAGCTTCATCGACACCACGTCCGAGCCCGCCGACACCTCCGACATGGCCAAGCTGCCAACATGCTCGCCGGAGATCAGGCCGGGCAGATATTTCGCCTTCTGTTCCGCATTGCCCCAGCGGCTGATCTGATTGACGCAGAGATTGGAATGCGCGCCATAGGACAGTCCCAGCGAGGCCGAAGCCCGCGACACTTCCTCGATCGCGACGACATGCTCCAGATAGCCGAGCCCCAGGCCACCATCGGCCTCGGCGACGGTGATGCCGTGCAGGCCCAGCGCGCCCATTTCGGGCCAAATGTCACGGGGAAACCAGTCTTCCGCATCCATCCGTACGGCGAGCGGCGCGATCCGGTCGGCCGCGAAACGGCGCGTCGCCTCACGAATCATGTCCGCACTTTCGCCGAGCGCGAAGTCGAAATCGTCGATCATGTCCTCTCCAAGCGGCTCTTTGAGTCCGTCGGCTCGCTTTAACCGTATATTACCCAAACGCGCAATCTTCGTTCCGTCTCTTCAAATTACCCCTTTGCCGTCGATCCCATATCGGATCGATTGCAGGGTTCAGGGATTTGCAACCCCGTATGAAACGCGCCATGTGACGGATTGAGAGGAATTTTTTGCCCGATGGCCACTCGCCCCGTCGCCACTGATCCCAACCTGGACATTACCGCTTGCGATCGGGAGCCTATCCATATTCCCGGCGCCGTTCAGCCGCATGGGCTGTTGCTTGTGGTCGACGCAACGACGCTGGAGGTGATCGCGGGCGCCGGGCCGATCGAGGAGCGATTGGCCGCCGACTGGCTAGGCCGACCCTTGGCCGCCTTGCTGGGCGACGAGGTTGCGCAGATGGTCTCGGACATGCCGATCGGCCCTGGGACGACCGTCGCCGCCGTGCCGGTCGAGGGTATCTCGGAACGCTTTTCGGTTACCGCGCACCGCGTCGCGGGCGAGCGTGTGCTGATCGAGCTGGAAGCCGGGAGCATCGACGCACCCTGGGGCAAGGGTAGCCCGCTCAACTGGCTCGACGCCGCCGTCACCAGTTTCGAGCGGACCGCCGACCTGCCCATGTTGTTCGAACGGGCCGCCACCACCTTCCAGATGCTGACCGGGTTCAATCGGGTCATGCTCTATCGCTTTCTGGACGAGGATGCGGGCCGCGTCGTCGCCGAGGCGCGGTCGGCCGGACTGCAATCCTTCCTCCATCATCATTTCCCGGCCTCCGACATCCCGAAACAGGCGCGTGCGCTCTATGTCCGCAACCGGACGCGCAGCATCCCGGATGTCGATTACGTCCCCGCCCCGCTCCGGCCCGAGGGTTTCGAGACGCTGGACCTCAGCGATGTCGGCCTGCGCAGCGTGTCGCCGATCCATGTCCGCTATCTGAAGAATATGGGCGTGGCGGCTTCGGCGTCGATCTCGATCGTCAAGGACGGCGTGTTGTGGGGCATGATCGCCTGCCACCATTATACACCCCGTCGCCTGTCGCCCGACCTGCGCGCGGCCGCCGCCGGTCTGGCCAGCGCGCTGGCGCGGCAGATCCGGGCGAAGGAAGAGGCCGAGCTGTATCGCGAGCGCCTGCGCCTGCGCGCTGCGGAGGACAGCCTGTTGCCGCGCATCATCGGCATGGGCGATCTGGTCCCCGCCATGCGCCGCCTGATGCCCGAGATGATGGCGATGATGGGCGCGACCGGCTTCGCCGTCGTCGATCAGGGCAAGGTGTATCGCCACGGCACCTGCCCGCATGATCTGGCGATCCCCGATATCGCCGGCTGGGCCTTGATCCGGGGCGCGGGCGACGTGTTCTTCACCCATGAATTGCCCGCCCAGATGCCCGATGCCGCACCGCTGGCGACGACGGCGGCAGGTGTGCTGGCGCTGCCGCTGGTCGATGGCGGCGTCACCCTGCTCTGGTTCCGGGCCGAGCATGTCGAAGAGGTCGAATGGGCGGGCAATCCGCACAAGTCGGTCGCGCTGACGCCCGATGCGACGCTAAACCCGCGCACCTCGTTCGAAAGCTGGCGCGAGACGGTGCGCGGCCGCTCGCGCCGCTGGACGATGGAAGAGGTCGAGGCGGGACACCGCCTGCGCCGGGCGTTGCACGATGCCGCGCAGAATTACCGGCTGCGCGGGCTGAACACCGCGTTGCAGCGCACGCTCGACGACAAGGAAGCGCTGCTCCTGCAGAAGGACGTCCTGATGAAGGAGGTGGACCACCGGGTCCAGAACAGCCTCCAACTCGTCTCGTCCTTCCTGTCGCTCCAGGCCAAGGCGGCGGACGACCCCCGCGTGCGCGAGCAGCTGGCCGAGGCGCAGGCCCGGCTGTCGGCCGTGGCGCTGGTCCATCGCCGCCTGTACCGCGACGATCAGATTCAGACGGTCGATCTGGCGCGCTATCTGGAGGATCTGGTCGGTGACATGAAGCAGTCGCTCGGCCGCGACTGGGCGGCGATGATGCGGCTGGATCTGGCGCCGGTGCTGATGCCGACCGACCGGGCGATCAATCTGGGGCTGGTGACGACGGAGTTGATCATCAACGCTACCAAATATGCCTATGGCGGCGCGGTGGGCCCGGTGACGATCACGCTGGAGCAATATGGCAACCGCCTGCGCCTGATCGTCGCGGATCAGGGCCGTGGCAAGGGCGACGAAGAGCCCGGTCAGGGTCGCGGATTCGGCAGCCGCATGATGGCGGCGATGATGCAGCGACTGTCTGGCTCGATCGAATATGACGACAATCAGCCGGGCCTGCGCGCCATCGTGGTCGCGCCGATCGCGGATTGAGGGCTGGACTGTGATGATCTGAAATGGCCCCACCCCTCCCCTTCAGGGGAGGGGCCGGGGTGGGGCGCTTCCGCAAGCGTGGCGTTCGTGGAAAGGCCCCACCCCACCCCACCCCCTGAAGGGGAGGGGCTAGGATGCCACCCTGTCCTAGGCGGCCCTACGATATAGTCCAAAGACCTGCTCAGCCGCCACGACAGCACGCTCGACCCATGCTTCATCACCAGCCGCAGCATCAAGCGCATGGCGAAAATCCCGCCACTCCCCCGCCCCGAAACCGGATTCCAGATAGGCGCGGGGAAGCCCCTCCCCCACCTGCCGGGCCAGCATCACGCCGCCCAGTCGCGAGCCCTCGGTCACGTAGAGCGCGCCCCAGCGCGCCGCCTCGTCATCGGCCGGATCGAACGGCAAGGGCTCGGGCATCTCCCGCCCGAGTGCGGCCAGATCCCCAGCCAGCGTCGCGCGTCGCGACCGCCACGGAAAAGCGATGCTTCGCTCCGCCAGCCACGTCTCGACCGCGGGCAGTGCGCGGGCATGGGCGATCAGCAACGCCGTATAGCTTTCCCGATCGTCCAGCCGATAGGCTCCATAAGCCGCGTCCACCGCCTCATGCGCGGGACCCGTGCGGGCCCGCAGGGCGGCAGACGCGCTGTCGCTTACTTCAGGCAGGCGACGATCCCGGCGATGACCGCCAGCGTCTCTTCGGGATCGCGCACGCGCACCGTATCGAGGCCCAGTTCCTTGGCGGGATAGTCGTTGCCGCCCGGGAAGATCGCGTCGCCGATGAACATCATCGCGTCGAGCGGGATGCCGCTGGCGTCGCGCAGCTTCTTCAGGCCGTACGCCTTGTCGACGCCCTCGCGGGTGATGTCGATCGAGGTCGCGCCGCCCATGTTGATCGACAGGCCCGGCAGGCGCTGCTTGAGATCGGCCTGGATGACCTTGCGCTTCTCGAACTTGGGGTCCCAATGTTCCTTGGCGTCGATCGGCGCCTGCTGGCCGAGCGCGGAGAAGGTGATCTGGCTGCCGCGATCCTCGATCCGCTCGCCCCAGGTCTGCTCGGGCACGAAGCCGGTCGCCTCCAGCGAGGCGTCGAACGCCTCCAGGATCTTGGCCTTGGTTTCGTCGTCGAACAGCTCGGCATAGACCGGGGTCCAACTGCCGTCCTGATAGGTGTAGAGCTTGGTGCCGGTGGTCGGCATCAACCACAGCTTGGTGCGATCGGCGCGCTCGGGCAGGCGGCTGGCGACCTGCTTGTCGAACTGCGGCCAGTCACCGCCCGAGATCACCGCGACATGCGCGACGTCGAGCAGGTCGGCCAGCGCCTCCCCCATCGGCTCGCCCAGGGGCTGCTTGCTTTCGGCCAGCGTACCGTCGAGGTCGAACGCAACCAGTTGCTTCATGAAGGCACTCCGATTCTGGGCAGGATGATGGTGTCGATGGCATAGGCTACGCCATCCTCGGCATTGGAACGGGTGTGTACCGAGATCTGTTCCCTCACGGCATCCGGCGCATTCGCCATCACAATCGGCAGCCCGGCGCGTGTCAGCATGGGAAGGTCGTTGGCCTGGTCGCCCAGTACCGCCACTTCCTCCAGCGAGACGCCGAACGCCTTGGCCAGGGTCGCCACGCCGTCGCCCTTGTTGGCCTTCAAAGCGGTCACGTCGAGATAATAGGTCTGCGACTGGGCGATGGTCGCCGCTTCCCCATGCGCCGCATTCGCCTTGTCATGCAGGCCGCGCAGCAGATCGGCATCGTCGCTGACCAAGGTGATCTTGTCGACCTTGTCGACCAGCGCGGCGAAGTCCTGCGTTACCACCGGCTCCTGTGCGGAGGCCTTGCGCTCGTGATCGACATGGTTGCCCTCGCCGCTGCTGGCGTACCAGCGATCGTCGGCAAACACCCAGATGGCGACGGGATTGTCCGCCGCCATCGCCAGCACGGCGTTGACGACATCGACCGGCACGCGGAATTGCGCATCGACCGAGCCGTCGCGGCGGAACACGGTGCCGCCGTTGAACGCCCCGATCGGCGCGTCGATGGACAGCTCGTCCGCCAGCCAGCCCAGCCCCGAACGCGGCCGGGCGCTGATGATGGTGAAGCCGACGCCCGCCGCCTCCAGCCGCTTGACGGCGGCGATGGTGGCGGCGCGCAGCGTCTTGTCGGGGTCGACGAGCGTGCCGTCGACGTCCGACACGACAAGCCGGATCGGCCCCGAAACCGGATCGCTCATTGCGGGATTTCGGTGTGGCCGCCAAAGCCGAAGCGCATCGCCGACAGCACCTTGTCGCCATAGGTATGCTCGACCCGGCTGCGATAGCGCGCGAAGAGCGAGGCGGTCAGGACGTTGGCGGGGACCTTCTCCTCCATCGCCGCGTCGATCGTCCACTGGCCCTCGCCCGAATCGGCGACATGGCCCGAGAACTGCTCGAGCATCTCGTCCTTGGCCAGCGCGATGGCGGTCAGGTCGAGCAGCCAGGACGAGATCACGCTGCCGCGACGCCAGACTTCGGCGATGTCGGTCAGGTTCAGGTCGAAGCGCTCGTCCTCGGGCAGCTTGTCGCTGTTCTTCGACTTCAGGATATCGAAGCCTTCAGCATAGGCCTGCATCAAGCCATATTCGATGCCGTTGTGGATCATCTTGACGAAGTGACCCGCCCCTGCGGGCCCGGCATGGATATAGCCCTTCTCGGCGCGTTGATCGACCTTGTCGGCGATGCGGCCCGGCGTCCGCTCGATCGTGCCCAGCCCCGGTGCCAGCGCGTCGAAGATCGGATCGAGATGGTCGACGGTTTCCGTGTCGCCGCCGATCATCATGCAATAGCCGCGCTCCAGGCCCCAGACGCCGCCCGAGGTGCCGACATCGACATAATGGATGCCCTGTTCGGCCAGCATCTTGGCGCGGCGAATGTCGTCCTTATAGAAGCTGTTGCCGCCGTCGATGATGACGTCGCCGTCCTTTGCGAGCTTGGCGATTTCCGCAATCGTGTCCTCGGTCGGGCCACCGGCGGGCAGCATGACCCACCAGATCGCCTTATCGGCGAGCTTGGCCGCCATGTCCGCCAGCCCGGTGGCCGCCTCCGCGCCGTCCTTGGCGAGCGTCTGCACCGCCTCGTCGCTGCGATCCCAGGCTACCACCTGATGCCCAGCCTGCATCAGGCGGCGTGCGATATTGCCACCCATGCGGCCAAGGCCGACCAGACCGATCTTCATGCGGGAACTCCATTAACTGACATGAGAAATGAAAAGGCCCCCTCCCCGCTGGGGGAGGGGGCCGCCGGGGCCTCAGGCCGCCGGCTGCTTTTGCCCGATCGCGCCGAGCAGATCGTCGAACGCCTTGACGAAGGAGGCGACCCCCTCGGCCACCAGCGTGTCGGTCACGCCGTTCAGGTCCAGGCCCAGCCGTTCGGCCTCGGCCAGGACGTGCTTGGCTTCGTCGATATCGGCGGTCAGCGTTTCAGCCACCGTGCCATGGTCGCGGAAGGCGTCCATGGTCTTGGGCGGCATGGTGTTGACCGTGTCCGGCCCGATCAGCGTGTCGATGTAGAGCGTGTCGGGGAAGGACGGGTCCTTGGTCCCCGTCGACGCCCAGAGCAGACGCTGCGGCTGCGCACCCTTGGCGGCCAGCGCCTGCCAGCGGTCGGACTTCAGGAAGTCCAGATACCACTGATACGCCATCTTGGCGTTGGCGATGGCGACCTTGCCGCGCACGGCCTTCAGTGCGTCCGTCTCCGCGTCACCGGCCGCGATACGCTCGTCGATCTTCTTGTCGATCGCCGAGTCGATGCGGCTGATGAAGAAGCTGGCGACGCTGGCGATCCGGTCGATCGGCTGCCCGGCCTTCACCCGCTCTTCCAGACCCGCCGCATAAGCCTCGGCCACCTTGATATAGGCGTCGACCGAGAAGAGCAGCGTCACGTTGACGTTGATCCCCTTGGCGATGGTTGCCGAGATCGCCGGGGCGCCCGCATCGGTGCCCGGGATCTTGATCATCAGGTTCGGGCGGTCGACCGCGTGCCACAGCTTTTCGGCCTCGGCGATGGTCGCGTCGGTGTCGTCGGCGATATAGGGCGACACCTCCAGGCTGACATATCCGTCCTTGGCGTCGAGTCGATCATAGACCGGCTTCAGCGTTTCCGCCGCCGCCTTGATGTCCTGGATCGCCAGATGCTCGTAACGGTCGATGGTCGCCGCGCCGGGATTTTCCTTGTCGAAGGCAGCGAGCGTGGCGTCATAGGCGTCGCCATGCCCCATCGCCTTTTCGAAGATCGACGGGTTGGAGGTGACGCCGGTCAGCCCGTCCTCGGCGACGAGCTTTTCCAGCCCCTTCGCCTCGAGGAACTTGCGATCGACGAAATCGAGCCAGGGGGCGCAGCCCTTGGCGCCCAGTTCCGACAGCTTGCTCATCACTTGGTCTCCAGCATTTCGCGGGCCACCTTCACGACATTGTCGTGGGTGAAGCCATACTTGTCCTGCAACTTGGCGAGCGGCGCGGAGGCCCCGAAGGTCGACATGGTGATCGTGCGACCGTCGAAGCCGACATAGCGATCCCAGCCGATCGAACCGGCCTGCTCGACCGCCAGACGCTTGGTGACGGTCTTTGGCAGCACGCTGTCCTTATACGCCGCATCCTGCAGTTCGAAACGATACCAGCTGGGCAGCGAGACGACGCGCGCCTTGATGCCCTCGGCCTTCAACGTCTCATAGGCGTCCGTCACCAGCGACAGTTCCGACCCCGTTGCGATGAGGATGATGTCGGGTGTGCCATCGCAATCCGCAAGAACGTAGCCGCCCTTCTTCACGCCCGAGGCCGGTGCGTACTTGCTCCGATCCAGCGTCGGCAGCGCCTGACGCGAGAAGATGAGCGCGGTCGGGTGGCTGGCCGACTCGACGGCGCAGCGCCAAGCCTCGGCCACTTCGTTCGCATCGCCGGGGCGGATGGTGTCGAGGCCTGGGATCGCACGCAGCGTCGCCAGATGCTCGATCGGCTGGTGGGTCGGGCCGTCCTCGCCCACGCCGATCGAGTCGTGCGTGAAGACGAAGGTCGCGCCCAGCTCCATGATCGCGGCGAGACGGATCGGCGCGCGCATATAGTCGGAGAAGACCAGGAAGGTCGCGCCGTAGGAACGCAGGTGCGACAGCGCCATGCCGTCGACGATCGCGCCCATCGAATGCTCACGCACGCCAAAGTGCATGTTGCGGCCTTCATAGCTGCCCGCCTGGAACGAGCCGCCGTCCTTGATCAGCGTCTTGGTCGAGGGCGCGAGGTCGGCCGAGCCGCCGATCAGCCACGGCACCTTGGCGGCGATGGCGTTCTGCACCTTGCCGCCCGAGTCGCGGCTGGCGACGCCCTTGGCATCCGCCTCGAACACCGGGATATCGGCATCCCAGCCCTCGGGCAGTTTGTCCGCCAGCATCGCGTCCAGCTCGGCGGCGAGTTCGGGATATTCGGCGCGGTACTTGTCGACCATCGCGACCCATTCGTCGCGCAGCGGCTTGCCGCGCGCTTCGATGGCACCCTGGAAGGCTTCGCGCACGCCGTCGGGCACCAGGAACTTGGCATCCTCGGGCCAGCCATAGGCCTTCTTGGTGGCGCGGATCGCGTCATCGCCCAGCGGTTCGCCATGCGCCTTTTCGCTGCCCGCCTTGGGGCTGCCATAGCCGATGACCGACTTCACGACGATGAAGGTCGGCTTGTCGGTCGTCGCCTTGAAATTGTCGAGCGCGGCGGTCAGCGCGCCGACGTCATTGGCGTCGTCGACGTGCAGGACGTTCCAACCATAGGCCTCGAACCGCTTGGCGACGTCTTCGTCGAACGCGATGTCGGTGCCGCCCTCGATCGAAATCTGGTTCGAGTCGTAGATCCAGCACAGGTTCGACAGCTTGAGGTGTCCGGCGGTCGAGGCGGCTTCCGACGCGACGCCCTCCATCATGTCGCCATCGCCGCACACGACATAGATGTCATGGTCGAAGATCGGGAAACCCTCGCGGTTGAAATGCGCGGCCAGCCAGCGCTCGGCGATCGCCATGCCGACCGAATTGCCGCAACCCGCGCCCAGCGGACCGGTCGTCGTCTCGACGCCGGTGGTGTGGCGATATTCGGGGTGGCCCGGCGTCTTGGAGTTCAGCTGGCGGAAGCCCTTCAGGTCCTCCAGGCTGAGCGCAGGGTTGCCCGACTTGTTGCCGTCCGCGTCGATCTCTTCGATGCCCGCCAGGTGGATCAACGAGTAGAGCAGCATCGAGGCGTGGCCGACCGACAGCACGAAGCGGTCGCGGTTGGGCCAATCGGCATGGGCGGGATCGTAGCGGAGGAACTTGGACCAGATGGTGTGACCGACCGGGGCGAGCGCCATGGGCGTGCCGGGGTGGCCCGAATTGGCCTGCTGCACCGCATCCATCGACAGGGTGCGGATGGTGTCGATGGTCAGGCGCTCGATCGACCCGTCCTCGTGGAGATGGCTGTCGGCCACGGCGGTGGTGGTGGCATCGGTCATGAAACTGGCCTCATCCTCTTTATGTGCGATCGAACGCCTCCGCGCTCGCTCTGGTTGCCATGCAGGGTCGCCTTAGCGCGGGTTCCGTCCCCGTTCCAGCCGGGTAACGACCCCATTGTCGGCGATATAGGCGGCGTCGATCTCGGATAGGAACAGGCCGTGCCCGACGACGCCCGGAATTGCCGCCAGCGCCTCCGCCAGCCCCGGCAGGTCGGCATCGTTCCAGCCATGGCCATCGACCACGATGTTGCCATTGTCGGTCAGATAACCGGTTCGTTCGTCAAGCCGCTCAAAAAGCCCGGAAAGCCGTTCCACCGCAAAGGCGCGGGCGAAGGGTAGGATTTCGATCGGCAGCTTGGCGCCTTGCAGCCGCTCGACCCGCTTGGAGCCGTCGGCGATGACGATCATCCGGTCGGCGGCGGCCGCGACGATCTTTTCCCGCAGCATGGCCCCGCCGGCGCCCTTCACGGCGGACAAGTCGGCGTCGATGGCGTCCGCGCCGTCGATCGCCAGGTCGACCCGCACCACCGTGTCGAATGGCCGGACCTTCAACCCCAATCGCTCGGCCAGCTCCGTGCTGGCCCGGGAGGTGGCCACCGTCTCGATGGTCAGGCCCCGTTCGGCGAGCAGCGCGATGACATGGGCGGCCGTCGACCCGGTGCCCAGCCCGACGAGCATATTGTCGCATACCTCATCCACCGCGGCGGCGGCAGCCAGGCGCTTATCGGCATCACGATCGGTCATGTACGTTGAAAATGCTTCGGAAACCCAAAGGCTCCCGCCGCCCGCGCTTTTGCCGCACCGCGACAAATTGCGACAATTAAGACGGACGGTTTAGGCCATGATCACTTGCCTTTTCGAACCCCGTTCGTGCAATTTGACACAGGTCAGCAACGTTTCGCCGTCTCGCGCATTAAGGCGCGGGCCGGCTCCGCGGCACAATTCAGGCAGGTGAACGAATTGAACTTTGCAGGTTTTCGCGGTCGCCCGGCGCTTGCCGGGACGGCCATGGCTCTCGCGCTGGTCAGTTTGTCGGCCTGTGGCGGCGGAGACAAGGGCAAGGCAAAGGGCGGAGCCGGCGGACAGCAGCAGACCCCGACCGTCGGTTACGTGACCGTCCAGCCGACCGACGCGCCGATCGTGACCGAACTCGCCGCACGCACCACCGCCTTTGAAAGCTCGGACGTGCGGCCCCAGGTGACCGGCGTGATCCGCCGCCGCTTCTTCACCGAAGGCACGCTGGTGAAGCGCGGCCAGCCGCTCTACGAAATCGATCCCCGCCTGTATCGCGCCTCGGTCAACCAGGCCGCCGCCAATCTGCAAAGCGCGCAGGCCAATGCCGAGGCGACGCGGACGCTGGCCGAACGCTATCGCCCGCTGGCGCAGATCGAGGCGATCTCGAAGCAGGACTATACCAACGCCCAGGCCAGCGCCCGCCAGGCCGCCGCGCAGGTGGCGCAGACCCGTGCCGCGCTGGAGACGGCGCGCGTGAACCTGCAATTCACCACCGTCCCCGCCCCCATTACGGGGCGCATCGGCCGATCGCTGTTCACCGTCGGCGCGCTGGTCAGCGCGGGCCAGACCGATCCGCTGGCACAGATCCAGCGGCTCGACCCGATCTTCGTCGATATCCAGCAGTCGGCGACCGACCTGTTGTCGCTGCGCCGCAGCCTGTCGGCGCGCGACGGCCTGATCCCCGCCAGTGCCAATGTGACGCTTAGGCTGGAGGACGGCACCGATTACGGCCAGACCGGCCGGGTCGAGTTCGCCGAGGCCGTCGTCGACCAGCAGACCGGCACCGTGACGCTACGCGCACGCTTCCCCAATCCGCAAGGCTTGCTGCTGCCCGGCATGTTCGTCCGTGCCCGCTTTGCCCAGGCGATCGACACCAGCGCCTTCCTGGTCCCGCAACAGGCGATCGCGCGCGATCCGAAGGGCAATGCGACGCTGTTCGTCGTCGGCCCGAACGACAAGGTGCAGCAGAAGACGGTCAAGGCCGAGCGGACGCAAGGGGCCTTCTGGGTCGTCACCGACGGCCTGAAGCCCGGTGACAAGATTGTGACCCAGGGCCTGAACAATCTGCGCCCCAACCAGAGCGTGCGCGCGGTGCCCGCCAACAGCCCGCAAAAGGTCCAGCCCCCCTCGCCCGAACAGTTGAAGAAGATGCAGGCCGCCAAGGGCAAGGCGGGCTGACCGGACCATGCTCAGCCGCGTATTTATCGATCGTCCCATCTTCGCCTGGGTCCTTGCCATCATCGTCATGCTGGCGGGCGTCGGCGCGATCATGGGCCTGCCCATCGCGCAATATCCCGACGTCGCGCCGCCCCAGGTGTCGATCCGCGCCACCTTCCCCGGTGCCTCCGCCCAGACGCTGCAGAACTCGGTTACCCAGGTCATCGAACAGCAACTGACCGGCATCGACGGGCTGCTCTATTTCCAGTCCTCCTCGTCCAGTCGTGGCTCGGTGACGATCACCGCCACCTTCGCCAAGGGCACCGACCCCGACATCGCGCAGGTGCAGGTCCAGAACCAGGTCCAGCAATCGGTCGCGCGACTGCCGCAGCAGGTGCAGCAACAGGGTTTGGTCGTCCGCAAGTCGAACCCCGACTTCCTGTTGATCGCGGGCGTCTATGACGAGACGAACCGGATGACGAACCAGGACGTCGCCGATTACCTCGTCTCCAATCTCCAGGACCCGCTGGGCCGTATCCAAGGCGTCGGCGACACCAACGTGTTCGGTTCGCAATATGCGATGCGCATCTGGCTGAACCCGCAAAAGCTGGCCTCCTACCAGCTGATGCCCTCGGACGTGACGACCGCGATCCAGAACCAGAATACCGAGGTCGCGGCGGGCGAGGTCGGCGGTACGCCCTCGGCAACGACCCAGATGCTGAATGCCACCGTGACCTCGCAATCGCGGCTCCAGACGCCCGAGCAATTCCGCGAGATCATCGTCAAGACGCTGAACAACGGCGCGACCGTCAAGCTGTCCGACGTGGCGCGTATCGAGCTGGGCGCCGAAAGCTATGCCGCGGTCAGCCGGATCAACCAGCATCCGGGTGCCGGTATCGCCGTCCTGATGGCACCGGGCGCCGACGCGCTGAAGACCGCCGAGCTGGTCAAGGCCGAGATCACCCGCGTCGCCAAGGGCTTTCCGCAAGGGTTGAAGATCGCCTACGCCAACGACACGACCGCCTTCATCAAGCTGTCGATCGACGAGGTGGTCAAGACGCTGATCGAGGCGATCATCCTGGTCGTCATCGTCATGTTCGTCTTCCTGCAAAGCTGGCGCGCGACGCTGATCCCGACGATCGCGGTGCCGGTCGTGCTGCTGGGCACCTTCGCCATCTTCTATCTGGCCGGGTTCTCGATCAACACGCTGACCCTGTTCGGGCTGGTGCTGGCGATCGGCCTGCTGGTCGACGATGCGATCGTGGTCGTGGAGAATGTCGAGCGTCTGCTCGAGGAAAATCCCGACATGACCCCGCGCGAGGCGACGATCGAGTCGATGAACGAGATCACGGTCGCGCTTGTCGCCATCGCGCTCGTCCTGTCGGCGGTGTTCCTGCCGATGGCGTTCTTCGGCGGGTCGACCGGCGTCATCTATCGCCAGTTCTCGATCACCATCGTCTCGGCGATGATCCTGTCGGTCGCGGTCGCGATCATCCTGTCCCCCGCCCTCACCGCCAGCCTGCTCAAGCAAAAGGCCAAGGAGCATGAGGACGGCGCGTGGCTGGAGCGAAAGGCGCCCCGCGTGGCGCATGTCCTCCAGCGGGCGAAGGACGGGTTCAACACCCGCTTCGATTGGATGGTCGGCAAATATGTCTCGGGCGTGCGCACCGTCGTCGACCGCAAATGGCTGTTCCTGCTGATCTATGCGGGCGTCGTCGCGCTGCTGGCGGTGCTGTTCCTACGCCTGCCGACCGGCTTCCTGCCGACCGAGGACCAGGGATCGGCCATCGTCCAGTTCCGCCTGCCCGCCGGTGCGACCCAGGGCCGCACTATGGAAGTGCAGCGGCAGGTCGAGCAGTATTTCGCCCAGCATGAGGGCAAGAACGTCAAGGTCCTGTTCTCGGTCGCGGGTGGCGGCGGGGGCGGCACCAGCGGTCAGAATACCGGCCAGGGCTTCATCAACTTCGTCGACTGGGCCGACCGCAAGGGCAAGGAGAACAGTGCCGACGCCATTACCGGCCGCGCCTCCGCCGCATTCCGCGGGCTTCGCGACGCGCAGGTGTTCGCCCTCGTTCCCCCCGCCATTCGCGGCCTCGGCCAGTCGGACGGCTTCACCATGGAGCTGCAGAATATCTCCGGCATGCCGCTGGAGAAGTTCGAGGCGGTGCGCGACCAGCTGCTCGCCAAGGCCAATGCCGACCCGATGCTGGCTTCGGTCCGCCTGACCGAGCTTCCCGACATCGCCACGTTGCGCGTCGATCTGGACCAGCAGAAGCTGTCCACACTGGGCCTGACGCAGCAGCAGGTGAACTCGACCCTGTCGACCGCCTGGGGCGGGCAATATGTGAACGACTTCATCGATCGCGGCCGCGTGAAGCGCGTCTTCGTCCAGGGCGACGCGCCCTATCGCTCCGAGCCGGAGGACCTGAAGCAGTGGTTCGTGCGCGGGTCGAGCGGCCAGATGGCGCCTTTCTCGTCCTTCTCGACGATCAACTGGGGCGTGGCGCCGACCACCCTGTCGCGGTTCAACGGCATCCCGTCCTATGAATTCCAGGGTTCGGCCGCGTCCGGCTATAGCTCGGGCGACGCGATGAAGCGGATGACCGAGCTGGCGGCGGAAATCCCCGGCACGTCGATCGCCTGGGCGGGCCTGTCCTATCAGGAACGGCTGTCGGGTGGACAGGCGCCAATCCTGTACGGGCTGTCGATCCTGGTCGTCTTCCTGTGCCTGGCCGCGCTCTATGAAAGCTGGTCGATCCCGTTCGCGGTGCTGCTGGTCATTCCGCTAGGCCTGATCGGCGCGGTGGCCTTCGTGACCCTGCGCGGGCTGACCAACGACGTCTATCTCCAGATCGGTCTGTTGACGACCATGGGGCTGGCGGCAAAGAACGCGATCCTGATGATCGAGTTTGCCGAGCAGGCGGAGAAACAGGGCAAGCGCGTCATCGACGCCGCGCTGGAGGCCGCCAAGATCCGTCTGCGGCCGATCCTGATGACCAGCTTCGCCTTCATTTTCGGCGTGCTGCCGCTCGCCATCTCGACCGGCGCGGGCGCGAACAGCCGTATCGCCATCGGCACCGCCGTGATCGGGGGCATGCTGACCGCAACCGTGCTGGCGATCTTCTACATCCCGTTGTTCTTCGTGCTGGTCCGCCGGTCGGTCCGCAACGGTCTGGCCCGGCTGCGGGGCAAGCCGATGAGCGAGCATGGCGCGGGGCATCGTCCCGCCCCCGAAGGCGGAGCGGAGAAGGCCTGATGCGTATCCTGTCCCCCCTCCCTGCCCTGCTGCTCGCCGCCACCGCGCTGTCGGGCTGCTCGCTGGCTCCGAAATATGAGCGGCCCGCGACGCCGGTGCCGCCTTCCTGGCCGGTCGGCGATGCCTATCTCCGCCAGTCGGAAGCAGCTTTGCCCACCGTTCGCTACAGCGACATCTTCCGTGACGCGCGGTTGCAGCAGTTGATCGCCCAGGCGCTGGTCAATAATCGCGACCTGCGCGTGGCGGCGGCGAACGTCGCCTCCACCCGTGCGCAATACCGCATCCAGCGCGGCAGCCTGTTCCCCGCCGTCAGCGCGACGGGCCGATACAGCTATACGGATCGCGGGTCGGGCGGCGCGGGATCGAGCGCGGTCGGCGGCGGCAGCACGGGGGGCGGTACCGGCAACACCGGAGGAACGGGCACCGGGACCGGCAACGGCACCGTCGATGGCGGCACGGGGACCGGCGTCGGCAATGGCGGCGTCGATACGGGCGGGACCGGCGGCATCGTCACCGGCGCGAATGGCAGCGGTAGCGCCTGGTCGGTGAATTTGGGCGTCAACGCCTTCGAACTCGATCTGTTCGGACGCATCCGCTCGCTGACCGGCGCGGCGCTCGACCGGTATTTCGCGACCGAGGCGGCGGCGCGCGCGACCCGGCTGACGCTGGTCGGAGACATTGCCGATGCCTGGCTGAATTACGGCGCGGACCAGAGCCTGCTCGCCATCGCGCAGCAGACCGCCGCCAGCGCCGAGCGCAGCGTCACCCTGACCCGTGCCCGGCTTCAGGGCGGCATCTCGCCACGCACCGATCTACGCCAGGCCGAACAGGTGCTGGCGACCGCCGAGGCGGACCTTGCGCTCCAGAAGACCGCCGTGGCGCAGGACGTCAACGCGCTGCAACTGCTGGTCGGCGCGCCGATCGACACAACGCTTCTGCCCCGCTCGATCGAAGAAGCCGCGCCGACCGTCGCGACGCTGCCGGCCGGACTGGACTCGGGCATCCTGCTGCGCCGTCCGGACGTGGTGCAGGCCGAATATCTGCTGCGCGCCACCAATGGCCAGATCGGCGCGGCGCGGGCGGCCCTGTTCCCGCGCATCTCGCTGACCGGGCTGGTCGGCTTTGCCAGCACCGCCCTGACCTCGCTCTTCTCGGGCGGCAGCTTCAACTATTCGGTCGCGCCATCGGTCAGCTACCCGATCTTTCAGGCGGGCGCGGGCGTGGCGAACGTCCAGTATTCGCAGGCCCAGCGCGATGCCGCGCTCGCGACCTATGAAAAGGCGATCCAGACCGCTTTCCAGGAAACCGCCGATGCGCTGGCGCGGCAGGGGACGATCGACGACCAGCTGGGCGCCAATCGTCGTTTCCTGAACGCCGCGAGCGACACCTATCGCCTGACCGAAGCAAGCTATCGCGGCGGGGTGACGCCGTTCCTCAATACACTGGATGCACAGCGCTCGCTCTATTCGGCGCAGCGGACGGTGATCGCGACGCAGCTGACGGCGGCAAGCAACCGGGTGACGCTGTACCGGGTGCTCGGTGGGGACTCGCTGCTGGAGGCCACCGCCAATGGACCGGTAGCGCTAAGCCCCGGCAATTAAGCGACAGAGCGACCCTCACCCTTCCCACTTACCTGGAAGGGTGAGGGTTTGCGCTTCAGTCCTGCTTCGGCCCGCGCGCCGCGCCGACCGCGTCGCGACCGAACTGGACGATCATCTCGCCAATCTCACGCGCCTGCGACATGGAGCGGTTGCCCTGCTCGCGGAGGAACTCGGTCTGGATGCGCATGACATCGCCCAGGTCCTTGGCCGACGCTGCCGAGCGCATCGCGGCGAAGGCCTCGCGCGTGTTCGTCTCGGCCTGTTCGAGCATCTTGAGCGTGACCTGCGAGCCGCCCTCGGCCATCTTCTGACCCGTCGCCTGCATCGCCTCGCCCGCACCCTTCATCCGGTCGGTGAAGGCGCCCGCGCCCATATCGCCACCGATCGCACCCGCGCCGCCGCCCGTTCCGATATCCTCGGCCATGTCCGTCTTCTCCTGTGGTTATGCCCGTGTCGGTTGAACCCGCGGAGGGTTCAGGAGTTGCACGGCGTTACCGCCGTGACATGAAAGTTCACAATCCGACCCGAACGCGGCTCAAAGGCGCGTGAAATAGCCGTTCAGGATGGTGATCATCTTCTCGGTCGCGTGCAGATGGCCGTCGTCGTGCCGCTCGACCCACCCGCGCGCCAGCAGCAGCTTGATCCAGCGTTCGCCGACCTGACCGCTCGGCGACAGCCCCGCCGTTTCCAGCAGCGCGGCGTCATTCTCCTGCCCTTCGGCATGAAAGACGGCGAGCGCGATCTCCCATGCCGGATCGCCGAACATATCGGCATCGCCCCCGGCGATCGCGCGGACATCGTGGCGGTGCTTCAGGATCATCGCGGCGCATTCGCGCGGCGTCGGCACGCGCGGCGGGCGCGGCACCGGAACGCCGCTCGCCTCGCCGGAAATGGCTTGGATGCGCGCCTGCACATCCGCCATCACGGCGGTGAAGCGTCCGAAGCTCGCCCGGTCCTCGGCGGGCCAGTGCAGCAGTCGCAAATCACTATTCATCGGATACCACGCCAAGGCAGCGACCAGTCGGGGTCCGTGCCATATCGCGCCAGCCTGATCCGGTGCCGCAGCACCCCGGCCGCCAGCAACACGAGCATGGGATAGGCCAGCTTGCCGCCCGCCTGGGCATACATCCACGGCATCAGCGCGGTGTCGAACCCCTTGACCCCATGAATCCCGACCGCCAGCAGATGCAGCGCGGCCAGCCAGAGCGGCCAGAATCGATTGGCGAGCAACGCGACCGCCATCAATCCGCCCATCAGTGCCACGTCGATGACGAGTTCCAGTGTCTCAACGCTGCGGAAACTGGTGGAGGGATCGAAGGGCAGCACGATGGTCGCCACCGAGGCGCAAAGCAGGATGACCGCCGTCGCCCGCTCCGGCCAGCCGCCCAACGTCAGCGCATAGAGGCAGACCAGCGCCTGAAGGAAGTTGAAGATATAGATGTGCGTCACGGCGTGCCCCGCTGGCCAGGATGGGAGAAGGACACGCCGCGTCGCGCCGGGATCAGGCAGCCGCGCGCAACGGCAGGGCCTCGACGATGCCGGTCGTCTGAGGCGGCTTGGGACGGTTGTCGCCATATTCGTCCGCATCGAAGCCGATGGTCTGGCCGACCTTTTCTAGAATCCGGTGGCTCTGAACCGCATGGCCCCGGGCCTGGCCGATGGCCATCATCGCCTGGCCCAGCATTTCGAAGGCGTGCTGGCCGACCACCGCCGACAGCCGCGCCTCGGCCCGCGCACGGGGCAGCGCCATCGCCAGTTCGCCTGCCGTGGCGAACGCCGTGTCGAGTTCGTTTTCCAGCTTCCACAGGAGCTGGGTCACCTGAAGAGCCGCTTCATGTTCCGTCGTCATCGCCTGTGCCCCCTGATCTGGTCCATGCGCCCCTGGGCGACATGGAGGATGGTCATCCGGCAAGATGCGTCAAACGTCCGATCACCCGGGTCATCACGTCGAGTCCCGTCGCCAGCATGCCGAAGCCGATGGCGAGTGCGACGGCGATCGTGGGAACCCAGAGCAGCCTTTCGGCCATGCTCATGTCGTTGCGTGTCTGCCCTTGCCGCCGGACGGGAAGGGACAAGCGGGGCGATGCGTGGACATGGCCGTCCTGCACCGCCCCACCGACCGTACTCCCATCCGGTGCCATCGGAAGTGGCATGGTCGGCGGTTCGGGAACTAGCCCCGTAAAATCGGGTATGATTTTATGCGGGGTAGCTTCTTCTTGTTCTTCAATAGCTTGGTCATTCGACTGGGCGTCTGCCTGGGCCTCATATTCGTCCAGCGCCATCGCCGCCTCGCGCCGATTGCGCGCGCCGAGCAGCCGCACCGCCTCGGCCAGATAGCTGTCGACGGTCGACTTGCCCAAGCCGAGTTCGGTGGCGATTTCCTTCGAGCCCTTGAGCGCCTTGACCCCGCGAAGACATTCGCGGTGGCGGCGGGTGAGCAGGGCGAAGCGTTCGGGCGTCATCTCATTTTCCGGTCGCGCCGGATAATCGGTCCAGCCATGACGCTGCCCTAGCCGGACGGACGGGGGCTCGCCAAGCGGTTCCGTCTCCGATGCGGGGGAGATGAACCATTAATAATCAAGGTTAATCGCTCTTGGCGCTTATTCCTGGCCGGTCAGTCCTTCCGGTGCGGCACATGAATCGCCTCGATCGAATCGAGAGCCTGAAGCAGGTCGTCAAAGGCCGTGTCCTCTTCGACCGGAAAAGACCGGCGAAATCCCGACCCCAGAACGTCCAGATCGCGCTGGGTCAACAGGCCGACCGCGACGATCGGATCGGGACGGCGGACATCCTTGCGCGGCGGGTTCCCGGTCATTTCCGCCACCGCCGGTACTGCACGGCGAACACACGCCCATCGGCCGATCCCGTGCGTCCCGCAGGACCATATAAGGTGATCGACCGATCATTCTTCAGGGCACGCATTGTCCGAACTCCATCCATGACCATCTGAACCCGCTATCGACCATGGCTGTTCCACGCATTTTCACGCTTGCGACCAGTCGTCCGCCGCAGGCCTGCCGGGCCAGGACGCGGTTAGCTACGGGCCGAAGTTGCGAATGGCTTTCACTGCGCTGCACCCTTCCCTGTCGGGCAACCCCTTGCTAAGGCCGCTGGCGTCAACCGGAGATTTCCCCGGCGCGCCTGCTCGCGGCTGCATGCTGCCGTGTCCCACTGGGCGTGCCCGGCTCGACCATGAAGGGACGCCCATGACTGCGATAGGCCAGGACAGCCTGAACACCCGCTCGACCCTCGACGTCGACGGCAAGAGCTATGATTATTACAGCCTCGCCAAGGCTTCCGAGCAGCTCGGCGACATCAGCCGCCTGCCCTTCTCGATGAAGGTGCTGCTGGAGAATCTGCTGCGCTTCGAAGACGGCAAGACCGTCACGCGCGAGGATATCCAAGCGATCGTCGACTGGCAGAAGACCCAGCGTTCGGACCGCGAGATCCAGTATCGCCCGGCCCGCGTGCTGATGCAGGACTTCACCGGCGTGCCTTGCGTGGTCGACCTCGCCGCGATGCGCGACGCGATCACCAAGCTGGGCGGCGACGCGGCCAAGATCAATCCGCAGGTCCCCGTCCACCTCGTCATCGACCACTCGGTCATGGTCGACGAGTTCGGCACGCCGCAGGCCTTCGAGGATAATGTCGACCTCGAATATCAGCGCAACATGGAACGCTATGAGTTCCTGAAGTGGGGCTCCAAGGCGCTCGACAATTTCTCGGTGGTTCCGCCGGGCACCGGCATCTGCCACCAGGTGAACCTGGAATATATCGGCCAGGCCATCTGGTCGTCGACCGAGAGCGGCGAGCATGCCAAGGGCGGCGCGACGATCGCCTATCCGGACACGCTGGTCGGCACCGACAGCCACACCACGATGATCAACGGCCTGGGCGTGCTCGGCTGGGGCGTCGGCGGGATCGAGGCGGAAGCCGCGATGCTCGGCCAGCCCGTGTCGATGCTGATCCCGGAAGTCGTCGGCTTCAAGCTGACCGGCAAGCTCCAGGAAGGCATCACCGCCACCGACCTGGTGCTGACCATCACCCAGATGCTGCGCGCCAAGGGCGTGGTCGGCCGCTTCGTCGAGTTCTACGGCCCCGGCCTGTCGTCGATGACGCTCGCCGACCGTGCGACGATCGCCAACATGGCGCCCGAGTACGGCGCGACCTGCGGCTTCTTCCCGATCGACGACAAGACGCTCGACTATATGCGCCTGACCGCGCGTTCGGACGACAATGTCGCCCTGGTCGAGGCCTATGCCAAGGCGAACGGCTTCTGGCGTCATGACGATGCCGCCGACCCCGTCTTCACCGACACGCTGGAACTCGACATGTCGACGGTCGTGCCGTCGCTGGCGGGGCCGAAGCGTCCGCAGGACAAGGTCGTCCTCACCGAAGTCGACGACGTGTTCAACGCCGACCTCGCCAAGGTGTACAAGAAGGACGCCCCCGCGCGCGTCTCGGTCGATGACCGTGGCCATGACATCGGCGACGGCGACGTCGTGATCGCCGCCATCACCAGCTGCACCAACACCTCGAACCCGTCGGTGCTGGTCGCCGCCGGTCTGGTCGCCCGCAAGGCGAACGCGCTGGGCCTGAAGCCCAAGCCCTGGGTCAAGACCTCGCTCGCCCCCGGTTCGCAGGTCGTCACCGATTACCTCGACAAGGCGGGCCTAACCGCCGATCTCGACGCGATCGGCTTCAACCTGGTCGGTTATGGCTGCACCACCTGCATCGGCAATTCGGGTCCGCTCGCCGAGCCGATCTCGAAGGCGATCAACGGCAACGACATCGTCGCGGCCTCGGTCCTGTCGGGCAACCGCAACTTCGAAGGCCGCGTGTCCCCGGACGTGCGCGCCAACTTCCTCGCCTCGCCGCCGCTGGTCGTCGCGTACGCGCTGAAGGGCACGGTCACGCAGGACATGCGTGAGACGCCGATCGGCCAGGGCAAGGACGGCCAGGACGTCTACCTCAAGGACATCTGGCCCTCGAACGACGAAGTCCGCAGCCTGATGGATGCGAACATCGACGACGAGATGTTCCGCTCGCGCTACGGCAATGTCTATGCGGGCGACGCCAAGTGGTCGGCGATCGAAGTGGCCGGCTCGGACACTTATGCCTGGCCGACCGGCTCGACCTATGTCGCCAACCCGCCCTATTTCGAGGGCATGGAGATGACGCCGAAGCCCGTCACCGACATCATCGAGGCCAAGCCGCTCGCCATCCTGGGCGACTCGATCACGACCGACCACATCAGCCCGGCCGGTTCGATCAAGGCCGACAGCCCCGCAGGCACCTTCCTGCAGGAGCATCAGGTCGCCAAGAAGGACTTCAACTCCTATGGCGCGCGTCGCGGCAACCATGACGTGATGATGCGCGGCACCTTCGCTAACATCCGCATCAAGAACGAGATGGTGCCCGGCGTCGAAGGCGGCATGACCCAGTATGACGGCGAAGTGATGCCGATCTATGACGCCGCCATGCGTCACAAGGCCGACGGCACGCCGCTCGTCATCATCGCGGGCAAGGAATATGGCACGGGTTCGTCGCGCGACTGGGCGGCGAAGGGCACCAATCTGCTCGGCGTGCGGGCGGTCATCACCGAAAGCTTCGAGCGTATCCACCGTTCGAACCTGGTCGGCATGGGCGTGTTGCCGCTTCAGTTCGCCGAGGGCGTGACCCGCGAGACGCTGAAGCTGGACGGCTCCGAGAGCTTCACCATCCAGAACGTCGCTGGCCTGCGCCCGCGTCAGGATGTCGAAGTGATCCTGGCCCGCAAGGACGGCTCGACCGAGACCTTCCTGACCAAGTGCCGCATCGATACCGTCAACGAGCTGGAATATTTCCTGAACGGCGGCATCCTGCAGTACGTGCTGCGCAACCTGGCGGCGTAAGTCGCCCATGGGGGCGGGCCGAAAGGTCCGCCTTCGCGGTTACGCAAAAAGGCCCGTCCGGAGCGATCCGGGCGGGCCTTTTTTATGGGTAAAGGCTTGCCCCTCCACCACCCGGCTGCGCCGGGCGGTCCCCCTCCCCGTGCTTCGCACAGGGAGGAATAAGGATGCACCAAATCCTCCCCAAGCTCTGCTTGGGGAGGGGGACCGCCGCAAAGCGGTGGTGGAGGGGCAAGCCCCCTTCCCGTCAAATCTTGCGCTGCTGCGCCTTACGCAGGGCCGTCTCACGCTCCAGCCGGTCGAGCATCGTCTCGATCGATTCATCCTGTCGATCGGGTAGCGGCAGGGCGGCACCCCGTTCCTCCGGCGCCGGCTCGCGCATCGGCGGGATCGGCATGGGTTCGGCCGGAGCCGGGCGCATGGGCTCGCGCGGTGTCGACAGGATCGCCTCCGGGTCATAGGCCGAAAGCGGCTGGTCCAGATCGGCGGGCAGCGTCCGCTCGACAATGTCCTCCTCGACCGGCGGCGGCGGGGCGCCCAGTTCGGCGGCGTTCAACGGACGGCGCGGCGGCGCGTCCGGGTGGCGGTCGGAACGGCGTACGGCGGGCACATAATCCTCGTCATCGTCGTCGCGCACTGGCTTGGCGCGGCGCGCAAGCAGACCACCGGGTCCCCAGAGCAGATAGACGACCGCCCAGGTCACGGCCCCCGCCCCCAGCCCCGCGACCAGCGCGAGCAGCATCCGCGCCTTCATGCCCAGCGGCGGTCGGGCGGCGGCCAGGATATCGCCGAGGCTCAGGCTCGAGACCAGCGACTCGAGCCGCCAGTCGGGCACGATCATGACGAGCAGGATCGCGAACAGTCCGACGGCCCCGCCGATCCAGGCAGGTCCGAAGCGTCGTTGAGGGGGCATGGCGGTGAAGGTCATGATCTTACGTCTTCGCCCCGTCTAACAATCGTTGGTAAACAGGTTCGTAACGCCGGATATTCGACGCCCAATTGCGTTCCCTTTCGACGAACGCCCGGCCCGCCGCGCGCCGCGCGTCCCAGCCGCCGCGATCGGCCAGCAGGGCGGCCAGCGCATCGGCAATCGCCGCCGGATCGTCGGGCGCGAACAACGTCCCCGTCCGCCCGTCCTCGATCAGCTCGCGATGCCCGCCGACATCCGACGCGGCGACCAGCTTGCCCTGCGCCATGGCCTCCAACGGTTTCAGCGGCGTGACGAGATCGGTCAGCCGCATCTTCTTGCGCGGATAGGCCAGGATATCGACCATGCTGTAATATCGTTCCACCTGCTGGTGAGGCACCCGCCCGACGAAGCGGATCGCCGCCGCCACGGGCGAACGGTCCGCCTGTGCCCGAAGCGCCGCCTCCATCGGGCCGCCGCCGACCAGCAGCAGGCGCGCCTTGGGTCGTGCGGCCACGAGTCGCGGCATGGCGGCGATCAGGTCGTCCAGCCCTTCATAATCATAGAAGCTGCCGATGAAGCCGATCACCTCGGCATCGGCCAGTCCCAGTTCCTCGGCCAGCGCTTCATCGCGGGCGAGCGGCTGGCCGAACAGCCCCAGATCGACGCCATTGGGCGAAACGATGATCTTGTTCCGCGACAGCCCCCGCGCGATCAGGTCGCCGCGCAGGCCTTCGCAGATCACCGCAATCGCATCGGCGCGCCGACAGGCCCAGCTTTCCAGCGTGCGCGTCACGCGGTAGCGGGCGCTTCCGGCCGTACCGGTGCCGTTGCCGACCGCGGCATCCTCCCAAAAGGCCCGAATCTCATAGACCAGCGGCAATCGCCGCCGCCGCGCGACAGCGAGCCCGGCCAGCGCGTCGAGCACGGGCGAATGGGCGTGAAGGATGTCGGGCCGGAAGGCCGTCACCGCCCGGTCGATCGCCCGGACATGCGCGGCCAGTCCGGCGGCCTCGCCCACCAGCCCCCCGCGCATCGCAACCGGCGTGCGATAGAAGGTCAGGCCGTCAAGCGTCTCGACGGCGGCGTCCACTGCCCCCTGCCGAACGCCCGTCACCGCCGCGACGTCATGCCCCGCCCCCTCCTGCGCCTTCAGGATGGCACGGGTGCGAAAGGTATAACCACTTTGCAGCGGCAGCCCATGGTCTAGGATATGCAGGATACGCATCAGCTTACGACCTGTCATGCCAGCCCTTAACGCCGCGTCAACCGCCGGTTTATAAGCAGGTCCCGGAAGTAGCGTTAAGGGTTTGAGGAAACGGGCGATGATCGACAGCTTTGCCCTTCTGCTGACCCATGGCCTGATGCTGATCGCGGCCTGGCGGCTGGTCGGACGGCGCGACCTGGACCATGAGGGCGATATCGGCCCCGCCGCGAGCAGACATGGCCGGAAGCCCATGGCCAAGCGGCGCCTCGACGATGCGTGACCTGTTCCTGATCGGATTTCTGTTCAGCCTCTTTGCGCTGGGGCTGCGGCGGCCGTTCCTGATGGTGCTAGCCTATATCTATATCGACATCGTCTCGCCGCAGCGGCTGACCTATTATTTGCTCAACACCGTGCCCATCTCGTTGATGGCGGTGATCGCGGCGGTGGGCGGCTGGGCTATGTCCGACGACAAGCGCGATAGCCGGTTTACCGTGCGGCAGGGCGCGATCCTGCTGCTGCTGGCCTATTGCGCCCTCACCACCTTTTTCGGCGCCGACTTCCCCACCGAGGCGAAGGAGAAATGGGACTGGGTGTGGAAGGCGTTGGCCTTTGCCGTCTTCCTGCCGCTGACCCTGCGCACCCGGCTCAGGATCGAGGCGCTGCTGCTGTTCATGATGCTGTCGGTCGCGTCGATCGTGATCGTCGGGGGCATCAAGACGCTGTTCTCCGGCGGCGGCTATGGCGAGCTGAACCTGATGGTCAGCAACAATGCCGGGCTGTACGAGGGCAGCATCATCTCGACCGCCGCGATCGCGGTCATTCCGATCATCCTGTGGTTCATGCGATACGGCACGGTCTATCCGCCCGACCTGCGGGTGCGGGCGTTCGGGATCGGGCTGATCTTCGCCTGCCTGCTGATCCCGGTCGGCACCTCGGCGCGGACGGGGCTGCTGTGTATCGGGCTACTCGCCATCCTGATGCTGCGCGATGTGAAGCGGCGGCTGCTCTATATCGGCATGCTGGCGGTGGCGGGCATGGCGGTCGTGCCGCTGCTCCCCTCCTCTTATACCGAGCGGATGAACACGATCCGCAGCTATCAGGGGGACGAGTCCGCCTCGACCCGGCTGGCGGTATGGAAATGGACCCTCGACTATGCCGCCTCCAATCCGTTCGGCGGCGGGTTCGACGCCTATCTCCAGAACAGCTTCCGCTACGACCTGACCGTGGTCGAGGGTTCGGCGCATGACAGCAAGGTCCAGCGAAAGGTCACGACCGACCGCGCCCGCGCCTATCACTCCAGCTATTTCGAGATGCTGGGCGAACAGGGCTGGCCGGGGCTGTTCCTGTGGCTGGGCATCAACATCGCGGGACTGCTGCGGATGGAGGCGCTGCGGCGGCGTTATCGCAGCACCGACGACTCGCTGCACTGGGGCGGCCAGCTGGCGGGCGCGCTCCAGCACGGGCATATGATCTATCTACTCGGCGCGGCCTTTGTCGGGATCGCGTACAACCCCTTCCTCTATCAACTGATCGCCGCGCAGATCGGGCTGGATACCTATCTCACCCGCAAGTCCCGCGAGGCGCGCCTGAAGGTGCCCGGTCGCGCCATGCCTGGCCGACTTTCATCGGCGGCATAATCCGATCTTCCCCGAAAAGAGAAACAGACGAAGCCAGATCGCCCCCAGTTTCGCCGGGTACCGGACCGGGGATGCATCCATATCCGATACGATTGATGTGGACATGCCTTCATGTCCGCCCCGTCCTTGGGGCGAATTTCCGTTTTCCGGATCAATCCATGGCGTCGAAGTCCGACTCTATTCCCCTTGCCGATTGACCGGACCAGAAATGACCGTATCGTCATGATGGTTAACAGGGGAGGCAAACTTGGTTCACGACAATCTGTACGGCTACGGCTTGTTCGCAAAGGATGATTATTACAGGTTTTCGTCGACCGATGTCATGTCAGGCAACATCCTGAATAATGATCGCGAAGGTGATAATGGCGAAAAAGCGCTCCGCTTCTTCGGCGGCAGCCGCGTCAGCCTGACCGATTCCGGGACAACTGAGGTAGCGGGAAAATATGGCACATTCCGAATCAAGGCCGATGGCAGCTTTACTTATGCGCTGAATGAAAGCGTCAAGGCCGCCACAGCCGGCGGCACGGTCCTGACCGAGAATATTCCCTACAAGATCAGCGACAAGATGGGGAAGACCGACTTCGCCTATCTCACCATGGACATCAATGTCGGCAAGACGAGCCAGGTCCGCGAAACCGTCTACACCTTCGACAAGAACCCGACGCTCGACATCCTGTCGTTCGGCACCACGTATGACGGTGATCAGATGATGTTCGGCAGCGAAAACGGCAACCAGCACTGGCAAGCCGACCCATGGGGTCTCGGATTCTTCTCGAGCACGGGCACTGACTTCGTGCTGACCGACATGACGGTCGCAACCGGCAATTCCTCGCCCGTCACGGCAGTTGTCGTATTTCAGGGATATCGCGACGGCAGACTGGTGGGCACCAAGACGGTCAATCTCGATGCGACCACCATCTCGGACCAACAGCATGTCTCGCTTGCGGAAATGGGCAAGATCGACCGCGTCTCCTATTATATTCCGAATGTCGTGGGGGGCGAATTCGACGGCCTTCCGACCCTATTGTTCGACGATATTCACCTGTTGATCTGACCCTGTCGGGCCTGTGGCGAGGTGTCTGCGACAGGCCCGCATGGAGACCGGGCGGATCGATGGTCCTCATCGCTTACCCTTCCTTGGGACGGGCGCGCGGGGAAAGGCGTATTCGAGTATCGATCCGCCCTGGATTGCGATGACCTGAGATGGACCCACCCCTCCCCTTCAGGGGTGGGGCGTATCCGCAAGCGCGGCGTTCGTGGCTAGGCCCCACCCCAACCCCTCCCCTGAAGGGGAGGGGCTCACGTTGGCTCGATGTGATGTCGATCCGGCCTAGAACCGCCGAGCGGTCGGCGTGATGCCGGCGCCCAGGATATTGCCCCGGATCACCAGCGGCTCGCCCGACCAGTTGCCGACGAAGACCGGCTTGAAATCGACGCCGGGGGCCAGGCGGGCGCGGTTGTTTTCGATCACCAAGCCCGACGAGTCGTTCTTGGCCCCCTCCGGCGCGACGGTGATCAGCGTCGAGTGATTGTCCTTGTCGCGGCCGAAGACGAACTCGTTCCCCGCGATCCGCCCCTTCGCGCCGTTGGACAGGTCGATCATATAGTTGGTCGAGTGGCCCTTGCTGTCGTCGAAGCTGCTGTCGAGCACCTCGACATAAGGCGCCCGACTCTTGACGTAATGGCCTCCCTGCCCGTGCTCGAAGCGGCAGGCGGTGACGCGCAGGGACTTGTAGCGGCCCATATAGATGCCGTGCGCGCCGTTGCCGGTCGGGTCGTTGCCCAGGCCGGAAAAGGTCGAGTGGTCGACGGTGACGGTGCCATTGGGGTCCTCGGCCGACAGGATGCCCGACTGGCTGTCGAGGAACATCGCGTTGCTGACGGACAGCGGCCCCTTTTCGATACGGATGCCCGCGCCATTGCCGTCCCCGACCTCGATATGGCTGAAGACGATGCCTTGGACCGAAGCCCCCCGCCCGCGCAGGACCAGCGCCGCCTTCCCCTCGCAGGCGATGCGGGTGAAGATCACCTTGCCCGGCTCGGTCGCGACATAGCTGATCCGCCCCGCCCCCTGGATCGCGCATTCGCGGTAGGTGCCCGGCGCGATGCGGATCGTGCCCTCGCCATCGCCGATCGCCGTGACCGCCGCCTGCAACGTGGCGAAGCCGCGCCCGCCGACCATGAAGGGCTGCGCGCTTCCTTGCGCGAGCGCGACCGCCGACGTCATACCGAGGATTAGGAGCGGAACCAGACGCATGGGGTCATCCTGAAAAAGCGAACGGGCGCTGCACCCTGCCACGCATGGGAACAGGATGCGACGCCCGTGATCGTCCCGCGAAGGGAACACGATTGCATTCCTCCCTGAGCTTGCTCGGGGAGGGGGACCGCGCCCGCAGGGCGTGGTGGAGGGGCATGGCCGGTCCGTCTTGCCCCTCCACCATCGCTGATGCGATGGCCCCCCTCCCCAAGCATAGCTTGGGGAGGATCGGGGTTTACGCCTCTTCGGTTTCGTCCTCGTCGGCCAGTTCTTCCTCCAGCGCGGTCAGGATCGCCTGGTTGAAGGCGGGGATGTCGTCCGGCTTGCGGCTGGTGATCAGGTTGCCGTCGACCACGACCTCCTCGTCCACCACGTCCGCGCCCGCATTGGACAGGTCTGTGCGGATCGAGGGATAGCTGGTCAGGCGGCGACCGTCGATCACGTCCGCCTCGGCAAGCAGCCAGGGGCCATGGCAGATGGCGGCAACGATCTTGTCGTCTTCCATGAATTCGGTGACGATCTCGACCGCGCGCTCGTTGAGACGCAGCTTGTCGGGGTTGCAGGTGCCGCCCGGGATGACGAGCGCATCGTAATCGTCGGTATCGACCTCGTCGACGGTCAGGTCCGGCGTGGCGGTCTCCGCCTTGTTGATATCGCCTTCCATGCCCTGGATTGGGTCGGACTTGAGCGAGGCGAGCGTCACCTTCGCCCCCGCTTCCTCCAGCGCCTGGCGGGGCTTGAACAGCTCGACGGTCTCGAAACCGTCGGCGGCGAGCATCAGGACGCGTGCCTGGGAAAGATCGGCCATGATGAAAAACTCCTGTCGGGGAAATGGCTTGGGGGGAGCCAGCACCAGAACCCGCGACCGCATCGGCCGTTCCGGAACGAAGCGACCGGCGGCGCATTTGCAGAGATGACCCGAGAGAGAGCGATGGCCACCCGTCTAGTCTATTGCGATGACAGCAAACCCGGCATCACCCGGACCAAGGTTCGCGGCAAATGGGCCTATTGGACCGCCAAGGGCGAGCGGATCACCGACGCGGACGAGATCGACCGGCTGAACCGCATCGGCCTGCCCCCCGCTTATAAGGATGCCTGGTTCTGCCCGCGCGCCAACGGCCATATCCAGGCGGTCGGCTGGGACGAAAAAGGGCGCAAGCAATATCGCTATCACGCCGATTTCCGCGAAGCGCAGGAAGCAGCCAAATATGAACGCTGCGCCGCGTTCGGCCATGCGCTTCCCACCCTACGCAAGCGGGTCGAGGCGGACCTGAAGAAGCGCGGCCTGTGCAAGGAGCGCGCGGTTGCCGCCGTCGTGCGGCTGCTCGACAACGGCCATATCCGCGTCGGCAACGAAGCCTATGCCGCGACCAACAAGAGTTTCGGTGCGACGACCCTGCGCAAGCGGCACGGCCAGGTGAAGGGCACGACCCTGCGGCTGCGCTATCGGGGCAAGTCGGGCAAGATGCGTGACATGACGCTGACCGACCGGTCGCTCGCCAGCTTCGTGAAGCGCTGTCAGGACTTGGACGAGCAGCATCTCTTCGCCTGGGTCGATGACGAGGGCGAGGCCAATCCGGTCACGTCCTCCGACGTCAACACCTATATCCGCGAAGCCACGGGCTGCGACTTCACCGCCAAGCATTTCCGTACCTGGGCGGCCAGCGTCGCCGCATTCGAGGCGCTGGCGCTGGCCGAGGCGGATCTCAGCCTGAAGGCGATGCTGGAACCGGTCGTCGAAAAGCTGGGCAACACGCCTGCCATCGCACGCAAATCCTATGTTCACCCCTCGCTGATCGCGCTCGTCAAAGAGGGCCAGGCAGCGTTTCGCAAGACCCTGCGCCTGCCGCGTGCGCGTGCCGGACTGTCCCGCATCGAGTGCGGGCTGATCGCATTTCTGGAGGCCGGAACCCCGGCCAGCAAGGCGGCCTGACCGCCCCCCGATTTTTTTCAAGGAGTCCCCATGGCGAAATCCTCGCCCAAGGCGCCGATCTTCGACGGCTCCCGCATCCCCGATCAGGTCGGCAGCATCATCGATGCCACCTCCTGGTGGGTGCAACATTACTGGTTAAAGGTCCTGATCGCGATCGGTTTCGGCGCGGTCATCGTGCTGGCGCTGCTCTGGGTCCGCAAGCTCGGCGACCGCTTGTGCAGCCGTCCCGGTTTCGCGGGCGGATGGGGCGTGATCCTGGGCCATGCCATCGCACGGACCAACATGTTCTTCATCGTCACGCTCGCCGCGCAACTCGTCGCGGGCTATGCAGGCGCGCCGGGTGAAGTCGCCCGGACGATCAACTTCCTGTTCACCATCGCCAGCGTATTCCAGGCCGCGATCTGGGCGCGCGAACTGATCCTCGGCACGATCGAGCATCGCACCCAATCCGAACATTATTCGGGCGAGGCGCTGCTGTCGGCCATGGGGCTGATCCGGTTGCTGGTGACGGCGGTGCTGTTCGCCATCGCGCTCGTCGTGGTGCTCGACAATCTGGGCGTCAACGTCACCGGCCTGGTGGCGGGTCTGGGTGTCGGCGGCATCGCCATCGGTCTGGCCGCACAGGGGATTTTCGGCGACCTCTTCGCCGCCCTCGCCATCATCTTCGACCGGCCGTTCCGGCGCGGCGACAAGATCGCCTATGACAATACCAGCGGCGTGATCGAGGCGATCGGCCTGAAATCCACCCGTATCCGCGCCTTTACCGGCGAGCTGCGCATCATCTCGAATCGCCAGCTGCTCGACAAGGAAATCCAGAACCAGACGGTGCGCCAGCATGTCCGCCTGTCGTTCATGATCGGCGTCGCGTACGAGACCTCACCCGAAACCCTGGCGCGTATTCCCGCCCTGTTGACCGAGATCGTCGAGGGCGAAGGCGGCAAGGTGGCACGGGCCGGTTTCGAAAGCTTCGGCGCGTCGAGCCTGGACTTCGCCCTGCAGTTCGACGTGCCCGGCGACGACTGGGCCACCGCACACGACCTGCGCAACCGGGTGCTGGTGACGCTGATGAAGCGGTTCGCGGCCGAGGGGATCGTGATCCCCTACCCGACCCAGACAACCTATACCGCCGCGCCGGACGGGACGCTGGTGATGCCCTATCCTCAGGTCCAGCCGGTCGAGGTGCATCGGGCTTGAACGAACACCCTCACCCTTCCCACCCGCTAAAGCGGGGCGGGCCCCTTCCCTCTCCCATTGGGAGAAGGAGGGAGGCGCGAAGCGCCGGAAGGGTGAGGGTATGGCGGCACTCAGATCCCGCCTTCGTCCAGCGACAATAGCGTGGCGTTACCGCCCGCCGAGGTCGTGTCGACCGACACTGCCCGCTCCGCGCAGAAGCGGTACACGTAATGCGGCCCGCCCGCCTTCGGCCCGGTGCCCGACAGGCCCTCGCCGCCGAAAGGCTGGCTGCCCACGACCGCGCCGATCATCGAGCGGTTGATGTACAGGTTGCCGACCGCTGCTTCCGCCTCGATCACCTCACCAGCGCGGGCGATGCGGCTGTGCAGGCCCATGGTCAGGCCGTAACCCTTGGCGTTCACCTTTGCGATCGTCTCGGACAGCGTGCCCGCTTCCCAGGTCGCGACGTGCAGGATCGGGCCGAACCATTCCTGGGTCAAGTCCTCGACCCGATCGAGCCGGATCAGCGTCGGCGGGACGAATAGGCCATCGGCAGGCGCATCGAGCGTCTTGATCGTCTGCGTCACCATCGACGCGCGGTACGCCATTAGCTTGTCATAGGCGGCCTGGTCGATGACCGGACCGACATCGGTCGCCGGATTGCCGGTCGCGCCGAGCACCAGCGTCTCCATCGCGCCCTTCAGCATTTCGATGACATTGTCGGCGACATCCGCCTGCACCAGCAACAGCCGCAGCGCCGAGCAACGTTGCCCCGCCGAGCGGAAGGACGAGGTGATGACGTCCGCGACCACCTGTTCGGGCAGCGCGGTCGAGTCGACGATCATCGCGTTGATGCCGCCGGTCTCGGCGATCAGCGGCACGATCGGGCGATCGTCGTCCGCCACGAGCGTGCGCGCGATCCGCTTGGCGGTAGCGGTCGAGCCGGTGAAGGCGACGCCCGCGATCCGGTGATCCTCGGTCAGCTTCTGGCCGACTTCCGGCCCACCGACCGCGAGCAGCAGTGCGTCGCGCGGCACGCCCGCACGGTAGGCCAGCTCGACGGCGGCCTGTGCGATGGCGGGCGTCTGCGGCGCGGGCTTGGCGACGACGGTGTTGCCGGTGACGAGCGCCGCAACCGTCTGGCCCAGGAAGATCGCCAGCGGGAAGTTCCACGGCGCGACCGTCGCCCAGACCCCGCGTCCTTCCAGGTGCAGCGTGTTGCGCTCGCCCGTCGGCCCGGGCAACTCGACCGAACCGAGCCGCGCCCGCGCCTGCTGCGCATAGTAACGACAGAAATCGGCGGCCTCGCGAACCTCGCCGATCGCGTCGGGGATGGTCTTGAACGCCTCCTGCACCAGGATGGCCATCAGCCGCTCGCGATCCTGCTCCAGCAGGTCGGCCAGCTTCTCCAGCACGGTCGCGCGGGTATCGAGCGGCGTCGCGTTCCAGGCCGGGAAGGCCGCATGGGCGCGCGCGACCAGCGACGCGACATCGGCGGTCGCGGCAACCGGCTTCACGGCAGGGGCGTTGACCGCCTTCACCGTGGCGTCCAGCGTCGCGATGTCGCTCAGGTCGATGCCGGTCGAATTGCGATGGCCCGGCGCGAACAGGTCGATGGGCAGCGGGATGCTCGGGTGACGCGCGCCGCCGACGGCCGCGATCTTGGCGACCGGATCGGCGAGAATCTCCGCCTCGGTCAGCCGCGCATCGGCCAGCTGATGCACGAAGCTGGAATTCGCACCATTCTCCAGCAAGCGGCGGACCAGATAGGCCAGCAGGTCGCGGTGCCCGCCGACCGGCGCATAGATGCGGCACTTGTGACCATGTTCGCGCACCAGCCGCTCATACAGGCCGTCGCCCATGCCGTGCAGCCGCTGGAACTCGAAGTCGTGGCTGTTGCCCGCCCATTCGAGAATGGTCGCGACGGTCAGCGCATTGTGGCTGGCAAAGGCCGGGCGGATATTCTCGGCCGCCAGCATGTCCTTGGCGACCGCCAGATAGGACACGTCGGTAGCCGCCTTGCGGGTGAACAGCGGGTAATCGGCCAGCCCCTCGACCTGGGTGCGCTTGATCTCGCTGTCCCAATAGGCGCCCTTGACCAGCCGGACGTTCATGATCCGGTCGAGGCCGTTGGCCCAGCCGATGACCGCGCGCGCACGCTTGCCGTAAGCCTGCACCGCCATGCCGAACCCGTCCCAGCCCTTGAGCGCCGGGAGCGCCGCGACGCCGCCGATGATGTCCAAGCTCATCTCCAGCCGCTCGGACTCCTCGGCATCGACGGTGAGGGCAATGCCCTTGTCCGCCGCCTGCCGCGCCAGCTGCGCCAGCATGTCGGTGAGTGCTGGCACGCACTCATAGGCGCGCGGCAGTTCGTAGCGCGGGTGGAGCGCCGACAACTTGACCGAGATCGAATGGCCCGCCGCCGGGTCCGACCCCACCGCGTCGATCGCCTTCACATAGGCCTGGAAATAACGCTCGGCATCCTCATGCGTCCGCGCCGCCTCGCCCAGCATGTCGAAGCTGGCGGTGAAACCCTTGTTTTCGGGCTTCTTCATGCGGCGCATCGCTTCCTCGATGGTGCGGCCCATCACGAAAATCTCGCCCATCATCCGCATCGCGGCGCCGACCGCCTGACGCACGAACGGCTCGCCCGCGCGCGACAGCAAGCGCTTCAGCGGCCCCGCCTCGCCCTCACCGACCAGCGCGCGGCCGACGACCAGGCCCCAGGTGGCCGAGTTGACCAGCTTCGACGCCGACCGCCCGGTATGCGCGCGCCAATCCGCCTCGCCGAGCTTGTCGGCGATCAACAGGTCGGCGGTCTCGGGATCGGGCACGCGCAGGAACGCCTCGGCGAGACTCAGCAGCGCGACGCCCTCGGACGAGTTGAGGCGATATTCCTGAAGGAACTGGTTCACCCAGCCGCGATTCTGCGCCGCGCGCAGGTCGGCGAGCAGGCCCGAGGCATGGCCCATGATCCGCTCGCGCATCTCCGGCGTCGCGGCGGCGCGGTCGAGCAGCGGCTTCAGGACATCGGGTTCGGGCGCACGATACAGCGATTTCATGGTCTTGCGCGCATCGGCGGTAACGGCAGAGGTCATAGGTCTTCGTCCGGTCGGGCGGCCCGGCGTGCGGCTGAGCGCTTGGCGGGTCGCATGGCTATGCTGTGATGGACCAGCGCTTAGCGGGAAATATGGGGATTGGGTATCGTTTGATACGAGATGAAGCGCGCTTCGCGACTGCCATCAGAATTGAAATTTTGACGTCGTTGGCGTATATGACTCGCAGGCGAGGACATCCGCCTTTCTGTAGAGCCCCGGTCGCTGCTACGGCCGGGGCTCAAATCCTTTGGGGCTCAGGCTGCTACCCGAGCCCCGCCGGGCACCTTACCTGTTGCGAACGTCGATAATCTTCACGACCAAGGTCGCGAAGGCGATGACGACGCCCAGGATCAGGCTCAGATCGGCTACGGACATCCGTGGTCCTTTCTGTGATTGGCGGCGGAATTGCCGTCGAGCGATCACTAACTCGAACGGCCATACAAGATCATGTCAAATCGGCGTTCGATAACGTGAGATCTTATTCGCAACCATCCCCGCCCCCACATCGTTCTCCCGCCAAACCCCTGAAAGGAGAGCCACGATGGCCGACGACAGCCCCCAGGAAATCGCCGCCAAGTTCCTCGACAAGCTGAAGAGCAGCCCGTTCGTCATGATCGGCCTGAACGACGGCCAGCATTCCGAACCAATGACCGCGCAGATCGATGACGATCAGCCGAACACGCTGTTCTTTTTCGCCGGTCGCGACAACCGCATCGCGGGCGGTGGCGAGGCTATGGCGCAGTTTGTCGGCAAGGGTCATGACTTCTTCGCTTGCCTGGCGGGCCATGTGTCGAAGGACAATGATCCGGCGCAGATCGACAAGCTGTGGAGCAATCAGGTCGAGGCCTGGTTCCCGGAAGGAAAGTCGGACCCCAACCTGACGCTGTTGCGCTTCGACATCAGCTCGGCCGAGCTGTGGGAAACCGACATCTCTCTGTCGGGCCGGGTGAAGATGCTGTTCGGCGGCACGATCCACTCGGACGAGTCGTCCAGCCATGCGGTGGTCGGCTCGGTCGCGTAATCCACAATTGCTGGAAGGCGAAACGCCCGGAGGCCATGCTTCCGGGCGTTTTTCTATTTCCCCATCCCCCGCCCCGTTCCGCCTGAGCGAAGTGCGGGGAGCAGCCTCCTCACCCGTTCGCCTTGATCCACTCCTCGACCACCGGCGCGATGCGGTTGCGCCATTTCGAGCCGTTGAAGATGCCGTAATGGCCGACCTTCTCGGCCATGTAATAGCGCTTCTTCTCCTCCGGCAGATTGGTCGCCAGCGTCAGTGCGGCGCGCGTCTGGCCCAGCCCGGAGATATCGTCCCGCTCGCCCTCGATCGCCAATATGCCGATATCGGTGATCGCTCCCGGATCGACGCGCTTGCCATGGTGTAGCATCTCGCCCTTGGGCAGCGCGTGACGCTGGAACACCAGCTCGACGGTCTGGAGATAGAATTCCGCCGTCATGTCGCAGACCGCGCGATATTCGTCATAGAATCGCTTGGTGGAGTCGGCGCTTTCGCCGTCGCCCTGGACCAGATGCTTGAACATCTCCCAATGCGAAATCATGTGGTTGCCCAGGTTCATCGACATGAACCCGGCAAGTTGCAGAAAGCCCGGATAGACCCGCCGCCCGGCACCCGGATAGGTCATGGGCACGGTGGCGATCGCATTCTGCTCGAACCAGGCGTGCGGGCGATCGGTCGCCAGCAGATTGACCGCTGTCGGCGCCTCGCGCGTGTCGACCGGCCCGCCCATCAGCGTCAGCGTGCGCGGGGTGCAGGGATGCTTGTCCGCGCTCATCACCGCCGCGGCAACATAGGACGGCACCGAAGGCTGGCACACCGCCAGCGCATGAGCGCCCGGCCCGATCTCGGTCAGGAAGTCGATGATGTAATCGACATAATCGTCGAAATCGAACCGCCCGTCCGACAGCGGCACCAGCTTCGCGTCGCGCCAGTCTGTGATGTACACCTCGCAGGTCGGCAGCATCCGCTGAACCGTGCCGCGCAGCAGCGTCGCATAATGGCCCGACATCGGCGCGACGATCAACAGCTTAGGGCTGTCCTCCACGCCCTCACGGCGGAAGCGCTTCAACTGGCCGAAGGGCTTGCGCAGCACGATCTCTTCATGGACGACCACCTCGCGCCCGTCGATCTCGGTCTTGGTCAGGCCGAAAGCGGGCTTGCCGCGCGGCGCGGCGGCATGGGCGAACACCTCCAGCGCGGATCCCATGATCGCGCCGCCGCCCAGATAGGCGAAGGGATTGGCAGGATTCTGGAGCAGCCCCGCACCGAAATTGGCCAGCGCGCTTGCGCCCGCCAGCATCGAGCGCTGCATTTCATAGGCGTCGTACAACATCGTCGATTCCCCTGCGCTCCGCCGGACGGAGCCGTGATTGGCATTTGTCTATCACGAAACCGTTTGCGCATGATGACCAGAATATGGCCGATCGGTCATAGTGCCGAACCGATGACAGGTTCATGATCTTCATCACATCCCCTGAACGCACCAAAGCGCCCAAACGATGCGTCGAGCCTATAGCCCGGCGTTGAGCCCATGCGCCCACGCTGCTAGGTCCCCGGCATGGCCAGATCCGCCGCGTCCCGCAAATCCGCCGAGCCCCCCGTCCCGGCCAGCCGCCGCCTGAGCAACCTTAAGATGGTCTGGCGCTATACGCTGCGCTATCCGGGGCATTTGGCCGCCGCCACCGTGTCGCTGGCGGTCGCGGCACTGGCCACGCTGTTCATCCCGCGCACTTTTCAAAAGGTGATCGACCACGGCTTCGGCAACATCGCCGACACCGGCGATATCGCACCCTATTTCCAGGGGCTGCTGGCGGTCGTCGTGGTGCTGGCGATCGCCACCGCGTTCCGATTCTATTTCGTGTCGTGGCTGGGCGAGCGGACGGTCGCCGATATCCGCATCGCGGTGCAGGCCAACCTCCTGCGCCTAGCACCCCGTTATTTCGAGGAGAACCGCCCGTCCGAGATCGCCAGCCGGTTGACCGCCGACACCGCGATCATCGAGCAGGTGGTGGGCTCGACCGTGTCGATCGCGCTGCGCAACACGGTGATCGGGATCGGCGGGACCATCTATCTGTTCGCGCTGTCGCCCAAGCTGACCCTGTCGCTGCTGGTGTGCATCCCGCTGATCGTCCTGCCCATCGTCGTACTGGGCAAGAAGGTCCGCAGCTATTCGCGCGACAGCCAGGACCGGCTGGCCGATATCGGCGCGACCGCCGTGGAGACGCTCGGGGCGATGAAGGTCGTCCAGGCGTTCGGACAGGAGCGCCGCGAGGCGGAACGGTTCGAGCTGGCGGTCAGCAACGGCTTCGCCACCTCGCGCAAGCGCTTCCTGCTGCGTGCCATCATGACGGCAATGGTCATTGGCCTGTTCTTCGGCGGGCTGACGCTGCTGCTGTGGGAAGCGGTCGCCGATGTCGCCAGCGGGCGGCTGTCGGGCGGGTCGCTGACCGCGTTCGTCGTGACGGGCATGCTGGTTGCGGGCTCGTTCCAGGCGCTGACCGAGGTGTGGGGCGACATATTGCGCGCTTCGGGCGCGGCGCAGCGGCTGGCCGAGCTGCTGGCCGAGGAACCCGAGATCGCGCCGCCCCCTGCCCCCGCCGTCCTGCCGGTCATCCCGATGGGGGCGCTGCGCTTCGAGAATGTCGTGTTCCACTATCCGACCCGGCCCGAGGTCGCGGCGCTGAACGACTTCTCGCTCGACATTCGCCCCGGCGAGACGGTGGCGGTGGTCGGCCCCTCGGGCGCGGGCAAGTCGACCCTGTTCCAGCTGGCCGAGCGATTCTACGATCCGCAGGGCGGCAACATCTCGCTCGACGGCGTGTCCTTGCGTGACGCCGATCCGGCAGCGATCCGCGCGCGCATCGCGATGGTGCCGCAGGAGACGGTGATCTTCGGCGCCTCGGCGCGCGACAATCTGCGCTATGGCCGGTGGGAGGCAAGCGACGACGAGCTTTGGGCCGCCGCCGAGGCCGCCAACGCCGCCGACTTCCTGCGCGCGCTGCCGCAGGGGCTGGATACCTTTCTGGGCGAAGGCGGTGCCCGGCTGTCGGGCGGGCAGCGCCAGCGGATCACCATCGCCCGCGCGCTGCTTCGCGATGCGCCGATCCTGTTGCTGGACGAGGCAACGAGTGCGCTTGACGCCGAGAGCGAGCAGCTGGTCCAGCAGGCGCTGGAGCGGTTGATGGCCAACCGGACGACGCTGGTCATCGCGCACCGGCTGGCGACGGTCCGGGCGGCCGAGCGGATCGTGGTGATGGATGGCGGCCGGATCGTCGAACAGGGGCGGCATGGAGAGCTGATCGCGGGCGGCGGGCTCTATGCCCGGTTGGCGAGCCTGCAATTTCACGATTGATGGGGCCGGTCTAATATCACTTGACGAGGGGATTCCCGTGGCCTTCGACTTCGCTCAGGCTGAACGGGGGTTTGGCAGGACCCTGCTTCCTCGCTCCGTTCAGCCTGAGCGAAGTCGAAGGCCACGCCTCAACCTATTGAAATCCAACCCGCAATCGCGCTTGCAGCCCGCCCCCCACTCCCCTAGGCTCCGACAATACCAGTTCAATACCGGAGATTGAGGATGACGCGGGCGGCAAACAGAGCAATGGGGGCGGCCCTGGCGGCGATCGCACTGGCGACGCTGACCCCGGCGGCTCAAGCGAGCCCCGCCACCCTGCCCGCGATCTTTCCCGCCCCCGCCGCGATGACGCTGGGCGACGGCGCGGTGACGCTGGGCCGTGCGGTCACGCTGATCGTCGCACCCGGCACCGAGCCGGAGACCGCCGCGCTGGTGCGCGACCTGCTGGCAAATGCCGGTGTCACCGAGATCGCCACGGCCACGCGCTTGCCCGCCTCGCCCGACCGCCCGACCATCGTGATCGGCCCGGACAGCGCCGCCCTGGTCCGTGAGGCCCTGTCGCGCAGCGACGCCAGCCCCGACGACGCCCGCGAAGGCTATACGCTGACCGTCCTCGCCGCCGGTCGCAGCGGGCTCATCACGCTGGCCGGGCATGACGCGGACGGACTGTTCCACGCCGTCCAGACGCTGCGCCAGTTGCTGGCCCGCCAGACCATCCCGGCGCTGACCATCCGCGATCATCCCGCCATGCCGATCCGCGGCACGATCGAAGGTTTCTACGGCAAGCCCTGGTCGATGACCGACCGGACCAAGCATCTCGACTTCCTCGGTCAGATGAAGGCCAACACCTATGTCTACAGCCCGAAGGACGATCCCTTCGCGCGCGACAAGTGGCGCGATCCCTATCCCGCCGCGACGCTGAGCGCGCTGGGTACGCTCGCCGCGCGCGCCAAGGCGAACCATGTCGATTTCGTCTATGCCATCTCGCCGGGGCCAAGCATCTGCTTCTCCGACCCGGCGGACGAGCAGGCGCTGCTGCGCAAGTTCGCGGCGTTGCGCGGGATCGGCGTACACAGCTTCTATGTCGCGCTGGACGATATCGAATATCAGAAGTGGAATTGCGAGGCGGACAAGGCCGCATTCGGCCCCTCGGGCGCGCAGGCGGCGGGTGTCGCCCAGTCCAAGCTGCTGAACGCGGTCCAGGCCGACCTGCTGAAACAGGACCCCGCCTCGCGCCCGCTGATCATGGTGCCGACCGAATATTATGATGCGAAGGAAAGCCCCTACAAGGCGGCCCTCCGCGCCAATCTGAACCCGCGCATCGTCGTGCAGTGGACCGGCACCGATGTCGTGCCGCCCGCCATCTCCATCCCCGATGCCAAGGCCGCGACCAAGGCGTTCGGGCGCAAGACGCTGCTGTGGGACAATTATCCGGTCAACGACTATGCGAGTTCGGCCGGACGTCTGCTGCTTGCCCCCTATGCCAAGCGCGAGGCCGGGCTGTCGTCCGAGCTGACCGGTATTCTCTCCAACCCGATGAACCAGGAAGCGCCCAGCCGGGTTGCGGTGACGGGGGTGCTGGCGTTCGGGTGGAACGACAAGGGCTATGACGCCGACCGCACCTGGCATTACGCCGCTCGCGATCTGGCTGGGGGAGATGCCCGCGCAACGGCGGCACTGCTGGAGCTGTTCGACACCCAGCATCTCGCCCCCACTTTCGGCAGCCAGCCCTGGCAGGAACAGGCGCCCAAGCTGAAGGCGCTGCTCGACCATGTTCGCGAGGCGCTGGCGAACGGTGACGCGGGCGAACGCCGTGCGGCACTGGCCGAACTCCATGCCAAGGCCGATGCGCTGGCCGATGCGCCCGACACGATCCGCGCGGGCGTGGTCGACCCGGCCTTTGCCGAACAGGCCGCCCCCTGGCTGGAGGCGATGCAGCTCTGGGGCCGCGCGCTGGGGCAGACCGCCTCCGGACTGGACGCCGCCGAGCAGGGCAATGCAGCGGCGACCCGCTACTTCGCCGACGCCAAGCGGATCGCGGATCAGGCCGCCGCCGTGCAGAGCATCAAGGGCGCGGTGCGCTTCGACGGGCCGATCAAGATCGCCGACGGCGTGCTCGACCGCTTCATCGCCGATGCGCCCAGCCTGATCGCGGTTACGGCGAAACCGTAACCGTCCGGCTGGCGCGGCGGCCATCGGGGGTACGGGTGCGAAGCTCGACCACCCCCGTCACCGCCACCGGCCCGGTGTAGCGGGTCCAGGCCGAGCCGCCGCTGCGATACTCGATCGGCGTTCCGGCGAACTCGGTGTTCGCCTCCAGCCTGCCGTTCGCGATCCGCGCGCCCGGCGGGGCAAGGCGATAGGTCACGCCCGCCCGGTCGAGCAGTCGCATCTGCGCACCCATCCGGCCCGCAAAATCCCGCCATCCGGCCAGCAGCTTCGTCCGGTCCACGCGGGGGTCGTTCGGCTGATAGCCGGTACCAGCGACATAAGCGGGCTCCCAATCCGGCTTGCTCCACGCCCGCTCGGCCAAAGCCAGCAATCGCGGGAAGAGCATGTAATCGACCTGGCTGTCGCGACGCACCGTCTCGCTCCACAACTGCGCCTGGAGCCCGGCGATGCTGCGGCCCGGCTGGAGCGGCACGGTGTCGGCGATCGCCTTGGGCTGGGCGAGGATGTTGGGGATCAGCGCGGCGTTGGCGGCCAGATTGCCCGGCATGAAGCCGAATACCTGAAAGCTATCCACCCCGCGCGAGGCCCAATCATAGCCGGTCTCGTTCGGATCGGCGGCATAGGGCATGTCGAAATAGCCGAGATCGGGGATCGACAGCACCGTCTTCCACCCGCGATTGGCCTGGCCATGCGCCTCGGCCACGCCGCCCGCGTGCAGGTTGCTCCAGATGTTGGTCTGAACCTTGGGCGGCATCTTGGCAGGGTCGGTGTGGCCCAGGCCATCGCTCCATCCGGCGACCGCGATGCCGCGCTTTGCGAGGTCGGCGGAAATGCGTTCGATGAAATAGGCGCCGAGCTGCTTGGGCTGCAGGCCCGTCTGGCCCATCATCACCTTGCAGGCGGGCGACTGAACCCAGGCCCCCGCCGTCTCGTCCGCGCCGATATGATAGGTGGTCAGCGGCACCCCCGCCGCCTTGTGCAGGGCGGCGATATCGTCGATCACCGTCTCGATGAAGCGATAGGTGCTGGGAATACAGACGTTCAGCGTGTTGTCGTCATAATGCTGGACGCTGGAATAGCGGGTGGTATCGCCCGGCTCGACCAGCCGGAAACGCTCGGCCCCAGCGCGGTCGCCCTTGGCCATCAGCCGCTGATAGCGCACCTCCACCGACCGGATCGCCGCGCGCGAATGGCCGGGCATGTCGAAGGAGGGGATGACGTCGATCTGCCGCGCGGCGGCGGCAAGCAGGATTTCAGTATAGTCGGCCGCGGTCAGATAGCCGTTGGTGACTGCCTCCCTGGCCGGGTCTGCCCCCAGTTGCGGCGACAGGCAGCTCTTCTCCGACAGGTCGGTGCAGCGATACGCCCCCACCTCGGTCAGTTCGGGCAGGCCTGCGATCTGCAAGCGCCAGCCCTCGTCATCGCCGAGATGCAGGTGCAGCGTGTTCAGCTTGTACACCGCCATCTGCTCGATCAGCTTCAGTATCTCGGCCTTGCTGTGAAAGTTGCGCGCCAGATCGATATGCAGCCCGCGAAAGCCGTAGCGCGGCGCATCCTCGGTAATCAGCGGGCGGAGCGTCGTCCCCTCCGCCGCCATCTGCTGCGCCAGCGAGCGAAGCGCATAGGATGCCCCCGCCGCATCCGCCGCCGCGACAGTGATACCGCCCTGTGCCACGGTCAGGCGATAACCCTCGGCGGCGATGCCCGCCTGCTTGCGGATGGTCAACGGCACCGTCCCCATCGGCAATCCGGCCAGCGCGGGCGCGATGGCGGCGCGGGTGAAACCTTGCGTCGTCACGCGCATTCCCTTGGACAGATCGACCGGCGCACCGGCCGGGCGCGTGACCTTCGCGGGTCGGGGCAGGATCGCGACATCGACCGGCGTCGCCGCCCCCCGCTCGGCATAAAGAGCAAAGGCGCGCTCCGGGGTCCGCCAGACCGTCTGGTCGTCGGGGGCGCTGCGGGCGAGCGCGGCCTCATCGGTCATCGGGGCTACGAAAGGAAGCGTCTCCAGCCCCGTCTCGGCATCGGTCCCCGTCCGGGTCGCGGCGATCACACGCGGGGTAAGGCCCTCGGCCGCCAGCATCGCGTTGGGCATCATGTGATTGCGCGAGAAGAAGGCGCCCAGGCCGGTCAGCTTCACATGATAGGTCCGGCCCGGCTTCAACTGCTGGCCGGGCTTCAGCGTCAGGACGTTCAGATCGCCGTTGATCATGCGGTTGTCGAAGGTGTCGCTGTCGATCTTCAGCACCGGGTTGACCAGGCTGTAGCGGATTTCGACCGGCAGGCTTGGCGCGCCCTCGGGCACGGCGATGGCGATATCCGCCTCGAAACAGCGCGGCGTGCCGGTCGGGCAGGATGCGGGACGGTTGGTCAGGATGGTGTAGCGATAGCCGAGCGTCGCCGCCAACCGGTCCAAATCGCCCTGCGCTGCGGGAGCCGCCGCCAGGATCGCGGCCGAAGCCCATAATGTCATCATATTCGTCGGTCCCGCTACGCCATACTGGTATTACATTGGATCATGTCGTTATTAATCCTCCCCTGCAAGGGGAGGGGGACCATGCGAAGCATGGTGGAGGGGGCGTTCCAGCAAGCGAACCCTATGTGGCGAACCCCCTCCACCACCGCTTCGCGGCGGTCCCCCTCCCCGTGCCGGGGAGGATCAGCTTCGGGGGTGACGCCGCCTCCCCTACCCCCTATCTCCATCCCATGAAAAAACCCCAACCGGGTCTACCGACCCGTGAGCAAATCCTCTCCTTTATCGAACAGTCGGACCAGCCCGCTGGCAAGCGCGAGATCGCACGTGCTTTCGGTCTCTCCGCGCAGGAGAAGATCGGCCTGAAGGCGCTGCTCAAGGACATGGCCGATGAAGGGCTGATCGACAGCGCGCCGGGCCGCGCCTTTCACAAGATGGGCGGGCTGCCCAAGGTGACGGTGCTGCGTGTCGTCGATGTCGATGACGGCGGCAATGTCTGGGGCCAGCCCGAGCGTTGGGAGGCGGACGGCGTCCCCATTCCTCGCCTGCGCATCCGCGAGCGCAAGCGCGGGAGCCTCGGCATCGGCCAGCGGGTGCTGGCGCGTACCGAGGAAGCGGGCGGCGGCTGGATCGCGCATGTCATGAAGACGATCGCCCCCGCCTCCGAACAGGTGCTGGGCGTGCTGCGCGAGGAGGCGGGGCGCTTCTGGCTGACCAGCGTCGACAAGAAGGACCGGCGCGAGATGATGGTGTCGGACACCGGCGGCGCGGAAGCGGGCGACCTGGTGCTCGCCGAAAAGGCGGGCCGTCCGCCGCGCATCACCGCAAAGGTGGTCGAACGGCTGGGCGATCCCTTCGCCCCGCGCAGCTTCTCGCTGATCGCGATCCACAAGTTCGAGATCCCCGATCGCTTCCAGCCCGAGACGCTGGAAGAAGCCGAGCGCGTCGCGCGCCAGCCGCTGGGCGACGACCGCGAGGATCTGCGCGACCTGCCCATCGTCGCGATCGATCCCGTCGATGCGCGCGACCATGACGATGCGGTCTGGGCGGCGCCCGACGACGATCCCGCGAACCCCGAGGGCTGGCGCGCCATCGTCGCCATTGCGGACGTCAGCTTCTATGTCCGTCCCGGCTCGGCGATCGACAAGGATGCGCGGCGGCGGGGCAACTCGGTCTATTTCCCCGACCGGGTGGTGCCGATGCTGCCCGAGATCCTGTCGGCCGATGTCTGTTCGCTGAAGGAGGGCGAGGACCGCGCCGCGCTCGCCTGTCATCTTCAGGTGACGAAGGACGGCAAGCTCAAGGGCTTCCGCTTCACCCGCGCGGTCGTGCGGCTGGCGGCGAATATCGCGTATGAGGACGCACAGGCCGCCATCGACGGCGAGCTGTCGCACCCGCTGACCGAGACGGCCCTGCGGCCGCTCTGGGACTGCTGGGCGGCGCTGGCCAAGGCGCGCGACGATCGCGAGCCGCTCGACCTCGACCTGCCCGAACGGCGCGTGGTGCTCGACCAGAATGGCCGTATCCTGTCGGTCGCGCCGCGGGCCCGGCTGGATGCGCACCGGCTGATCGAGGATTACATGATCGCCGCCAACGTCGCCGCCGCCAAGGCGCTGGAGGCCAAGAAGGCCCCCGTCATGTACCGCGTGCATGAGGTGCCCAGCCGCACCAAGCTGGTCGCGCTGAAGGAGTATCTGGAAACCTTCGACATTCCATTTGCGATGGGACAGGTGATCCGCCCGGCGACCTTCAACCGGATCATCGACAAGATCGGCGACGCGGACTTCAAGCCGCAGGTGATGGAGCAGATCCTCCGCTCGCAGACCCAGGCTTATTACGCTCCGGTCAATCAGGGGCATTTCGGCCTGTCGCTGGGGTCGTACGCGCATTTCACCTCGCCGATCCGGCGCTATGCTGACCTCGTCGTGCACCGTGCGCTGGTCGGGGCGTACAAGCTGGGCGATGGCGGGTTGCTGCCGGAGGGCGAGGAGATGGAGCGGCTGGGCACTTCGATCAGCCAGTATGAACGCCGCGCGATGGAGGCGGAGCGCGAGACGATCGACCGCTATGTCGCGGCCTATCTATCCGAGCATGTCGGCCAGGTGGTCGAGACGCGGATTACCGGCGTCACCAATTTCGGCTTCTTCGCCACCGTCGACGGCGTGGGCGGCGATGGGCTGATGCCGATCCGCGACCTGGGCGGCGACTATTTCCATTACGACGAGTCGTCGCAGCAACTGCTCGGCGAGAAGAGCCGCGAAATCTACAAACTGGGCCAGCGCCTGCCGCTGCGCCTGGCCGAGGCGAACCCAGTATCGGGCGCGCTGCGCTTCGAGCTGCCCGACGGCAAGGGTGCGGCCCCCGAACCGCGCCGGGTGCTGAAACGGCGTGGGCGGCCCGCCAACATCCGCCACAACGGCAAACGGCGCTAATCCTCCCCGGTACGGGGAGGTGGCAGCGCGCCAGCGCTGACGGAGGGGGGCCTCCACACAGGCCCCACCTTGCGGCACGCCCCCTCCACCATGCTGCGCATGGTCCCCCTCCCCGTACCGGGGAGGATTGGATCGCTCCCCCGCCCCATGCGTACCCTCCCCAAAGGAGACACACGCATGGGCAATATGGTGGACGGCGTCTGGCACGCCGACGGACTGTTCAAATCGGACGAGAAGGGCAGCTTCAAACGCCCCGACTCCGGTTTTCGCGACTGGCTGACGGCGGACGGAGAACCCGGCCCCGACGGCCAGACCGGCCACCGCGCGGAGGCGGGGCGCTATCACCTCTATGTCTCCTATGCCTGCCCCTGGGCGCATCGCACGATGATCGTCCGCGCGCTGAAGGGGCTGGAGAACATGATCGGCCTGTCGGTGGTCGATCCGCTGATGCGCGAAAATGGCTGGACCTTCGCCACCGAGCGCGGCGGCACCGGCGACCCGCTCCACGGTTCGGACTATCTGTGGCAGCTCTATGCCCGAGCCCGCGACGGTTACAGCGGCAAGGTGACGGTGCCGGTCCTGTGGGACAAGCAGCGCGATACGATCGTCAGCAACGAGTCGGCCGAGATCATCCGCATGTTCAACACCGCGTTCGACGGGCTGGGCGCGCGGGAGGGGAATTACTACCCCTCGGACCTTCGCGAAGAGATCGATGCGGTCAACGCCACCGTCTATGACCGGGTGAACAACGGCGTCTACAAATGCGGCTTTGCCAAGACCCAAGCGGCCTATGACGAAGCGGTCGGCCCGCTATTCGCCGAACTGGATTCGCTGGAAGCGCGGCTGAAGGGGCGAGAATGGCTGATCGGTGATCGGATGACCGAGGCGGACATTCGGCTGTTCACCACGCTGGTCCGCTTCGATGCGGTCTATCACGGGCATTTCAAATGCAATGTCCGGCGGGTGCAGGACTATCCGGCACTGGAAGCCTTGCTGGAGCGGATGCTGGCGATTCCGGAGATCGCAGCGACGGTGCATCTCGATCACATCAAGACGCATTATTATGCCAGCCATTTGGAGCTGAACCCGACCGGGATCGTGCCCGCCGGGCCGGACTTGCCGTGGGCGGGGTTGGTGAGCGGGTAAGCCCCCTCTTCTTCTCCCCTCCCGCAGGCGGGAGGGGCCGGGGGAGGGAAACGCCACGAGCGATGGTCTCGGTGAGACCTCCGGCCCTCCCCCCAACCCCCTCCCGCCTGCGGGAGGGGGAGTTCCGTTAGTAAGCCCGGCCGATCAGCACGCGCTCCACCGCCTCGCGGCCGGTGAAGATGCAGGGACCGTCGTCGCAACCCGTCTGGCCCATCGGGGCGTTGCGGATGGTCAGCTTAAGGCCCTTCAACTTCTCGACCACCTGCTCCAGTTCCTTGCCCGTGGGCTTGGCCCAACGGACATCGACCCAGCCGGGGTTCTTCACGCCGTCCGCGAAATGCGCCTCGACACCTGCCCAGTCGTCGACGGGCACGATCTGCGCCTTCAACCGCTCGGCCGACTGGCGGTGGAGTTCGCCCTGGATGTCGGCCAGCAGATCGGCGACACCGCTCACGAAATCGCCACGCGGCTGCACGACCGAGTCGAGCTTGCCGTCCTCGCGGTACAGCCGGTCGCGGCGGATGACCGAGACGTTGCCGCCCGCCATGTCGCGACCGCCGACCTCGATGACGACCGGCGCACCCTTCTTGACCCAGCCCCAGCGCTTGTTGGCGGCCTTTTGCGCGCGGGCATCGACCATCGCGCGGATCGGCTCGCCCAGCGCGGACTGACCGACCAGTTCCTTTTGCAGGTCGCGGCAATAGCTCAGCAGCGCCTCGTCCTCGGGCTGATCGCGCAGCATCGGGACGATCACCACCTGCCACGGTGCAACCTTGGGCGGCACGCGCATGCCGTCATCGTCGCCGTGGACCATGATCATGCCGCCGATCATCCGGGTTGAAACACCCCAGCTCGTCGTCTGCGCGAAGTCCAGGCCACCCTCGGCATTCTGGAAACGGATATTCTGGGCTCGCGCGAAATTGTCGCCCAGGAAGTGGCTGGTCCCGGCCTGAAGCGCCTTGCCATCCTGCATCATCGCCTCGATCGAATAGGTTTCGACCGCGCCGGGGAAGCGCTCATTCTCCGGCTTTTCGCCCGCGATGACGTGCATGGCGAGGCAATCCTCCGCGAAGCTGCGATAGACTTCCAGCATCTGGATCGTCTCGGCGCGGGCCTCGTCGACCGTGGCATGAGCGGTATGCCCCTCCTGCCACAGGAACTCGGCGGTGCGCAGGAACATGCGGGTGCGCATTTCCCAGCGGACGACATTGGCCCATTGGTTGATCAGCACCGGCAGGTCGCGCCACGACTGGACCCAGCGGGCAAAGGCGGTGCCGATCACCGTCTCCGACGTCGGCCGCACGACCAGCGGCTCTTCCAGCTTTGCCTCGGGATCGGGGACCAGCCCACCCTTGCCATCGGCGATCAGCCGGTGATGCGTGACGACCGCCATTTCCTTGGCGAAGCCGTCGACATGCTCGGCTTCCTTCTCGAAATAGCTGAGCGGGATGAACAGCGGGAAATAGCAATTCTCATGCCCCGTCGCCTTGATGCGATCGTCGAGCAGGCGCTGGATGCGCTCCCAGATGCCGTAGCCCCAGGGGCGGATAACCATGCAGCCACGGACGCCCGATTCCTCGGCCAGATCGCCCTCGGCGATGACGGACTGATACCAGGCGGAGAAATCCGCGTCGCGGGTGACGGACAGAGCATGCTTCATGCCCGCCCGATAGCGGCAAAGACCCGGTTTCGCCAAGAGGGCGGACGCTTGCGGCCTTTCGCCATAGTCGCACTGCGGCTAGGAGGCGTCCCATGTCCCCCAAGTCCGACGACCGCGTGCTGAAAGGCATCGGCCTGCGCCTGATCGCCATCTTCTTCCTGTCGACCATGTCGGCCCTTGTGAAGCTGGCCGAGTCGCGCGGGGCGACCTTGTCCGAGACCATGTTCTTTCGCCAGCTTTGCGCGCTGCCGGTCGTGCTCGCCTTCGTCCTGGCGGGGCCGGGCCTGGCGTCGCTGCGCACCCAGCGGCTCAAGGGGCATGCCAAGCGGGCGATGGTCGGGCTGGTCGGCATGGTCTTCACCTTCGGCGCGGTGATGCTGTTGCCTCTGGCCGAGGCGACGACGTTCCAGTTTACCGTGCCGATCTTCGCGACATTGCTGGGCGCACTGGTGCTGGGCGAGAAGACGGGCTTGCAGCGCTGGAGCGCGGTGCTGGTCGGTTTTGCGGGCGTGCTGCTCGTCGTGCGGCCGGGGGCGAGCGACATGTCGCTGTTCGGGGCGGGCGTCGGGCTGATGGCGGCGATGTTCGTCGCGATCGTCGCGATCGTCCTGCGCCAGCTGCGCGACGAGCCCGCGACCACGACCGTCTTCTACTTCACCGTCCTGACCCTGCCCTTCATCGCCGTGCCCTATGCCTTCCACCTGAAGATGCATGATCCACTGACCTGGGTGGTGCTGGTCTCGATCGGACTGGCGGGCGGCCTGGGGCAACTGGCGCTGACCGGCGCATCGCGGCTGGCGCCGGTCGCGGCTGTCGTGCCGATGGATTATTCGGGGCTGATCTGGGCGACCGTCTATGGCTGGCTGATCTTCGGGGTGCTGCCGACGGCGGGAACTTGGGCAGGCGCGCCGGTGATCATCGCCAGCGGGTTGTTCATCGTCTGGCGCGAGCAAAGGCTGGGCAAGCAGCAGACCAGTTCGGCCGCCGCGGAGGATTGATCCTCCCCCGGAAGGGGAGAAAGTTTGTTACCGCACCTCCCAGCGGGTCGGCGCATTCTCCTGCCATCCGGCCCGGTGGAGCAGGGGCGTGTCGTCGTCCCATTCGGCATGGCCGAGACACAGATACGCCGTGAAGGCCCAGTCCTCGGGCACCGCGAAAAGCCGCTCCATCGCGCCCGGATCGAGGATCGAGACCATCCCCATCCCCAGATTGGCCGCGCGCGCCGCCAGCCACAGCGTGTGGATCGCCATCGCGGTCGACTGGCGCAGCGTCTCCGGCATGGTGCGGCGACCCAGGCCGTGCCCCTCCGCCGGATCGACATGGGTGAAGACCGCCAGCTGGACCGGCGCGGCGTCCAGGCCCGCCAGTTTCAGTGCGCGATACGCCGCGGCCTGTTCGTCGGCATAATCGGCCGCCGCCTCTTCGTCGCAGCGTCGGAAATCGGCGCGGACGGCGGCGCGCAATGCAGGGTCCTCGACGCGGATCACCCGCCATGGCCGGGCATTGCCGACCGAGGGGGCCAGCGCCATCGTCTCGGCCAGCTGCGCCAGCACCGCCTCGTCGATCGGATCGGTGCGAAAATGGCGGACGTCGCGGCGCCAGCGCAGGATCGTCTCCAGCGTCGTCGCGTCGCTTGTGTCAAAGCGCATGCTCGTCCCTTTTCCGCCCCGGAGCATCCTGCCCCGCTTGCGCGTTGCAGCACCAGGCTTCAATCGATTTATCTGTCATGAAGAAGGAGACCAAACGGCTGTGAGCGAACGGAAATTGATGCTGCTCGGCTGGATCGCGACCGCCACGGCGGTGGCCATGTACCTGTCCTATATCGACCAGATTCAGCTCAACCTGGCGGGCCAGAAGGGTTCGGTGATTCAGCCGCTGGCGACGATGGTGAATTGCGCGCTCTGGGTCGCGTACGGGTTTCTGCGCGAGAAGCGGGATTGGCCGATCGTCTTCGCCAATGCGCCCGGCGTGATCCTGGGCGGGATTTGCCTGTTCACGGCGTTTTGATCAGACAACTACCCTCACCCTTCCCACCCGCTATCGCGGGCGGGCCCAGTGCCGGGTGAACAGCGCCCCGCGCTGTTCAGTCCATGCCGGGGGCATGGACGACCCGTCACTCCTCTCCCATGGGGAGAGGGAGGGAGGCGCGAAGCGCCGGAAGGGTGAGGGCAGCTATGCGATCAGGCCGCCTTGTCCTTCCACACCAGCACGGGCTTGCGCGCGGCGAGCGTCTCGTCGAGGCGTGCGCGCGGCGCGAAGTGCGGCGCGGTCTTGAGCGACGGATCGCCCGCCTTGGCCCGCTCCGCCACCGACGCCAGCGCGCCGATGAACTGATCCAGCGCGGCCTTCGACTCGGTTTCGGTCGGCTCGACCAGCATCGCGCCGTGGACGACCAGCGGGAAATACATGGTCATCGGGTGGAAACCCTCGTCGATCAGCGCCTTGGCGACGTCGATCGTCGAGAAGCCCTCGGCCAGGCCTTCGTCCGAGAAGATGGCTTCGTGCATGCACGGGCCGCTCTTGGCGAATGGGGCGTCCAGCGTGTTCTCCAGCGAGCGCAGGACATAGTTGGCGTTGAGCACCGCATCCTCGGCGACCTGGCGCAGGCCGTCGGCGCCGTGGCTGAGGATATAGGTCAGCGCGCGGGTGAACATGCCCATCTGGCCGTGGAAGGCGACCATGCGGCCGAAGCTGTCGGCGTGATGGTCGTCGGCATTTTCCTCCTCGACCAGACGGAAGCCCTCACCCGTCTTCTCGACGAAGGGCAAAGGCGCGAACGGAGTCAGCGCCTCCGAGAACACCACCGGCCCAGAACCCGGCCCGCCGCCGCCATGCGGGGTCGAGAAGGTCTTGTGCAGGTTGATGTGCATCGCATCGACGCCCAGATCGCCCGGACGGACGCGCCCGACGATGGCGTTGAAGTTCGCGCCGTCGCAATAGACGTATCCGCCCGCCGCATGGACCGCGTCGGAAATGTCCTTCAGGTCGCGTTCGAACAGGCCGCAGGTGTTCGGGTTGGTGATCATCACGCCCGCCACGTCCGGCCCGAGCCGCGCCTTCAGCGCCGCCGTGTCGACACGGCCGTCCGCAGTCGCGGGGATGTCCTCGACCGAGAAGCCTGCAAACGCCGCCGTCGCCGGGTTGGTCCCGTGCGCTGACTCCGGCACCAGGATCACCTTGCGATGGCCCTCGCCGCGCTTTTCCAGCGCCGCCTTGATCGCCAGGATACCGCACAGCTCGCCATGCGCGCCCGCCTTGGGGCTCATCGCGACCGAGGTCATGCCCGTCAGCGTGACCAGCCAGTGCGCCAGCTGGTGAATGACCTCCAGCGCGCCCTGCACCGTGTCGACGGGAGCCAGCGGGTGAACGTCGCTGAAGCCGGGCAGGCGGGCCATCTTCTCGTTCAGGCGCGGATTGTGCTTCATCGTGCACGAACCGAGCGGGAACAGGCCCAGGTCGATCGCGTAGTTCTGCCGCGACAGACGGGTATAGTGGCGCACCGTCTCCGGCTCCGACAGACCGGGCAGGCCGATCGGGTCCTTGCGGGACAGGTCGCCCAGACGCGAACCCGCGACATCGCCCTCGGCGAAGTCGACGCCGGTCGTCTCGCTGTCGCCGATCTCAAAGATCAGCTTTTCTTCCAGCATCAGCGCGCGATTGCCGGTGAAGGTCGCCGGGACCGACGCTTGGTTGGCTTCGGGGCTCGTAGGCTTCCAGCCGCTCTGGTTGATCGTCATGCCAGCACCTCCTCGAGAGCCTTGGCAAGCGTCTCGATATCCTCCGCCGTCACCGTCTCGGTGACCGCCACTACCAGTCCGTTCGCAAGGGCGTCCTCGCCCGGATAGAGCCGCCCGAGCGACACGCCCGCCAGCACGCCGCGCTCGGCGAGCGTCCGCACGACCGGGCGCGCCTCGCGGCCCAGGTCCAGCGTGAACTCGTTGAAGAACACGTCGTTGACCAGCTTGACGCCCGGCACCTTCGCCAGACGGTCGGCCGCGCGGCATGCATTGGCGTGGTTGATCCCCGCCATGCGGCGCAGACCCGCCTCACCCAGCAACGTCATGTGGATCGAGAAGGCGAGCGCGCACAGACCCGAATTGGTGCAGATGTTCGACGTCGCCTTTTCACGGCGGATATGCTGCTCGCGGGTCGAGAGCGTCAGCACGAAGCCGCGCTTGCCGTCGGCGTCCACCGTCTCGCCACAGAAGCGGCCCGGCATCTGGCGGATATATTTGTCCTTGCAGCCCATCAGGCCGACATAGGGCCCGCCGAACTGAAGCCCGACGCCCAGCGACTGGCCTTCGCCGACGACGATGTCGGCGTCCATCTCGCCCGGGCTACGGACAGCGCCCAGCGCGACCGGCTCGGTCACGACTGCGATCAGCAGCGCCTTCTTGGCGTGGCAGGCCTCGGCCAGCGGCGTCAGGTCGGCGATGCGGCCGAGAATGTCCGGATACTGGACGACGACGCAGGACGTGTCGCCATCGATCGCCGCGATCATCTGGTCGATATCGGTCTCGGCGGTCAGGACGGGCGTGCTAGTTTCCAGCGTGTCGCCGGTATACTTCGCCATGGTCTTGGCGACCGAGACATAGTGCGGGTGCAGGCCCGAGGACAGGATCGCCTTCGACTTCTTGGTGATGCGCCGCGCCATGCCGATCGCTTCCCAGCAGGCGGTCGAGCCGTCATACATGGAGGCGTTGGCGACATCGGTGCCGAGCAGACGCGCGACCTGCGTCTGGAACTCGAACAGCATCTGTAGCGTGCCCTGCGCGATTTCGGGCTGATAGGGCGTGTAGGCGGTCAGGAACTCGCCGCGCTGAATCAGGTGATCGACGCTGGCGGGCACATGATGGCGATACGCGCCGCAACCCAGGAAGAAGGGCACGTCGCCCGCGACCATGTTCTTGCGCGCGAGCGCGGTCATGTGCCGCTCGACCGCCAGTTCGGACGCGTGGTTGGGCAGCCCCTCGATGGGGCCGGACAGGCGGGCGGATTCGGGCACGTCGACGAACAGGTCGTCGACCGATCCGGCACCGATGACCGAGAGCATCTCGGCCCGATCGGAAGAGGTAAGGGGCAGGTAGCGCATGCGTTCCATTTCTCCGCCCCTCACCCCGAAAACCTCGCGGATCGAGGGGTCATCGCCCTTCCCCTTCTTCTCCCCTCCCGCAGGCGGGAGGGGTCGGGGGAGGGCAGTCGGCTTCAACAAGCCTGATGGTCCGGGGGGAGAACGAGTCCCCTCCCCCAGCCCCTCCCGCCTGCGGGAGGGGAGTAAGAAGATCAGAGTTTTGCGACGAACGCGGCGTAGGCGGCTTCGTCCATCAACGCGTCCAGCTCCGAGGCGTCCGACAGCGTGATCTTGAAGAACCAGCCCTCGCCTTCCGGATCGCTGTTCACCAGCGCAGGCTCGTCGGCCAGTTGGGCGTTGCCCTCGACGACGGTGCCCGAAACCGGCGCATAGACGTCCGAGGCGGCCTTGACCGACTCGACCACCGCAGCCTCGTCACCCTTGCTCAGCTCGCGGCCTTCCTCGGGGACGTCGACGAACACGATGTCGCCCAGGGCTCCTTGCGCATAATCGGAGATGCCGACCGTGCCGACATCACCGTCGACGTCGATCCACTCATGATCTTCGGTGAAATAGCGGCTCATGGTCACTTGGCTCCTGAACGAACATAACGATGGGGGACGAACGGCATCGCCGTGACGGTGGCGTCATGGGTCTTGCCGCGCTGAAGCAGTTTGAGGGCCGTGCCGGGTGTCGCCAGCGCGGTCGGGACATAGGCCATCGCGATCGGCGCACCCATCGAGGGGGCAAAGCCGCCGCTGGTCACGCGGCCGATGACCGAGCCGTCCTCGGCCACCACCGACGCGCCTTCGCGCACCGGCTGGCGACCCGCGACGGTCAGGCCGACACGCTTGACGGCCGGGCCGTTCTCGCGCTCGGACAGGATCCGCTCGGCGCCCAGGAAGTCCGCCGCCTCGCGACGCTTCTTGGCGAGCGCGAAGCCCAGATCGGCCATCACCGGTGTCGTCTCGGGGTCGAGATCATGGCCATAAAGCGGCAGCCCCGCCTCCAGACGCAGCGAATCACGCGCGCCCAGGCCGATCGGCTTCACTTCCGCCTGTTCGCACAAGCGGTCGGCGAACGCGGCGGCATGCTCGGCCGGGATCGAGATTTCGTAACCGTCCTCGCCGGTATAGCCCGAGCGGCTGATCCACAGCGGCACGTCGTTCCAGTTGAAGTCGGCGGCGGTCATGAACACCAAGGCCTCGACGCCCGGCACGATCCGCGACAGCGCATCGACCGCCTTCGGCCCCTGGAGCGCCAGCAGCGCCTGCTCGTCGAGCAGGTTCAGCGTCGCATCGTCGGGGATGAAGTCGAGCAGATAGGCGATGTCGTCATACTTCGTCGCGCCGTTGACGACCATGTACAGCTCTTCCGCGCCGTCGAGGGTGCGCTTGGTCACCATCAAGTCGTCGAGGATGCCGCCCTCTTCGTTGAGCAGCAGCGAATAGCGGTTCTTGGCAGAGCCCAGGCCGGCGATGTCGCCCGGCAGGACCTTTTCCAGCGCGGTGATGACCGGGCCCAGACCGTTCTCGCCGGTGAAGACCACCTGACCCATATGGCTGACATCGAACAGCCCGGCCGACTCGCGGGTCCAGAGATGCTCGGCCATGATGCCTTCATACTGGACCGGCATTTCATAGCCCGCGAACGGGACCATCCGGCCGCCGCGCGCACGATGCCATGCGTCCAGCGGCAGCGTCTGGATGATCTCCTGACCCTCGGGGGCGTCTTCTACGTTCAGGTCTGCGGTGTCGCTCACGGGGCCGGTCTCCGTCAAAAGGGTGTCGGCTAGGGACGCAAATGTCCTTACCCGATCCGATCCCCCTCTGTCACGGAACCTGAGAGCTTTCGCCGGAAATTCCGGCTTACCCCTTCGGTGGCACGACGGCGTGAGCCGAAGCGCGCTTTCCAGAGTGTCGATGGCGATCGCGCGGTCCCATTTGCCTGAGAGATTCCGGGGTGGTTGCTCCTTCGGCGGCCGGGTTTTCGTCACCTGAAAGGCGAACCCGGCGCTCTCCCGCGCGCGCCTATGTCGGACATGTCCGACATCGACGCCGCGCCCTCTGCCGACAGGGTTGCCTCAAGTCAATCGGGAACGGCGGTGGGCGCGATCAATGTTGTGGATTGTGGGGTCGAGCGGGATGCGAGATCGACGCCCTTCTTCGTTCCCCGGCGAAGGCCGGGGCCCAGGCGCCGCTTGGTCAGAGACGCGCGGAACATCGCGTGGGAGGCAAATGCAAGGGGGTCACTTGAGCCTCCCACGCGATGTTCCGCGCACCACAAGCCTTCAAGTAACTGGGCCCCGGCCTCCGCCGGGGCACATCCAATTACCGAGTCGCGTTGTACCGCAGCTGCGCGTCGGTCAACTGGAACCCGACCAGTGCCTCGAAGCTGGCGCTGGCCACCGCCTGGCGCACCTCCGGATTGGTCAGCGGATCGACCGCCGCATCCTCGTCCCCGGCCTTACGGCGACGGGTCAGCTTTTCGCGAACATCGTCGGGCAAGGTCGCTGCCGCCCGCGCGATGGTGGTCGAGGCCTCGCCCGCCACCTGGCCGCGCGCCTGGCCCGCATCGAAATGCACGTTCACCCGGCCGACGCGCTTGGCGACGACGTTGGTCCCGCCGCGCACGATCGCGATATAGTAAGGCAGCACCACGTCCCGCGCCGCCGCCGTGTCGGTACGCCGCGCCTCGACGTCGAAATTGACCGTCGTCACGATGTCCGAACCCGCATCGGCGCAGTTGCCGCGAACATTGGTCAGGTTGGCGATCAGGTCGATCGAACCCTGGTCGGTCGCGCCCGGCGTCTTGAACAGCGTGATGTCGCCGGTCCCCGCCGCGACGCCGACGATCGGGCAAGCCGAGCGGACGGCGGTGATGCCGCCCGACGCATCGATCTCACCCGTACGGGCGCAACCGCCGAGAACGAGCGCAAGGGCGACGGGAGCGAGAAACGATGCTTTCACAGGTCGAAACGCCTATTCTAGATGCCGAAGCAGGATGCCGGTTTGGCCGCCAGCATAGGAACCGGGTTGGACGCGCGCAAGCAATGGCGTAGAGCCGTCCCCATGACCCCATCCATGACCGACGCCACGAAGCCGCCGCTCGACCTGTTGATCGCCGCCCCGCGCGGTTTCTGCGCCGGTGTCGACCGCGCCATCCGCATCGTCGAGCTGGCGCTCGAAAAACATGGCGCGCCGGTCTATGTCCGGCACGAAATCGTCCACAACAAGTTCGTCGTGGACAGCCTGAAGGCCAAGGGCGCGATCTTCGTCGAGGAACTGGACGAGGTGCCGCCCAACGCGCATGTCGTCTTCTCCGCGCACGGGGTGCCGAAATCGGTGCCCGCCGATGCGGAGAACCGGGGCCTCGCCTATTTCGATGCCACCTGCCCGCTGGTGTCCAAGGTGCATCGCCAGGCCGAGCGGCTGGTCGAGATGGGCCGCCACATCGTCTTCATCGGCCATGCCGGGCACCCCGAGGTCATCGGCACCTTCGGCCAGGTGCCGCAAGGTTCGATGTCGCTGGTCGAGACGGTTGCGGATGTCGAGGCGTTCGCACCCGCCGATCCCGACAATCTCGCCTTCCTGACCCAGACCACCTTGTCGGTAGACGACACCGCCGCGACGATCGAGGCGTTGCAGCGCCGATTCCCGACGATCCAGGGGCCGCGCGGCGAGGACATCTGCTACGCCACCTCCAACCGTCAGGCCGCCGTCAAGGCGATCGCCGCCGAGTGCGACGCGGTGCTGGTGATCGGTGCGCCCAATTCCTCCAACTCGCTGCGCCTGGTCGAAGTGGCCGAGCGGGCGGGCAAGCGCGCGATGCTGATCCAGCGTGCCGCCGATCTCGACTGGGCGTTTCTGGACGGCGTGAAGACGCTGGGCCTGACCGCCGGGGCCTCCGCGCCCGAGCTGCTGGTGCGCGAACTGGTCGATCGCCTGTCGGAACGCTTCATCGTTTCCGAGCGCGAGGAAGAGACGACGCGCGAGACCATCGCCTTCAAGCTGCCCCGCGGGCTGGAAACGGCCGCCTGAACCATGGCCGTCTATACGCAGGTTTCGGCCGAAGCGCTGTCGGCGTTTCTGGCACGCTATGACGTGGGCGACCTGATCTCCGCCAAGGGGATCGCCGAGGGCGTCGAGAACAGCAATTACCTGGTCGACACCACGACCGCGCGATTCATCCTGACGCTGTACGAAAAGCGCGTGGCGGCGGGCGACCTGCCCTTCTTCCTGGCGCTGCTCGACCATCTGGCGGCGAAGGGCCTGCCGGTGCCACCCGCGATCAAGGACCGGGAAGGCGTGGAGATACAGGAGCTGGCGGGCCGCCCCGCCTGCCTGATCCAGTTCCTGACCGGCGTGTCGCTGTCGCACCCCACCCCGGCCCAGGCGCTGGCGGCGGCGGATGCGATGGGGGCGATGCACCGGGCGGTGCAGGACTTCCCGCAGAACCGGCCCAATTCGATGGGTCATGCCAGCTGGCGCCCACTGTTCGCGCAATGCGGGCGCGATCTCGACCGGATCGAGCCGGGTCTGCACGACGCGATGGGCGAGGCGCTCGACGCCGTGCTGGGGGGCTGGGAGGCGCAGGGCCTCGATACATGTGTGATCCATGCCGACCTTTTCCCCGACAATGTGCTGGTGCTGGGCGACAAGGTCACCGGGCTGATCGACTTCTATTTCGCCTGCACCGATTTCCGCGTCTATGACCTGGCCGTCATGCACTCAGCCTGGAGTTTCGACGCCAGCGGTGAAGTGTACGCGCCCAATATCGGCGAGGCACTGGTCGAGGGATATGAACGCCACTTCCCGCTGACCGAGGCGGAGCGCGCGGCGTTCGCGAAGCTGGCGATGGGGGCGTGTCTGCGTTTCGCCCTGTCGCGGGCGTGGGACTGGCTCAACACCCCCGCCGACGCGCTGGTGACGCGCAAGGACCCGCTGGCCTATTGGCGGCGCTATATCGCCTATCGCGACGGAAAGGCCGGACTGTGACCCCCGTCGAGATCGCCACCGACGGCGCGTGCAAGGGCAATCCCGGCCCCGGCGGCTGGGGCGCGCTGATCCGCGCGGGTACGCATGAAAAGGAATTGTCCGGCGGCGAGGCGCTGACGACCAACAACCGCATGGAGCTGATGGCCGCGATCGAGGCGCTGAACGCGCTCAAGCGCCCCTGCGCCGTCACGCTGTCGACCGACAGCCGCTATGTGATGGACGGACTGACCAAGTGGATCCACGGCTGGAAGCGCAATGGCTGGCGCACGGCGGACAAGAAGCCGGTCAAGAATGCCGAACTCTGGCAGGCCCTGCTGGCGGCGGCCGAACGCCACCAGATCGAGTGGAAATGGGTGAAGGGCCATGCCGGCCACCCCGACAACGAGCGCGCTGACAAGCTGGCCAGCGACGCGGCGGAGACGTTTCGGAAATAATCCAACGCCTGCCGCGTCCTTTGCCCCGAAGCGCAGATCACTCCGGTTCGTGGATCGGGGCGTTCGGTCCGTTCTTCAAGACGGATTCGATGGCGTTGCGGGCTCCGGCCTTGCTGGCATAGCCCTCGGTCCACCAGATCAGTTCGCTGTTGTAGCGGAACTTGGCGACATATTCGCCCGCCTTGTTCTTCTCGATCGCAAAGCTGTGTGCCATGTTGATCTCTCCGGAAAAGAAGCGATCAACCCTTAGCAGAAAATCGGCCTGCGCCATAGCGTTGGGGGTCGACCCCCTCGGGCACAGGCCTCTCGCCCAGCAGCAACGCCGCCGCCAGCGCCGAGGCGGCGGGGGCGGTCTGGATGCCGAAGCCGCCCTGCCCCGCGCACCAGAAAAAACCCGGTATGCGTGCATCGAAGCCGTATACCGGCGCGCGGTCGGGGGCGAAGCTGCGCAGCCCTGCCCAGCGGCGCTCGACCGCCTCGACGCGCCAGTCGACGACCTTTTCCAGCCGGTCGATGGCGACGGCCACGTCCCATTCCTCGGGCGCGATGTCGCAGGGCACGCTCGGCGTCTCGTCATGCGGGGTCAGCCAGAGCCGCCCGCCCGCCTCGGGCTTGAAGTAGAAACGGCCCGCTATGTCGACGACATGGGGCAGCCCCTCGGGCACGGGCGGATCGGTGCGCAGTTGCACCATCGTCCGGCGATAGGGCGTGATGCCGATCGGCACGACGCCCGCGAGCTTGGCCACGTCATCGGCCCAGGCACCGGCTGCATTGACCAGCACTTTGGCCGAAAACGATCCCGCGCGGGTTTCCAGATGCCAGACGCCATCGCGCCGCTCGGCCGCCAGCAAAGCCGCGTCGGTCCGGATTTCCGTACCCGCAGCCTTCGCCGCCGCCAGACAGTCCGCGTGGAGCGCGGCGACGTCGATATAGGCGCAGCTCGGCTCCCAGACGCCGTGCACCCATTCGGGGCGAAGGCCGGGGATACGCGCCGCCGGATCGACGCGTGAGAGCACCACCCCGCTCCCGTCGAAATCCGTGAGCAGCCGCTCGATCCGTGCCTCGTCCTCCGTGCGGCCGACATGCAGCGAGCCGAGCGGCGTCAGATAGCCGCCTTCGCGCAGGGCAGGCCCCGAGGCGGTGGTCAGCGGCTGCACCGCCGGGCCGCCATAGGTTTCCGACCAGAAGGCCGCCGAACGCCCCGTCGCATGGCGGCCGGGCATGTCCTCCGCCTCCAGCAGAAGGACACGCGCGCGCGATCCGATCGCGGCGGCCAGCCCTGCCCCGGCCATGCCCGCACCCACGATCGCGACGTCGTGGATCACGCCGCCACCCCGTCCAGAAAAGCATCGATCGCCGCCAAGGCGCGCAGCCGCACCGGATCGATCTCGCGCAGCAACTCATGCGCTGCCTCCGGCCCGAATCGCTCGACCCGCGCGCCGATCCGGGCGGCGATGGCGGTGGCGGCCTTGGGATCCACCAGCCGGTCGGCTTCGGCGATCAGCATCAGCGAGCGCACGCTCACCTGGTCCAGCCGGGGATCGCGCGCCAGCGCCCGGATCGAGCGCAATGCGGCGGCGAGCCAGCCCCAGCTTGGCGGCCCCAGCGCCAGATCGGGCTGTTGGGCGTACCAATAACCCTCATCCTCGAACCGCTCGACATCATGGGTCAGGTTGCGCTGCCGCGTATGATGGCCGGGTCCTTGCTTGGCCTGCCAGATGCCGCGCTCGGCCCGGCCCAGCGCGTTCATCAGGCGGATGATCCCCGCACCCAGCAGCGCGCCGGTCGGCAGGCGCAGGCCCAGCATCGGCGCGACAAGGATCAGAGCGTGCGGATCAACCGCCCCCTCGACCACCGCCCGCAGCGCCAGATGCCCGCCCATCGAATGACCCAGAAGGACATGCGGCAGTTCGCCTGCGGAGTCCTCGGCCCGCCATACCGTCCAGAAGGCCCGCAAATCCTCAACCAGACCTGAGAAATTGCCGCCATGCCCGACATGGCGATCGGCCAGCAACCGCCCCGATCCCCCCTGCCCGCGCCAGTCGAAGGCGGTGACGCTCCACCCCCGCCCGACCAGATGGGCAAAGACCTCCAGATATTTCTCGATCACATCGGCACGGCCGGTCTGGAACAACAGCCGTCCGCGCGGCGCGCGCGCCGCCCAGTCGAAGCGCCGATGCTCCCACCCGTCGGGCGCGTGCCAGCGCGACAGCGTGGCGGCGGCCGGGAAACTGCGGCGAAGGGACAGGGTGTCGGTCATCCGCATCCCGGTTACGGTTTTGAAAGCCCCGCCGTCTAGGGCTTGATGCCATGGAATGGACCATAATGCGTATCGCGCTGGTGGTGGCGCTCGTCCTGCTGCTGGTGTCGGCGGGGATCGAGGATGCGCGGACCCGTGAGATCGCCGACCGCAAGAATATCGCGATCGCACTGCTCGCGCCGCTGTGGTGGTGGGCGAGCGGCGTTCCCGTCTGGCCCGGCATGGTGGTGCAGCTCGGCGTCGGCGTCGCGATGTTCCTGCTGTTCGCCCAGGCGTTTCGCATCGGCATGATGGGCGGCGGGGATGTGAAGATGATCGCGGCCGTAGCCCTGTGGCTGCCCCTGCCGTCGCTGTTCCGCATGTTGCTGGTCATGTCGCTCGCGGGCGGCGCGGTCACGATCGCGATGCTGGTCGACCACCGCCTGTGCGTCCGAAGGCTGGGCGATACCGCTCCGGCGATCGAGGTTCCCTATGGTGTGGCCATCGCGGTGGCCGCGCTCGTCGTCCTTCAGGAACCGTTATTTAACCCCTTTCCGTCCATTTAACCAACCAATCGAACCGAGCATCGGGCTCGGCCAAGGCCGAAGAACGCAGGATGGACAGTCGAAAAGTGTTACTGCTGGTCGGGGCCCTGCTGGTGGCAGGGATGACGGCCCTATTCGCCCGGACCGTCACCGCGGGTAGCAGCGTTCCCCAGGCCCAGGCCGTCACGGTCGCCGCCCCCGTCGAACCGCAGGCCGAAGTCCTGGTGGCCACCCGCACCTTGCCGGTCGGCACGATCATCGACCCCACCGCCCTGAAGTTCCAGCCCTGGCCCAAGGACATGCTGGCCGGGGCCTATTATGTGCGCGGCAAGGCCGACATCGCCAAGTTGCAGGGCACCGTGCTGCGCTATGCGATCACCGCCGGTCAGCCGCTGACGCAGGGCGCGGTCGTCAGCCCGGGGGATCGCGGCTTCCTGGCCGCTGCGCTCACGCCCGGCATGCGCGCCGTCACCGTGCCCGTGTCGGCGCAGACCGCGGTTGCGGGCTTCGTGTTTCCAGGCGACCGGATCGACATGGTCCTGACCCAGGATGTCGCGGGTGGCGGCGACGGTCCTCCGCTCAAGGTGTCGGAGACGATCCTGCGCAACATCCGCGTGTTGGCGACCGACCAGCGCACCGACAATCAGGCGGCCGAGGACGGCAAGACCCAGGTCCACACCTTCACCACCGTCACCGTCGAAACGACGCCGAAAATGGCCGAGCAACTGGCGGTCGCGCAGACGGTCGGTACGCTGTCGCTGTCGCTGCGCGCGCTGGCCGAGCAGCCTGCCGACCTGGCGGCGGGTGGCGATCCCAGCGCGGTCGCCCAGCCGATGGTCGACCGGGCGTCCTATGTCACCGGAGCGGACGTGTCGCGCTATCAGCGCCGCACCATACCCGGCCGCAACACCGCCTCCACGCCCAGCCACGGCGCGATCGCCATGGCCAACGACAATTCCGCCATCAACCCTGCGGCCCCTGCCATCGGTCAGGCACGCGGCAGGTCCGAAAGCGCCGGCGTGCGTGTGGCTCGGGGCCGCTCGGTCGCCGCGTCATCCGGCACGTCATCCGGCGCCGCGCCGATGGGGGATGGAAATTGACCATGTCGCTTCGTTCGCTGCTCTTGCGCGCACCGCGCACCTCGGCCTTCGTGCTGATGCTGGCTCCGCTGCTTCTCGCCCCGTCGCCCGCGCGGTCGGCGCCGTCCGGGCCGGGTGATTCGACCCCGGCCAGCGACGGTTCGGGCGCGCTGGAGATCAACACCGGCCGGGCGCGGCTGATCACCCTGCCCCGTCCGATGACCGACCTGTTCGTCGCCGACGACAGTATCGCCGATGTGCAGGTCCGCTCGCCGACCCAGCTCTATATCTTCGGCAAGAAGCCCGGCGAGACCACCGTCTCTGCCACAGGGCGCGGCGGCGCGGTCGTCTATGCGGCGACCGTCCGTATCGGCAACAATCTCGATTCGATCGGCCGGATGCTGAAGCTGGCCATGCCCGAGGCGCAGATCGTCGCCACGCCGATGAACGGCCTGATCCTGCTGACCGGCACCATCGCCGCGCCCGACGACGCCGCCGAGGCCGAGCGGCTGGTCCAGGCCTATGTCGGCAAGGACACGCGGATCATCAGCCGGTTGAAGACGGCGACCCCGCTCCAGGTCAACCTTCAGGTCCGCATCGCCGAAGTGAATCGCAGCTTCGTCAAGCAGATCGGCGTCAACCTGCTGAACCGTGACGCCAATTCCAGCGGCTTCGTGTTCGGCATCGCGTCGGGCCGGAATGCGGGCAGCATCGACAAGCTGACCGATGCGGCGGGTCTTCCGGCCGGTACCCGATATACGTTCAACCCCGGCACGCAGCGCACGACGCTGGGCCTGGGCGGGCGCGTGTTGGGCATGGACCTGCTTAGCGCGATCGACCTGGGCGAGTCGCTGGGTCAGGTGGCGACGCTGGCCAATCCCAATCTGACCGCCCTGTCGGGGGAAACCGCGACCTTCCTGGCGGGTGGCGAAATCCCCATTCCGCTGGCCAGCGGCTTCGGCGCGGTGTCGGTCGAGTATAAGCAATATGGCGTCAGCCTGTCCTACACGCCGACGGTGTTGTCCGACGGGCGCATCTCGCTGCGCGTCCGGCCGGAGGTATCGCAGCTGTCGTCGGTGGGCTCGGTCACGATCAGCGGAACCTCGATCCCCGCACTGACCACCAGGCGGGCCGAGACCACGCTGGAGCTGGGGTCAGGCCAGAGCATGATGATCGGCGGCCTGCTGTCCAACTCGCGCGACAATTCGATCGAGAAGACGCCGTGGCTGGGCGACCTGCCGCTGATCGGTTCGCTGTTCCGCTCCAACGCGTTCAAGCGCAACGAGACCGAGCTGGTCATCATCATCACCCCCTATCTGGTGAAGCCGGTCAACTCGCCCTCCGAGATCGCGCTGCCGACCGACGGGATGCGTCCGGCCAATGACGCCGAACGCGTGTTGCTGGGCCGGATGGGCGGCGGCGGCGATACGTCGACGCCGCGCCCGGTGCCGACCATGACCCCGCCGGTTCAGGGTCGACCGATGGCGGCCCAGGTCGCCCCCGTGCCGCATGGCTCCGCGACCGCACTGTCCGCGAAGAAGAAGACCATGCCGACTCCGGGCTTTTCCGAATGACCGCCTGCCCAAGGATAATGCGCCCCATGCGTCGCTCGCCCCTCCTTCTGATGCCGCTCGGCCTGATGCTGATGACCGGCGGCTGCATGGGTGCCGGTCAGCCGGATCTGGAAACCCGGCATCAGCCGGTCGTGTCGCAGACCGACTATGCGCTCGACCTGGCGCTGTCCGGCGGACGGCTGGCGGCGGACGAGGATCGGCGGCTCGACGGCTGGGCGCGCAACCTGCATCTCGGCTATGGCGACCGCGTCGTGGTGGAGGACCCGGCGGGCGAAGGCCCCGGCGCCTATCGCGAAGTCGCGGGCGTCATCGGTCGCTATGGCCTGCTGCTCGGTCAGGCGTCGCCGATCACGCGCAGCCCGGTCGCCCCCGCCACGATTCGCGTGGTCGTGACTCGCGCCCGTGCCACCGTGCCGGGCTGCCCCGACCTGCGCAGCGACACCGCGCTCGACTGGGATGGCAAGACCTCGTCCAACCATGGCTGTGCGATCAATCGCAACCTTGCCGCGATGGTCGCCAACCCCACCGACCTGGCACAGGGCGTGCCCGGTGCCGCCACCAGCGATACCGAAACCGGCACCCGCGGGGTCAAGGCCCTGCGCGCCGCGCCGCCGACGGGGCGTGGCGGTACCACGCTGCGCGATCCCAATAGCAGCCAGGGCGGCGGTGGTGGCGGCGCTTCTGCGGGAGGCGCACAGTGAACGCCCCCTGGAAACCCGCCATGCTGACCATTCGCGACCCGTTCCTCGCCTTTGTCAGCGACGACTGGACGGTCGAGGCGATCCGCCCGCTGGTCGCCGAACAGGGATGGTCGGTCGACAAGGTGATGAAAGGCGGCCTGTCCGCGGCGATCCAGTCGCTGTCGGTATTGGCCAGCCCGCAGATCCTGCTGGTCGACCTGACCGATACCGACGATCCCGCCAGCGAGATCGGCAATCTGGCCGAAGTCTGCGAACCCGGCACGATCGTGATCGCGGTCGGATCGGTCAACGACGTCCGGCTGTACCGCTCGCTGATCGCCAGCGGTCTGCACGACTATCTGCTGAAGCCGATCAACGCCGACCAGCTGCGCGAGACGATCGCGCAGGCCCGCACCATCCTGCATGCCCCCCGCGCCATGGAGATGGCCCCCGAAAAGGCGACGTGCAGCGTCGCGGTGGTCGGCGTGCGTGGCGGCGTGGGCGCCTCGACCGTTGCCACCTCGCTCGGCTGGCTGATGGCGGAGCGGCTCGACCGGACGACGGCGCTGCTCGACCTGGACGTGCATTTCGGCACCGCCGCGCTGGCGCTGGACCTGGAGCCGGGACGCGGGCTGGTCGATGCGATCGACAATCCCAGCCGCATCGACGGGCTGTTCCTGGAACGCGCCATGGTCAAGGCGTCGGAAAAGCTGGCGATCCTGTCGGCCGAAGCGCCGATCAGCGCGCCGATCCTGACCGATGGCCAGGCCTTTGCCCAGTTGCAGGACGAAATGCGCCTGAACTTCGAGACGACCATCGTCGATCTGCCGCGCGGGATGATGATCCAACAGCCGATGCTGGTCGGATCGGCGCAGACCATCCTGCTCGTCACCGAGCTGACCCTGGCCGCCGCGCGCGACACCATCCGCCTGCTGTCCTGGGCCAAGACCCATGCGCCGCAGGCGACGGTGCTGACCATCGCCAACCGGGTCCAGCCGCCCGGCCAGTGCGAGATCGCGCAGAGCGATTTCGAGGGGTCGATCGAGCGCCCGATCGATTTCGTCATGCCCTATGATCCCAAGCTGGTCGTCCAGGCGGCCAAGGTCGGCAAGCCCATCGCCGAACTCGGCCGCACCTCGCGCACCATCGCCCCGCTGATCGAGCTGACCCAGCGGCTGTGCGCCTCGGCCGAGGGCATTGTCGACATGTCGGCCAAGCGCGGGCTGCTCGACCGGTTCGACTTGAAGTCGCTGCTCGGCAAGCGGGCCCGGGCCGACTGACGACCATGTCGATGACGGCGACCCTGATCCTGGCCATGGGCGTCTTCCTGACGCTGGTATTGGCCATGGCGGCCTTTGCCGCGCCTGCCCGCTCGCGCAGCCAGACGCGACGGCTGGCGGGGCTTCGCGGTCGCGTCGCGCTCGACCTCGGCAAGCCGCTGGAGGCCGTCGCCGCCTCGCGCGGGATCGCGCTGGCCGGTGACACGCGGATGGACAAGGCGTTTGGCCGCCTGCTCCCCAATCCCGCCAAGCTGGCCACCCGGCTGGACAGTACCGGACGCGACTGGACCGTCGGCCAATATGGCATGGCGAGTGCGGGACTGTCGTTCGGGATGCTGATCCTGCTGATGGTCTTCGGCCTGCCCTTCTTCGGCGCGCTGCTGCTCGGCATCGCCCTCGGCCTCTGGGTGCCGCATCTGGTCGTCGGCCGCATGATCGTGAAGCGGCGCAACAAGTTCGTCGTCCGCTTTCCCGACGCCATCGAACTGCTGGTCCGCGGCCTGCGTTCGGGCCTGCCGATCAGCGAGACGATGGCGGTCGTCGCGCTCGAACTACCGGGTCCGATCGGCGAGGAGTTCCGCGCCGTCACCGACCGGATGCGCATCGGCCGCAGCATGGACGCCGCGCTTCAGGAAACCGCCGACCGGCTCGACATTCCCGAATTCCGCTTCTTCGTCATCGCCATCGCCATCCAGCGCGAAACCGGCGGCAACCTGGCCGAGACGCTGTCCAACCTGGCCGATGTGCTGCGCAAGCGTGCGCAGATGAAGCTGAAGATCAAGGCGATGTCGTCCGAATCCAAGGCGTCGGCCTATATCATCGGTTTCCTCCCCTTTGCCGTGTTCGGCATGATCTGGATGATCAACCAGCCCTATATGGCCCGCTTCTTCATCGATCCGCGCCTGATGCTGGTCGGGGCGGCGGGCTTCGTCTGGATGGGCCTGGGCGCCTTCATCATGTCCCGCATGATCAGTTTCGAGATCTGAATGACCAGTCCCGCGCCCGCCATTCTCGGCCTCGACCCCGCATCGCTCAGCGCGCTGCTTTGGGGCGTCTGCGTCTTTGCGCTGCTGGTCGCGGGCTATGCCCTGATCGGCAGTCGCGACCCGATGACGAAGCGGGTGCGCGCCTTGAACGAACGGCGCGAGCTGCTGAAGGCCGGGATCGACAATGCGCCGAAGCGCCGTGCGCAACTGATCGACCGCGCCACGTTGCTGGAGCGGATGCGCACCGTCCTGGACGCGCTCAAGATGCTGCAGGACGAACAGGTCAAGGCGATTCAGCTGCGCCTGCTCCAGGCCGGCATCCGCTCGAAGGAGATGGCGTTCGCGGTCATCTTCGGACGGCTGGCCCTGCCGATCGTCCTGGGCGGCGGCATGGCCCTGTGGGTCTATGGCACCGAGGACTTTGCCGATTGGAGCGGCTTCAGCTGCTACATGATCGTCGCGGGTACGCTCCTGCTGGCCTATAAGGCTCCGGACTTGGCGCTCAAGAACCAGGTCGACAAGCGCACTGCCGCGATCCGCAAGGGCCTGCCCGATGCGCTCGACCTGATGGTCATCTGCGCCGAGGCGGGGTTGACCGTCGATGCCGCCTTTGCCCGCGTCTCGCGCGAGTTGCGCCGCGCCTATCCCGAACTGGGCGACGAATTTCAGCTGACCTCGGTCGAACTCGGCTTCCTGACCGACCGGCGGCAGGCGCTGGAAAACCTGGCCATGCGGGTCAATCTCGATTCGCTGCGCGGGGTCGTCACCACGATGATCCAGACCGAGAAATACGGCACGCCTCTGGCCAGCGCGCTGCGTGTCCTGTCGGCCGAATTCCGTCACGAACGCATGATGCGCGCCGAGGAAAAGGCCGCACGCCTGCCCGCGATCATGACCGTGCCGCTGATCCTGTTCATCCTGCCGGTGCTGTTCGTCGTCATCCTCGGCCCCGCCGCCTGTTCGATCAAGGACACGCTGATCGCCGGACAATAGGGACGGCCGGGCAATAAGCCCGCCACTCGCAACCAGCGCCCCCGCCAGTCGTTGACCGGTCGTAACAGACCAAAATCAACAGGATGGGATCGACGCGATGCTGTTCACTTCGACGACGCAGTTCGCCGTGCTGGGGCTGGTCCTCATTGCGGGTTGGCTCTTCGGGCTGGCGAGCCATCCGGGCGGCCGCAAATGGCGCACCCGCTACGCCACCGAGCGGGATGCCCATGCCGCACAGGTGAAGGATACCGAGGCCAAGCTGACGGCGGCACAGGCCCGCATCGCCGAGCTGGAAAAGGATAACCGCCGCTTGGCCAGTGCCCAGCCGGTCGCGGCTGCGCCGGTGGTGGAGCGGGCGGCACCCGCCTCGACCTATCGCCCGGTCGCGGCGAGCGCGGCGCGTCCGGCCTATCCGGCGGGTGAGCGTCGCGGGTGGTTCGACTTTGGGAACCGGGTGACGACGCGCGGGTGATTGGTTTCGTGGAGTTAGGGCTCGGTGAGACACCCGGCCCTCCCCCATCCCCTCCCGCTTGCGGGAGGGGTGTGCCCAGCGGAAACGTCTAGCGCTTCAATCGGCCCGTCGTTTTTGAGGGACGCGAAACCGCAGCCCGGAAACGCGCCCCTCCCGCAGGCTGGAGGGGATGGGGGAGGGAAGGTTCCGGGCGACAAACCCGCCGAAACCACCCCTCCCCGACAATCACCGCGCCTTCAACGCCGCCTGTGCCGCCGCCAGCCGTGCGATCGGCACGCGATAGGGGCTGGCCGAGACATAATCCAACCCGACCGCTTCGCAGAAAGCGATCGACGCCGGATCGCCGCCATGCTCGCCACAGATACCGAGCTTGATCCCGGGCCGCGTCGCGCGACCGCGCTCGGCGGCCAGGCTGACCAGTTCGCCCACACCGTCCACATCCAGGCTGACGAACGGGTCCTTGGCATAGATGCCCTTCTCGACATAGGCGCTCAGGAAGCGCGCCGCGTCGTCACGGCTGACGCCCAGCGTCGTCTGGGTCAGGTCGTTGGTGCCGAAGGAGAAGAATTCGCCGACTTCGGCAATCTCGCCCGCCTTCAGCGCGGCGCGCGGCAGCTCGATCATGGTGCCGACCAGATATTCGACCGTCTTGCCGCGTTCGGCGAAGACCGCCTGCGCGGCCTTGTCGACCACCGTCTTCATCAGCTCCAGTTCGCGGCGCGTGGCGACCAGCGGGATCATGACCTCGGGGATCGGGGCCTCACCCGACTTTTCCGCCACGTCCAGCGCCGCCTCGAAGATGGCGCGCGCCTGTATTTCGTAGATTTCCGGATAGGTCACGCCCAGGCGGCAGCCGCGATGGCCGAGCATCGGGTTGAACTCGTGGAGTTCGGTGGCCCGGCGCTTCAGCGTATCGACGTCGACGCCCGCCGCCGTCGCGACCTCGGCGAACTCGGCCTCCTGCTGCGGCAGGAATTCGTGCAGCGGCGGGTCGAGCAGGCGCACCGTCACCGGCAGGCCCGCCATCACCTCGAAGATCGCGGTGAAGTCGGCGCGCTGTTCGGGCAGCAGCTTGGCGAGCGCGGCGCGGCGGCCAGCTTCGTCCGAGGCCAGGATCATCTGGCGCACCGCCGTGATCCGGGCGGCGTCGAAGAACATATGCTCGGTGCGGCACAGCCCGACGCCCTCCGCGCCGAACTCGCGCGCGGTGCGGCAGTCGAGCGGGGTTTCCGCATTGGCGCGGACCTTCAGGCGACGGACCTGATCGGCCCATTCCATCAGCGTGCCGAAATCGCCCGCCAGTTCGGGCTGCACGGTCGCCACCGCGCCGACCATCACCTCGCCGGTCGAACCGTCGAGCGTCAGGATGTCTCCCTCGCGCACTTCGCGCGAGCCCACGCGCAGCAACTTGGCCTTATTGTCGATCGACAGGCTGCCCGCACCCGAGACGCAGGGACGCCCCATGCCGCGCGCCACGACCGCCGCATGGCTGGTCATGCCGCCGCGCGCGGTCAGGATGCCCTTGGCCGCGTGCATGCCGTGAATATCCTCCGGCGAGGTTTCGACACGGACGAGGATCACCGCCTCACCCGCCGCCGCCGCACGCTCGGCGGCATCGGCGTCGAACACCACCTTCCCCGAGGCCGCACCCGGCGAGGCAGGAAGCCCCTTGGTCAGCACGTCGCGCTTGGCATCGGGATCGAGCGTCGGGTGGAGCAACTGGTCGAGTGCCGCCGGATCGACCCGCGCGATCGCTTCCTCGCGGGTGATCAGCCCCTCATTCGCCATATCGACCGCGATCTTCAGCGCCGCCTTGGCGGTACGCTTGCCCGAGCGGGTCTGGAGCATCCAGAGCTTGGCCTGTTCGACCGTGAACTCGATGTCCTGCATGTCGCGGTAATGGGTTTCGAGCTGGTCGAAGACGGCGGCCAGCTCGGCATAGACCTCGGGCATCGCCTCTTCCATCGAGGCGGGCTTGGCGTTCGCTTCCTCGCGCGCGGCCTTGGTCAGATATTGCGGCGTGCGGATGCCCGCGACCACATCCTCGCCCTGCGCGTTGATCAGGAACTCGCCATAATAGGCGCGATCACCCTTGGACGGATCGCGCGTGAAGGCCACGCCCGTCGCCGAGGTGTCGCCCATATTGCCGAAGACCATCGCCTGCACATTGACGGCGGTGCCCCAGTCGGCGGGAATGTCGTTCAGGCGGCGATAGACCTTCGCCCGCTCCGACTGCCACGACCCGAACACCGCGCCGACCGCGCCCCAAAGCTGGTCGTGCACGTCCTGGGGGAAAGGCTTGCCCCACTGCTCCTCGACCAGGCCCTTGTAGACGGTGACCAGCGCCTTCCAGTCCTCGGCCGACATCTCGGTATCGAGAGTGAAGCCGTTGTCTTCCTTGGCGATCTCAAGCGCTTCCTCGAAAGCACCGTGATCCAGCTCCAAGACGACATCGGCATACATCTGGATGAAGCGGCGATAGCTGTCCCAGGCGAAACGCTCGTCACCCGCCTTCTTGGCCAGCCCCTCGACGGTTTCGTCGTTCAGGCCCAGGTTCAGCACCGTGTCCATCATGCCCGGCATCGACACCCGCGCGCCCGAGCGGACCGAAACCAGCAGCGGGTTTTCCGGATCGCCGAAGCGCTTCTCCGTCACCGCCTCGATATGCGCGATGCCGTCGGCCACCTCGTCGCGCAGCTCCTGCGGGAACTGCTCGCCATCCTCATAATAGCGGGTGCACATCGCGGTCGAGATGGTGAAGCCCGGCGGCACCGGCAGGCCGATCGAGGCCATCTCGGCCAGGTTCGCGCCCTTGCCGCCAAGCAGGTTCTTGTCCCCCTTACCGCCGTCCGAAACGCCGCCGCCGAAACGGTACACATAGGTCATCGGTTCGATCCTTTACTGGTCGTCACGTCCGACGCCCTGGGGACACAGGCGTCGGTGTTAATAAGGCGATATTGCCGGAGGGGAAGACAGGAACGTTCGCCCCCGTCTCCCGATCCGGCTCAACTCATCCCTCGATCCTCGAGAAATCCGCCACCGTATGCACGGCGGCCCGGACCCGCGCGAGCAACGCAAGACGCGCAGTCCGCTTGGCCGGATCGGCGTCGTTGACGGTCACGTCGTCGAAGAACCGGTCGATCGGCGCGCGAAGCGAGGCGAGCGCGGCCATCGCCGCCTCGAAATCCTCGGCCTGCACCGCTTGCGCAGCCTTGGGCTCGGCCGCGTCGAGCGCGGCGATCAGATCGGCCTCGGCGGGTTCGAGCGTATAGGTCGGCGCGGTCCAGGCCTGATCGCCCTCGACGCCCTCCTTCTTCAGGATGTTCGCGGCGCGCTTATAGCCTGCGAGCAGGTTGGTGCCGTCGTCGGTGGTGACGAAGGCTTGGAGGGCGCGAACTCGGGCGAGCAGGCTGACGAGATCGTCCTCACCGCCGAGCGCGAATACCGCGTCAATAAGGTCATGACGGACGCCCGCTTCACGCTGCTGAACTTTCAGGCGGTCGGCAAAAAATTCAACGACCTGCCCATAAAACACCTCGCTTTGAGCGACTTTATTAAGCGCGTCATTGAGCAACCGAAACCGCTCCGGAGGAATGCTTTGCTCACCAGCCATTTCCGACAGGTAGGAGAATGCGTCAAGTTCGTTATCAATAGCGAACTTCGAAATAATTCTTATTTGATCAATCCTACCGGCAAGCTTTTCGCGTTGCTCGATAGTTGATTTCAGACTTTCGTTGATCACCTCATAAGTCACGAGGGCAATCGCTCTAATTAAATTGGCAATCGAAACCCGAATATTGTTTGATTGTATGAGCGCGATGATGCCAAGGCATGCGCGTCGAAGCGCGTAGGGATCCTTGGAACCTGTTGGCCAATCTCCAACAAAAAGAAACTGACACAAAGTATCGAGCTTATCTGCCATCGCCACGGCAACCGTGACGGACGCAGTAGGGACGTCGTCCCCCTGCCCGACCGGCTTGTAGTGGTCGCGAACCGCCTCGGCGACAGCCAGGTCCTCACCCTGCGCGGCGGCATAATAACCGCCCATTAGACCTTGCAATTCCGGGAATTCGCCGACCATGCCGGTAACAAGGTCGACCTTAGCCAGTTCCGCCGCGCGACGGGCCAGCACTGGGTCACAGCTAGAAACGACTCCCTCACTGGCCAGCAATTGGGCCAACTTGGCCACCCGCTCGACCTTGTCGGCGACGGTGCCGAGCTTTTCGTGGAAGACGATCTTTTCCAGCTTGGGCCGCAGATCGTCGAGCTTCGTCTTCAGGTCCGTCTCGTAGAAGAAGCGCGCGTCGGACAGGCGGGCGGCGAGCACCTTGCCATTGCCCTCGACGATCTTCGCGCCGCCATCGGTCGCCTCGATATTGGCGGTGCAGACGAACGCGTTCGCCAGCTTGCCGTCACCCGAACGGCAGACGAAATACTTCTGGTTCACCCGCGCGGTCAGCCGGATGACTTCGGGCGGCACGTCGAGATAGGCTTCGTCGAAGCGCCCGAGCAGCGGCACCGGCCATTCGGTCAGCCCGGCATTCTCGGCCACCAGCCCTTCGTCTTCGACCAGCTCCAGCCCGGCCTCGGCGGCCAAAGCCGATGCCCGCTCACGGATGATCGCGGCGCGCTCGTCCTGGTCGACCAGCACCTTGGCGGCGCGAAGCTGTTCGACATAGGTGTCGGCACCGGTCAGCACGATCTCGGCGGGCGCGTGGAAGCGGTGGCCGCGCGTGACATTGCCGCTCGTGATCCCGGCGATTGCGAACGGCACCACCTCGCCGCCGAACAGCGCGACGATGGCGTGCAGCGGACGGACCCAGCGCATCGATTCGGTCGAGGCGGACTCCGCCCCCCAGCGCATCGACTTGGGCCAGGGGAAGGCGCGGACGATGGCGGGGATCGCCTCGGCCAGCACTTGCGCCGTCGCGCGGCCGGGCTTCTCGGTGATCGCGAACAGCACGCCGTCGCGCTCGGTCAGCTGCTCGCGCGTCAGCCCGGTCTTGCGCAGGAAGCCCTCCAGCGCCTGCGGGGGGGCGGAGGCGCGTGGCCCCTTCACTTCCTCGGACACGGCCTCGGTCGCGGCAGGCAACCCACGTGCGATCAGTGCGAGGCGACGCGGCCCGGCATAGGTTACGATCTCACCCGCCGACAGTCCGGCCTTGGCGAGTTCGGCGGTGAACAGCTTGGCGAGGTTCTCCCGCGCCCCCGCCTGCATCCGGGCGGGGATTTCTTCGGAGCGAAGTTCGAGCAGAAAATCGGTCATCACGCGGCCCAGCCGTTCTTGTCCATCCAGGCGCCGCACGCGCCCTTCGCCAGATCGCGGACGCGGCCCATATAGGCCTGGCGCTCCGCCACCGAAATCACGCCGCGCGCCTGCAGCAGGTTGAAGGTGTGGCTGGCCTTGATCGCCTGTTCATAGGCGGGGATGGGCAGCTTGGCCTCCAGACAGCGCTCGCACTCGGCCGCCGCCTTTTTGAAGGCGTCGAACAGCGTGTCGGTGTCGGCGACCTCGAAGTTCCAGGTCGACATCTGCTTCTCGTTTTCGAGAAACACGTCGCCGTAACTCACGCCCGCATCGTTGAAGCGCAGGTCGTACACATTGTCGACGTCCTGGATATACATGGCCAGGCGTTCGAGCCCGTAGGTCAGCTCGCCCGCGACCGGCTTCATGTCGTATCCGCCCATCTGCTGGAAATAGGTGAACTGCGTCACCTCCATCCCGTCGCACCAGACTTCCCAGCCCAGTCCCCAGGCACCCAAAGTCGGGCTTTCCCAATCATCCTCGACGAAGCGGATGTCGTGCTTCGTCATGTCGACGCCGATCGCGGCTAGGCTGCCCAGATACAGGTCCTGCAGGTCGGCGGGCGAGGGCTTCAGGATCACCTGATACTGGTAATAATGCTGGAGCCGGTTGGGGTTCTCGCCATAGCGGCCGTCGGTCGGGCGGCGGCACGGCTGAACGAAGGCGGCGTTCCAGCTGTCCGGCCCCAGCGCGCGCAGCGTGGTCGCGGGGTGAAAGGTGCCCGCCCCCATCTCCATGTCATAGGGTTGCAGGATCACGCATCCCCGCTCGCTCCAATAGTCATGGAGGGTGAGGATCATGCGCTGGAAGGAAAGTGGTCCTTCCGGGGGGCCGTTTCGGGTCTGCATAATGGGGCAGGCTTTGGCGGATGGCCCTTGTGCGGTCAAGGCGAGCGGGCTTTTCGTAACCGCACCGGCCGCCGCATCCGCGTGAGCGGATCAAGCGCAAAGTCAGCCAGACATGATATTTTGTCAGGTCTTATTGACAGTGTCGCGACTTACTGTCACCTTGTCATGGTCACCTGACATTACGTCATGCTTGGGTGACAAAGGGAGGTTGGCCATGCAAGAGGAGGTGGACATGAAAAATCGCCTCAAAGTGCTGCGCGCCGAACGCAACTGGAGCCAGGCGGAACTCGCCGGGCGGCTGGATGTGTCGCGCCAGGCCGTCAACGCCATCGAGACGGGGAAATACGACCCCTCGCTACCGCTCGCCTTCCGCATCGGACGGCTGTTCGAAATGCCCATCGAGGAGATTTTCGATGATGAACATGACGGTGAGTGAGGGTAGCGCCCGCTGGGGTGAGAGCCGCGAGGCGGGGCGCGTGGCACGACGCCGCAAACGTCGCACCGTTTTGTTGACGGCCTGGGGCGGCATCCTGCTGATCGGGGCCCTTCTATCCGGCTTCGGCGGCGACCTGGGGTTTCCTAATCCCCGCGCCTTGTCGCACATCGCCATCGTCTTGATCTTCCTGATCGGCGGCGTGCTCATCTGGCGAAACTGGCGCGAAACTGATGAGATGCAACGCCGTCTGGCGATCCAGACTTGGGCCGTCATCGGCCTGACGAATTTTCTGCTCGTTCCGACCTTCAATGTCCTGAGCGAGTGGACCGGGCATTTCGAATGGAACGCCCATGTCTGGAAGATATCCGTGGCAACCGGACTGATCTATTACCTGATCCAGCGGGTGCGGTCATGATTCGCCGTCTGACCCGCACGGCCATCGGTACCGGTATCGCGCTATCGCTGCTCGGCTGGGGTGTCGGACGGGTGGGCGAGGTCACGCTCGATACGCTTCGCCCAACCATACGGACTGCCAGCATCGCCGACCACAAGCTCGCAATCCCAAAGTTTTCCGTCCATCTTTCCATCGAGGTGCGGCCATGACCGATCTATCCGAGCGCGATACCCGTGGTCCCAGCGAGCGTGCCAATCGTCGACTGGTCGCCATTTCGGGGGCGCTGGGCGGCGTGATCGGCGCTGCGATGGCGATCATGTCCGTCGTCCAACTGCCCCACGGGGCCAAGCCCGGTTCGCTCGATATGTGGACATCGCCGCTGCCGCTATGGTTCGCGATCATCATGGCGCTGGTGTGGGGCGTCTTCCTGCCGATCATCTCCTGGCGCTGGCATCGGGTCGTCGACGAGCATGAGAGCCGCGCCTATCGCGACGGCGCGCTGGCTGCCTTTTACGTCGTGGCCCTGGGCGCCCCCGTCTGGTGGTTCCTGTGGCGCGGCGGCGTGCTCCCGCCCCTTCAGGTCGAATGGGTGTACGGCGCGCTGATGGCGAGCTGCGGCATCGTCTGGATGTGGCGCAAATATGCCTGATATCTCCCTTTTCCCATCCGGCCCTTCCTTTTCCGAAAGTCCGATCCCATGAAGACGATCATGAAAGCCGCCCTCACCTCGCTTGCGCTGATGCTGGCGCTGCCCGCCTGTGCACAGAGCAAGCCCGCGCAAGCTGCCAATGATGCCGATCCCGCTTTGTGGGTGGTCAAGGATGCCGACACGACCATCTATCTGTTCGGCACCATCCATGTGCTGAAGCCCGGCCTGTCCTGGTTCGACGAAGCGGTGAAGACCGCCTTCGACAAGTCGGACCAGCTGATGCTGGAGATGGTGCAGCCCGATCCGGCGACCATGCAGCAGATCGTGATGAAGAACGGGTTCGTCACCACCGGCCCGACCCTGACCGAGCAGCTGCCCGCCGACAAGCGCGGCGCCTATCTGAAGGCGGTGACCGATCTGGGGGCCGATCCGCGCAACTTCGACCGGATGAAGCCCTGGCTGGTGGGCGTCACCCTGTCGCTCGCGCCGATCCAGAAGCTGGGTTACGATCCGAAGAACGGGCCGGAGACGGTGCTGGCCGACGCGGCCAAGGCGGCGAACAAGCCCGTCGCAGGGCTGGAAACCGCCGAGCAGCAGATCGGCTTTTTCAACGGCCTGTCGCAAAAGGCACAGATCGAGTTCCTGACCTCGACGGTCGACGACCTGCCCAAGGCGGGTGAGGAAATGGCCGAGATGGTCGACGAATGGGCCAAGGGCGATCCCGACGCACTGGCTAAGACGATGAATGAAAGCCTGAAGGACTCGCCCGAGGTCGCCAAGACCTTGCTGACCGACCGCAACGCCCGCTGGGCGACGTGGATCAAGGAGCGCATGGCCAAGCCCGGCACCATCTTCATCGCGATCGGCGCGGGGCATCTGGCGGGTAACGACAGCGTCCAGGCACAGCTCGCCAAGCAGGGGATCAAGGCCGAACGCATCGCCTATTGATCCCCGTCACGGGGGCCGGTCCGGGCGACGGCATCGTCATCGCCCGGACGCAAAAGCCTGTTCTATCGACAGTCTGGCCCGGATGGCCGATGAAGGGGCGGGACGACGATGCGGCGATGCTGGTTGGTGACGAATGCCGGGTCCGGCTCGACCGCTGCCGACGGCATCGCGCAGATCGAGACACGGCTGGCCGCGCAAGGCCGGACCTTGGTCGGGCGGACCGGCTTTCCCGATCAGGCCATCCCCTCCCCCATGGACCTCAATGCGACGGGCGCGACGCTGGTCGTGCTTCTGGCGGGAGACGGCACCGTCAACGCCGTACTCACCGCACTCGATGGCTGGGCGGGATCGGTGCTGATCCTGCCCGGCGGCACGATGAACCTGCTGGCCAAGCAGCTGCACGGCGATGTTTCGGCCGAAACGATCTTGGAAAGGCTGGAGCAGAGGCCGCCGCCCCGCTGGATCGCGCTTCCTTATGTCACCGGCGACGGACACCGCGCCTATGCCGGGCTGATCCTCGGCCCCGCCACCCGCTGGGTTCATGCCCGTGAAGCCGCGCGCGCCGGGCGACCCAGGCAACTTCTCCGTGCGATCGGTCAGGCATGGCGCCGGACCTTCAGCCGGGGCTTGCGGTTGCAGGATATGCCGGAGCTGCCCCGTGCCTATCAGGCGGTGTTCGTCCAGCCGGACGAGGCGGCGATGGCGCTGACGGCGGTGGATGCGCGACAATGGCGGCGGATGATGGAACTGGGCTGGGCTGCGATGCGGGGCGATTGGGCCGAGGCGAAGGGCGTGACGCGCGTCACCGCCTCGTCATTCCGACTGGCCAGCCGCAAAGCCGGCCTGGCGCTGTTCGACGGCGAGCCCCGGATGCTCGGCCCCCGCTGTACGATCACCACCGGTCGGACCAGCGCCCTCGTGCTGGCGACCGATCAGGCGCCATCCTCGGCGGCCAGGTCGTCGTCGGAGGGCTCGTAACCCAATATGTCCCCCGGCTCGCAGTCGAGATAACGGCAGATGGCCGCCAGCGTGGAAAAGCGCACCCCCTTCACCTTGCCCGACTTCAGCAGCGACAGGTTCGATTCGGTGATCCCGATCGCGCGGGCGAGTTCGTTCGACTTCACCTTGCGACGCACCAGCATCAGATCGAGATGGACGGTCACAGGCATCAGACGATCTCGGCCAGATCGCCCCGCGCGCGCAACCCCGCCGCCAGCGCCCAGGTCGCGGCCCAGGCCGCACAGGCGAGCAGCAGTCGCTCGATAATCAGGGTAAATTCGATCGAATAGGAAAAGGCCCCGACATCCGTCACCGCCCCCAGAAAGACGGCATCCCGCAACACTTGTGCCAGGGGTTCGGCGATCGCCATGGCAATGCCCGCGGCGGTCGCCCGCTGCAACCAGCGCATTCCGCTCCAATCGCGATGCTCCTGCCGATTGCCGAAACGCCATAGCGCCATGCCGACCGAGAAGAACAATAGCGTGAAGGGCAAGACATCCAGCATCTGGATGCCCAACAATCGCCACCACCAATAGGGTTCCGCCATGGCAGCGGTCATGCGTTCCGAGGCCTTGGGCAGATTGGCGATGACATGCCGGACCTCCGGCGACAATTGATCGAGCGGCTGGGGCTTGGCGCGGCATCCGTCGTCGCAGTCGATCATGAAGGCCTGCCACTGCGGCCCCACCAGCATCGTGGGCAGCGTCGCGACCCCCGCCCCCGCAATCAGGAAGCACAACACCGCAAACGCCCGCACCGCCCGAGCCCGCCCCCGGCTCATGAAATATCTGCCCACCATCATCATCTTTCTGTTTTACAGAAATTCATAACTATCATACATCAATATTCATAGGGAATCGATGGGGAGCCCTATGACCGATCGAAGGACGTTCTCGATGCGCATCCTGTTCGCCGCCATACTGCTGACCTGCCTGCCCGCCACTGCCTTCGCGCAGGAAAAGCCCGTATTTGCGGGGCCTTATGCAGGGCCCGAAGCCGGGGCCGTGATCCACGGCTTTACGCTGGGCAATGGCGATAACGACATGACCTATCGAACGACCGGGCTGGCGGGCGGCGGCTTTGCCGGATGGATGGCGCCTATGGGGAAGCGGCTGCGGCTTGGCGGCGAAGTCGCGGTCCATGGCGGCGGCGGGACCGCGCGCAGCCAGCAGGTCTTCGCCTATGCCGAACAAAAGGCGACATGGGGATACAGCCTGACCGCCCGCGCGGGCTATGTCCTGGGCCGCGACACCATGATCGTCGCCGAGGCAGGCTATGGCGGCTATCGCTTCGACACGCGGCTCTCGTCGAACGTCCTGTCGAACGGCTCGCTCGATGAAACCAGCGGACTGGTCGTAGGCCTGGGTATCGAGCAGCGGCTGAACCGCAACCTCTCGCTTCGCGTGCGGGGACAGGCCGGCGAGTCCCATGGCCGCATCATGGTCGGCCTGCCGATCCGGTTTTAAGCGAGAACGGGGGCGGCGCGGCGGCATCGGCCTTGTATTTTTCAGTCTTTGCCGCTATGCGCCGCCGCTTCCGGTCATGGTCATCCCTGGAGGCGTGGTCGGAAGCCTATATCCATTTTGTTTCGGAGTTACTGGAATGAGCGACACCCTTACGCTCGCCGCCGAGACGCGCGATCAGGTTGGCAAGGGAGCCTCCCGTTCGCTGCGTCGTGAAGGCCGCGTCCCCGCCGTGATCTATGGCCAGAACAAGGCCGCCGCGTCGATCCATCTCGAAGAGAAGGCCCTCGTCAAGGCGCTGATGACCGGTCATTTCTTCACCTCGGTCATCATGGTGGACGGCCAGCGCACGCTGGCGAAGGACGTCGCGTTCCATCCCGTCACCGATCGCCCGCTGCACGTCGACTTCGTGCGCATCGGCGAGCATGAGACCGTCACGGTCGCCGTGCCCGTCGTGTTCACCGACGAAGACGAGAGCGGCGTGAAGCAGGGCGGCGTCCTGAACGTCACCCGCCACGAGATCGAGCTGGTCGTCGACGCCGCCAACATCCCGACCGAAATCAGCGTCTCGCTGAAGGGTGTGGCGATCGGCGACTCGATCCACATCTCGGACGTGAAGCTGCCCAAGGGCGCCGAGCCCGCCATCGACGACCGCGACTTCGCGATCGCCACCATCGTTACCCCGACGGTCCTGACCGCCGAGGACGAGGCGGTCGACGCCGACGCGCAGGCCGAAGGTTCGGAAGAGGCCTGATCCGGCCTCGCTTTCCTTTCGAGGTCAGCGAACGAAAAGAAGGGCAGGTGGCGGCGACGCCCCTGCCCTTTTTCGTGCCCCGTCACATTCCTCTCCGTCTTGCGATAGGAAGGATCGGGATGGCCCAACGCAAAGGGCCGCCGAACCCGAAGGTCCGACGGCCCCGCTCATCCCCGCTCGGGGAATCGTCGGAACGGAGGGGGGGTGTTCCGGTCTTAGCCCTGACCCTGGCTCAGAAAGCCGGTCAGCTCGGTCTTGGACACCGTCTTGTCCTTGTCGGTATCCGCCTGGGCAAAGGCGCTGCCGACCCACTTCTTCGTCGCGGGCGCCTCGGCCTTGGTCGACGGGTCGGTCTGCGACTTCAGCGCAACCATCCACTGGGCGAATTCCGCCTTGTTCAGCTTGCCGTCACCGTCCTTGTCATAGGTCGGGAACTGCGTGTCGACGACCTGGGCGATCTGGCTGCCGTTCGCTTGCACCTGACCCTGGGTGGATGCGGATGCATCAGCGGTAGGTTGCGCAGTCTGCGCCGGGTCGGCGGTGGTTGCCGGAGCACTTTGCGGTGCGGCCGGAGTGGTCTGGGCCGGCGCAGGCGTGACCTGGGCCAGAACGGGGGCAGACGCCATCATCGCGGCGCCAAGAAAAGCATATTTCATCATCTCGTCTCTCCCTTACGTTGGTCGATCGATGACTGTGAAGACCAGGAACGCATCTTCACCATTAGTGATACGGTCCTAAACTCCATTATGCCAGATGGGGATCCGTCCTTGGGATTTGAAGGCTCGGCTCGTCCCTGCTAACGGCACGGTACGCCGTGATTCCGAGAGGAAGTGCACGGTGAGCCGTGCCGTTTCCACGACCTGAAGGTGCCCCGATGATTCCGCGCTATTCCCGTGCCCCCATGACCCGGATCTGGGACCCCCAGACCCGTTTCCGCATCTGGTTCGAGATCGAGGCCCATGCCACCGACGCGCTCGCCGAGCTGGGCGTCGTGCCCAAGGAAGCCGCCGCGCGCATCTGGGAAGCCGACAAGGCCGCAGGCGACTTCGACATCGACCGCATCGATTCGATCGAGGCCGAGACCAAGCACGACGTCATCGCCTTCCTGACCCATGTCGCCGAGCGCACCGGGCCGGAAGCACGCTTCCTGCACCAGGGCATGACCTCGTCCGACGTGCTCGACACCTGCCTGGCGGTGCAGCTCGCCCGCGCCTCGGACATCCTGATCGAGGATCTGGACGCGCTGCTCGCCGTCATCAAGCGTCGTGCCTATGAGCATAAGCTGACCCCCACCATCGGGCGCAGCCATGGCATCCATGCCGAGCCGGTGACCTTCGGCCTGAAGCTGGCCCAGGCCTATGCCGAGTTCGACCGCAACCGCGCCCGCCTGGTCGCGGCGCGTGCCGACATCGCCACCTGCGCGATCTCGGGCGCGGTCGGCACCTTCGCCAATATCGACCCCAGCGTGGAGGCGCATGTCGCCGAGAAGATGGGCCTGACCGTCGAGCCCGTCTCGACCCAGGTCATCCCGCGCGATCGCCATGCGATGTTCTTCGCGACGCTGGGCGTCATCGCCAGCTCGATCGAGCGTCTCGCGACCGAAGTCCGCCACCTGCAGCGCACCGAGGTTCTGGAGGCCGAGGAATATTTCTCGCCCGGCCAGAAGGGTTCGTCGGCGATGCCGCACAAGCGCAACCCGGTGCTGACCGAGAACCTGACGGGTCTTGCCCGCATGGTGCGCGGTTACGTGACCCCGGCGCTGGAGAATGTCGCCTTGTGGCATGAGCGCGACATCAGCCACTCCTCGGTCGAGCGCTATATCGGCCCCGACGCGACCATCACCTTGGACTTCGCGCTGGCCCGTTTGACCGGCGTGATCGACAAGCTGGTCGTCTATCCGGCGCGCATGGAGAAGAACCTCAACAAGATGGGCGGCCTGGTCCATTCGCAGCGCGTGCTGCTGGCGCTGACCCAGGCGGGCGTGAGCCGCGAGGACAGCTATCGCCTCGTCCAGCGCAACGCGATGAAGGTCTGGGAGTCGGATGGCGAGCTGTCGCTGATGGAACTGCTCAAGGCCGATGCCGACGTGACCGCCGCGCTGTCGGTCGAAGAGATCGAGGCTCGGTTCGACCTCGATTATCACTATAAGAATGTCGACACGATCTTCGCGCGGGTGTTCGGCGAGTAACTGTCGGGGGAGTCCCGTTGGCGCGGTAAATGCCGACAGGGACTCCCCTCCCCCGGCCCCTCCCGCCTGCGGGAGGGGAGTAGCTTGGGGAAATACGGACCCTCTTTCCTCTCCCCTCCCGCAAGCGGGAGGGGTTGGGGGAGGGAACATCAGCAGTTATGTGAGCGACCCGCCAGTGGGTTCCAAAATCACCCCACCCAACCCGCCAGCCAGTCCGCCACCGCCTGCGGCGTCATCGCCCGCGCATCGGCCAGCGCGGTTTCGCGTCCTGCATTGATTAGCTTGTTGGTCTTGGGATCGACGATCAGCACCGCGGGCACGCCCTGAAGCCGTCCCTTGATCCCATAAGACGCCGGAATATCCATATTCTGGTCGAACCGGCCGACATCGACCGTTACCACCTCGAAATGCTTCGCGACGAAGGGACGCATCTGCGGCGTTTCCATCACCCCCGCCAGCAACCGGCAGTCGAGACACCAATTGCCGCCCAGATCGATCAGCACCCGCTTACGCGCCTTCGCCGCCCGCACCCGCGCCGCCGCGATCGCCGCTTTGGCATCACCCGCATGATAGGGCAGCGGCAGCGGCTTGGACAGCGCCTCGAAACTGGCGATCCCGACGCGCGGGGCCGCTACCGGCGCGGCGGCGGGCAGCATCAGCGCGGCCGCCACCATGGTCATGCAAGACATCATATTCCGCATCGGCAATCTCCTCATATCGCCAACCATCATGAAGGAGCGCCCGCCATGCTGGCAAGCGCTCCTCAACCAGCGTCCCGCCGAGTTACCCCCGGACGTTGACCCGGCGCTGATGCCGTTCGATCGCAATCAGGAGAAAGAAAAACATCAGGACGAGGAATCCGGCGAGCACATACAGCATCAGGTGCAGCGATCCCCAGCCGATGATCTGCCCCTCCGCGATGTCGGCCCGCTTGGCGCTGACCGACGCAGCCTCACGCTCGCGACGTTCGGTGAGCAAGGCGAAATAACGATCCTGCATCCCACGGAAAATCTGGGTATGCGACAGCAATCCCTCCGGCAAGGCCATCGCCGTCACCGTCTGCGTATAGGGCACGCTGACCTGCCGCGTGACCGCACAGCCCACGGGCGACTCATACCAGCCTTCGCAACTGGTGCTCAGGCTGTCCCAACCGCGACGCGACTCGGTGCGGAAACGTTCGACCTGACTCCGGACCGGTTTCTTGAACGCATTCTTATATTGATTCAGGCGCGCCAGCGTTTCGGGCAAGGTGGACGCCTGGGTCATGACCTGCAGCAATTCCTCCAGGTCGGTCCGATCCTTGGCGAAGTCGCCCTCGCCCCGCGCCAGCGCGGCCAGCCGCTCGCCCGATTGCACGAAGTTGTCGTCAAATTCGTCGCGATTGAGGCGCTTGTCCTCCGCACGGCGGAACGGCTCGAACCGGGTCTGATAGAGGCCGTGATATTGCTCGACGAAACGCTTGTAGAAAGCGCGCTCGGCCTTGAGCGATGCGCCCTCGGTCCGCTTGGCGGCCGCCTTGGCCGCCTCCGGCGCGATGGCAGCGGGCAGTTCGGATGCGACGACCGACACCGGCTGTTCCACCACAGAGTCCGGCGAACGCATGATACGGACGGTCGCTGAGACAGCCAGCTAGGCCGCCCAGATCAGTACCACCGTGCCGATGACCAGGATCGCCGCCCTCAGCAGCAGGAGATAGAAACGCTCGATACGGTCCAGCGTGATCGCGAACCGGGACGCAGGCGGCACCGCCTCAATGATTTCGGACATGATTCCCCCCAGAATATCAGGCACCGGGGGGGGAGTACGATGAGGCCATGCTTAGCGTACGCTTGCCAAAAGTCGAGCGCCCGTCTTGGAACAGATCGACATTCGTCATGGCTACTTCCCTCTCCCCTTGGAGAGGGGCGAGGGAAGAGTCCTCATATGAATTCGCTCTGATCGTGGCCGGGAACATCCCGGTACACGACCGTCATTCGCCCGCGAAGACACTCTTCAGCTTGGCGAAAAAGCCCTGACTTTCAGGGCATTCGTCGCCTGTTTCCGTTTCACGGAAGAGTTCGAGCAGTTCGCGCTGGCGAGTGGACAGCTTGGTCGGCGTTTCGACTTCGATCTGGATGACCAGGTCGCCGGTGCCGCGGCCTTGCAGCACGGGCATGCCCGCCCCGCGCTGGCGGAGCTGCTTGCCCGACTGGATACCCGCCGGGATCTTGATTTCATGGCTACGGCCGTCGAGGCCGGGGATGGACAGCGAGCCGCCCAGCGCCGCCGTGGTGAAGCTGATCGGCGCACGCGCGAACAGGGTCGTGCCCTCACGCTCGAACAGGGCGTGACGCTTGACGTGAAGGAAGATGTAGAGGTCACCCGCCGGAGCCCCGCGCGCGCCCGCCTCGCCTTCGCCGGTCAGGCGGATGCGGGTGCCTTCATCGACGCCCGCCGGGATGTTGACGGCCAGCGTCTTGGTCTTTTCGACGCGCCCGTCGCCGCGGCAATCGGGGCAGGGATCGGCGATGATCTGGCCTGCGCCCTGACAGACCGGGCAGGTCCGCTCGACCACGAAGAAGCCCTGCTGTGCGCGGACCTTGCCGTGGCCGCCGCACTGCTGACAGGTCTTGGCACTGGTCCCGGCCTTGGCGCCCGTGCCGTCACAGGTGTCGCACGCCGCCGAGACATCGACCGTGATCTCGGTCTGCTTTCCGTGGAACGCCTCTTCGAGGGAGATTTCCATGTCGTAGCGCAAGTCCGCGCCGCGACGCGGCTGTTGCCGCCCGCCGCCGCGTCCGCCGCCCATGAACTCGCCGAAGACGCTTTCGAAAATGTCGGAAAAGGCGCCGAAATCCTGCGCGCCTCCGCCACCGCCGCCCATGCCCTGCTGGAACGCAGCATGGCCATAGCGATCGTACGCCGCCCGCTTCTGTGGGTCCTTCAGACAGTCATAGGCTTCGCTGATCGCCTTGAACTTGGCCTCGGAGTCCTTGCACCCCGCATTGCGGTCCGGATGGTATTGCATGGCCAGCTTGCGGTAGCGCGATTTGATCGTCGCATCGTCCGCCGTGCGCTCGCATTCGAGCAGTTCATAATAGTCGATCGTCGTGCTCATGCCCGGTCTCGCCCCTGCGCTGGTGGATGGTGCGGCCGCCGACCGTGCCGTCAGGCCAGACGGAGCGACCGCCCAAGCGCTTCGCCACTTCATGCCCCGACACATCGATCGGGGCGGTATTCGCAAATTCTGGACCGAAGGCCCGGCCCCACCGACAGGGGGACCGGGCCGACCGTCTTACTTGGTGTCGTCGACTTCCGAGAATTCGGCGTCGACCACATCGTCCTGCTTGGCCTGACCGGCATCAGCGGCGGGCGAAGCCTCGCCCTGCTGCTGCTTTTCGTAGATGGCCTGGCCCATCTTCATCGCGACCTGAGCGAGGGCCTGCGCCTTCTCGTTCATGGTGTCGGGATTGCCGCCCTCGACCGCCGTCTTGGTCTCGGCGATGGCCGCCTCGATTTCCGACTTCAGCGACGCGTCGATCTTGTCGCCATTGTCGGCCAGCTGACGCTCGGTGGTGTGGATCAGCGACTCGGCGTTGTTCTTCGCCTCGGCCTCGGCACGACGCTTCTTGTCCTCCTCGGCGAACTTCTCCGCGTCACGGACCATCTGGTCGATGTCGTTGTCCGACAGACCGCCCGAGGCCTGGATGCGGATCTGCTGCTCCTTGCCGGTGCCCTTGTCCTTGGCCGAGACGTTGACGATGCCGTTCGCGTCGATGTCGAACGTGACCTCGATCTGCGGCACGCCGCGCGGCGCGGGCGGGATGCCGACCAGATCGAACTGGCCCAGCATCTTGTTGTCCTGCGCCATCTCGCGCTCGCCCTGGAAGACCCGGATCGTCACCGCGTTCTGGTTGTCGTCGGCGGTCGAATAGACCTGGCTCTTCTTGGTCGGGATCGTCGTGTTGCGGTCGATCATCTTGGTCATGATGCCGCCCAGCGTCTCGATACCCAGCGACAGCGGGGTCACGTCGAGCAGCAGCACGTCCTTGACGTCGCCCTGCAGCACGCCCGCCTGGATCGCCGCGCCCATGGCGACGACTTCGTCGGGGTTCACGCCGGTATGCGGGTCCTTGCCGAAGAAGTTCTTCACGACCTCACGGACGCGCGGCATGCGGGTCATGCCGCCCACCAGCACCACGTCGGCGATCTCGTCGGCCTTCATGCCCGCATCGGCCAGCGCCTTCTTGCACGGCTCCAGCGTGCGCTGGATCAGGTCCTCGACCAGACGCTCCAGATCGGCGCGGGTGATCGACTTGACCAGGTGCTTCGGGCCGTTCTGATCGGCGGTGATGAAGGGCAGGTTGACCTCGGTCGACTGGGCCGAGGACAGCTCGATCTTCGCCTTTTCGGCCGCTTCCTTCAGACGCTGGAGCGCCAGCTTGTCCTTGGTGAGGTCGATGCCCTCTTCCTTCTGGAAGCCCGATGCCAGGAAATCGACGATCTTGTTGTCGAAGTCCTCGCCGCCCAGGAAGGTGTCGCCGTTGGTCGCCTTCACCTCGAACACGCCGTCGCCGATCTCGAGGATCGAGATGTCGAAGGTGCCGCCACCAAGGTCATAGACCGCGATCGTCTTGCCGTCCTGCTTCTCCAGGCCGTAAGCCAGCGCCGCCGCGGTCGGCTCGTTGATGATGCGCAGCACTTCGAGGCCGGCGATCTGGCCGGCGTCCTTGGTCGCCTGGCGCTGGGCGTCGTTGAAGTACGCCGGAACCGTGATGACCGCCTGGGTCACCGTCTCGCCGAGGTAGGATTCGGCGGTTTCCTTCATCTTCTGCAGCGTGAAGGCCGAGATCTGCGACGGGCTGTAATCCTTGCCGCCTGCATTCACCCACGCATCGCCGTTCGGACCGCGCGCGATCGCGTACGGGACCAGCTCGGTGTCCTTCTTGGTGACGGGGTCGTCGAAGCGACGGCCGATCAGGCGCTTCACCGCGAAGATGGTGTTGTCGGGGTTGGTCACCGCCTGGCGCTTGGCAGGCTGGCCGATCAGGCGCTCGCCATCCTTGGCGAAGGCGACGATCGACGGCGTGGTGCGCGCGCCTTCTGCGTTTTCGATAACCTTGGGCTTGCCGCCCTCCATGACAGCGACGCAGCTGTTGGTGGTGCCGAGGTCGATGCCGATCACTTTTGCCATAAGTCTCTAAATGCCCCTCAAGAACATAGTCTGGAAGTTCGATGCCGGGGCCGTCCGGTCCCGAAAGCGGCAACCGAAAACCCCGTTCACGAAGGCGGATATAGGTGGGCGATCCGTTGCCGCAAGATTGGATGGAACCTAGTGTCGCTTCGGGATTTGCCGAAACGGGAGGGTTTGTCATGCGTCGCGCCACTTTTCTGGGCCTCTGGGCCATCGCGGGGGCGGTGGGACTGGGGGCGCTGGGCGGATGTTCGACCAAGCCCGAGCTTTATGCCGAGGAGGGCTGGGTCCGCCTGGCCGCCGTGCCGGGGCGCCCCGCAGCGGCCTATTTCATCGTACATGGCGGCCCGAAGCCGCTGAACCTGATCGGCGTCAGCAGCGACGTCGCGATCACCAGCGAGATGCACGAGGGCGGCATGGCGATGAAGAAGGTCGATTTCGTGCCCATCCCGGCCGGGGCCACCGTCGCCTTCGAACCGGGCGGGCGGCATGTGATGCTTTACGACATGAACCAGGGCGTCAAGCCGGGACGCATCCTGTCGTTGCTGCTGACCTTTTCGGACGGCACCCGCCTGCGCCAGGGCGCGCGGGTGATCGCGGCGGGCGATCCTGCCCCGGGGCAATAACGGTTTTCGAACGCCAATCGACATTCGCGGTGCGTCTTTCCAGCCCCCTCGACGAAAGACGATTGGAGCGAGAGGACATGAGATGGACGCACCCCTCCCCTTCAGGGGAGGGGCCGGGGGTGGGGCGCCTCCACAAGTACGCCGCCTGTGGCGAGGCCCCACCCCAACCCCTCCCCCTGAAGGGGAGGGGCTCGTGTTAGTTAAACGCAATTGCATCACGGCATAGAAGGCAGGAATATAGCTGTCGGATAGATGACGGGATATTTTGCGCTTTTTCACGTCAGACCAAAATCGGTAATATTTCGGTCCCTCATGTGTCAAAGTCGCGCCATACAGCGCCTCCCGCTTGCTCGATGGAGCAAAAAGTGGGGGAATTTTGACCATGTTCAACACAAACGAAACCCAGTTCACCTTGCGGCGGATCGCCGACCGGCGGCAGCTGCTGCGCGGGGCCGCAAGTCTGTCGATGCTGCCGCTGACGGGGGCGCTGGCGGCGTGCGACGATGATGCGCTGCTCAACGCCAAGCCGACGACTGTCACGGGAACGGCCGCCAGCACCGCCGCCGCCACGCCGGTCGGCACCACCAGCTTCTCGATCGCGGTGCTGCCCGACACGCAATTCTATTCGCGCTACGCGACCGTCGACGAGAACCGCCAGTTCCAGCGCAAATATGGCTCGGAGCCGTTCGCGGCGCAGACCCAGTGGATCGTCGACAACGCCCAGGCCTATGCGATCCCCTTCGTGATCCATCTGGGCGACGTGGTGGACCAGGTGCGCAAGCCCGCGCAATGGGCGGTGGCCGATGCCGCGATGAAGCGGCTGGAGACGGCGCGTATCCCCTATTCGATTTTGGCGGGCAATCACGACGTCCTGTACGATGTCGATTACCACGTCCCGGCCGACCAGCAGGCAGGCACCGACAGCCAGCGCACCTTGTCGTCCGAGCCCTATCTGACCTGGTTCCCGACCTCGCGCGCGCAGAACCAGTCGACCTTCCGCGAGCGTGACCGCACCGGCTTCCACGAATATCACATCTTCGAGATGTACGGCGTGAAGTTCATGGTGCTGTCGCTGTCCTGGCGCATCTCGGATGCAGGGATTTTGTGGGCGCGGGACGCGATCCGGCGCAACCCGACCCTGCCGGTCATCCTGGCCAACCACCAGCTGCTCAACATCGACAAGGACGGCAAGAGCCCGCTGGAGACCGATTACGGCCTGATGTTGTGGAACACCCTGATCCGCGACAACGACCAGATCTTCATGACGCTGAACGGCCATCACCATGGTGCCGCGCTGCTGACCAAGACCAACGACTTCGGCAATCCGGTCCATGAGATGGTCGTCGATTACCAGATGGCCTATCAGGGCGGCAACGCGCTGATGCGGCTCTACGAAATCGACTTCTCGGCCAACAAGATCGACGTCATGAGCTTCTCGCCCTGGGTCGTGCAGAAGCCCAAGGAAACGCTGAACCAGTTCGACCGCGCGGTGCTGGAGGATGCGAACAACCGCTTCACCATCAACATCGACTTCAAGAAGCGCTTCGCCCGCTTCCTGCCAGGCTTCGCCTATACCGAGATGACGGCGGGCGTGCCGATCCTGCCGCGCGTTCGTACCGCGCTGCTGTCGGGCTATACCGAACCCGCCGCCCCGGCCGAGGTACTGCCGCGCGATGCCGACGACTATCCCAAGATCGCCGAGACTGCCGCGCACTGGCGGGTGGCCAGCGGCATCGTCGACGGCAAGATCGTCCAGGTCGGCGAGACGCTGCCCGATGCGACCGGCCGCAACCCGATGACGCGCGTGCCGCTGTCGGGCCCGGCGATGGTTGAGGACGTGGTCTGGTCGACCGACCGCCACCGCCTGTCCTCCGCACCGGGCAGCGTCCGCTTCCGCAACACCGACAAGGTGACCGCGCGCAGCAGCGCCTTCGCCACCGCCGCCAACGCGCCGATCAATGCGGCGACCTTCGGCGCAGGCTATACGGTCGAGGCGTTCATCAAGATCGATGCGAACTGGACGGTGACCAACCACCGCTGGGGCAATATCCTGACCCGCAACGGCAATCGCGGCAAGCTGCCCGGCTTTGCGGGCGGCGACAGGGAAGCGCCGCCGATCCTGTTCGCGATCTCGTCGCTGCGCGAAGTCCAGTGGGAGGTCGTGCCCGCCTCCAACACCGCCTATCCGCAGGCCAACTGGTCGGGTGAGGTGATGGTCGACACCTGGTATCACATCGCGATCGTCAACGATCCGGTGGCGAACGAAACCATCCTCTACGTCGACGGCGCGCCCGTACTGCGCAACAGCGCGGGCCAGGTCGGCATCGCGACGCTGGCCGCCGACATGCCTTGGGTGCTGGGCGCCGCCTGGTGGGACGGCGCGCGCAAGGACGGCTATTTCGGCCATATCGGCGAGGTCCGTATCGTCGCCAAGCCGCTGGCCAACACCCAGTGGCTGACCGCCCGGCGGAGCTGATGAACGGGGGCGGGCCGTGAGACTGGCCCGCCCCTTTCCTATCCACGCCATGCGCCCCATCTGGGTGCCATGACCAAGCGCCCCCTCACCCCGGCGGAAGAAACGCTGGCCCGGTCCGTCTTCGGCGACGCGATCGACTATACGCAGGTTCGCTTGTCGCCGAGCAAATGGGCGTTTTTCCAGCCGCGCGACACGGTGATGGCACCGACGGGCTGCATCCATTTCCACCCCAAGGGCGATCTGTGGCGGGAGGATTTCGGCGCCTGTCCGCTGCATGAGCAGGGACTGTTCATCCATGAGATGGTTATGTGTTTGCCCAAATGCACAAACGGCTGTAGCCGAGCCTTTTATGCCCGACGCAATCATATACATCCGCTTCTCAACCGGCCCTCAGGAACGAGGGGACAGCCGACGCAGGCAGCTTGAGGATTGCCAAAAGTATTGCGCCGACAGCGGCCTTGAGGTCGTCGAGGTCGTCGAGGATTTGGGCCGCAGCGCCTACAAGGGCGACCACCTATCCGTCGGCAACTTGGGCAAGCTGAGCGCTCGCATCATGCGCGGCGAGATAGCGCCCGGCACCACAATCGTCATAGAGAAGATGGACCGGCTAAGCCGTGAGGTGCCACGCAAAATCCGCCGATGGATCGAGGACATCACGGACAAGGGCATCAGCATCGCGCGCGTCAGCGGTGGTCCGGTCATCGACAGCGCATACCTGGACGACGGGTCAAACATCGCAGCGGTGGTGGAGATGGCCTACAGCAATCACGCTGCGCACGAGTTCTCCCAGAACATCAGCGATCGGTTGTCCAAAAGCTGGTCGCAACGGCGCAAAAATGCCGCCGAGGGTAAGTCCTTGCTGACCGCCAGCACGCCACGCTGGATCACAACCGAGGGTGATTGGGCGGGCAAAACTGCACCCGACTTTCGACGCTTCACGCTTGTGCCTGATCGCGCAGCCATCGTGCTCGACATCTACAACATGGCCGCTGACGGCATGGGCAGTTGGGGCATCGCCAAGGAGTTGAACCAGCGCGGCGTTCCTAATTGGGGGAAGACCAGCGAGACAACCACTCAGGGCGGATGGAACCACACCACCGTCCTCAACATCCTCAGCAGCCCAGCCGTCGAGGGCATCCACTACCCCACGCATCAGGTCGGCCGGAAACGAGTGCGAACCGGCGAGGTGCTGCGCGACTACTTCCCTATCATCGACGGCCTGACTGCCGATTTGGTGGCGAGGGCAAGAAGCCACATGACCAAGCGCGCTGGTGGTGGCCCCCGAAGCAATACCGGCAAAAACCTGCTCGCCAGCCTAGCCAAGTGCGGCTCCTGTGGCGGCTACATGGTCCTGCGCAATCGCAGCGCCAACGACGGCCCCTACGCCTACCTGCAATGTGATAACGCGGGTAAGGGCAAAGGCTGTGATGCCAAGGGCATGTTCAACTACCGCGTGCTTGAACCGGCCATTCTCGATGCCGTGCTACATCACGTCCTGGACAACAGCTTTTTCAGCATAGCCAACCGGGCAACAGAACTGCGCATCCAGCTTGCCGAAATGGACCGGCAGATCGAGGTGGTGCGCGGTGATCGCGATAATGCTCGCGCGCTTTATATAAGGCATCCCGACGCGACCGAGTTCGAGGAAGCATGGCAGGCGTTGAGCCAGCAAATGCGTGAATTGGAGGCAGAGCGCAAAGCCACCGAAACCCAGCTTGCCGAAGCTGCTGGCGAGATCAGCGCAGCCGACCACCTCAAGCGCGTTCACAATTTCCGTGCTGCCCTTTACGATGAGGATGCAGAGGTCAGGCGCACGGCTCGGCTTCGTGTCCGCGACAGCTTCCGCAGCGTCCTGTCCCATGTGACATGCGAGCAGCGCGACGGAGACAAGCGCGTACAGATCGCAATCGAAAATGGCGCCGTGGTCGTCGTCCTCGACAACAAGGGCAGCGTGATCGACCGGCAAGACTTCCGCAACAGCCCCGACCACATCCACGGGCTGACGTCGGGAGTGATGTCGGAGAAGAAGGAAGCCGTTGCTGCGCTGATCCGTCGCGGTGATCCCGCATAGGTGCAGCAGTCATGGGAAGGGGAGAGTGTCGCTCCCACTCTCCCCTTACCTTCCCTATACGGGCTTCTCAGGGCTTCTTGGAGCCCCGGCGCTCCAAGTATGCCCCTATGCCACATTCGCGCTCTGGCGGGCGCACAGGGGGTCGTTGTTGAAGGAAGCGCAGCAAGCGCGGCTTAGCAGTGCTGACCGGCGGCATTAGCAGCGCGGCAGCTTGTGCTTGTCGGAACCAACATGCAGCACAAAGCAAGCGCGCATGCGCTCGACATAAACGCGCACACCCTCAAACGTCACCGCAAAAGCATCCTCTTCGTAGTTCTCGTCATAGTCGAAAGTAGCAAGTGCGTAGTCTGCGAATGCTGTGAGGTCGATCTGCGTGTTGAGCATTTTGCGTCTCCGTTTCCGTATCGCAAATCTGGCATCTGCATCCAGAGTTGCGACCAAAGACAGACACGGTTCGTCGCTCTTTTGACCTGACCAGCTGTAGGAGTTTGCAGGCCATTCTCCACGCCGACCAACCTCGCCAGCAGCAAGTTAGGGGCACTTGCGCGCCCCTAACTGCCCCTCTTAGTAGCTAAACTGCACGTAACGCTCGCCCTGCTCAACTGCATTGCGCAGCGCGCTTTCAAAGCTGTTGCGCTGCTCCTCTTCCTCAAACTCAAGTTCCGCCATCACCGCAGCAACCGCCAGTTCCTTCGTTTCTGCCAGCACATACAGCCCGTCGCTAACCTCATGCACAAGCCCTGCACCATCTTGCATCTCAATGCTGTTAAAGCCGCTGCCCTCAAACTCCTCCTCGCCGTCCGACAACAAACTTTCCAACGTCCCCTGCAACAAGCGCATAGTGTTGCCCTCGTAGCCACCATAGTACAAGTCCAATGCAACTTTGTGATTAACTTCCGAGTACAACATCAACTTTCTCCTACAGCGTTTTGCTGTACCAATTTTGTACTTCCTCCTATTGCTTCGGACAACCGAAATTAGTGGTAATATTTAACTATTTTGAACAAAGATTTCTTGTCCTACTGGGCCTTAGGCAACATTGTGCTTCTACAGCAAAGCGCTGTTGGAGAAGCAAAATGTTAGACTGGAAACAACTGTCGGAACTGATGTCGGAAGCTAACAGGGAGTTGCACGGAAAGGACGTTGCAGCGCTATACGAGAAAGCAGACGATGTAACACAAGCGCATATGCGTATAGCTGCGGGAGCAGCAAGCGGGTTAGCTGTTACGCTTAGCAAGGGCTTGCGGGACACGATTTAACGCAAAGTGCGCAGCTTTCGGGCTGCGCACTAGTTGCAAGGGGCGTATGAGTAGGCAGCGCAAAGCGTCGCCCTTGCCTTCTCCAACAACCGCCTACTCATACTGCACTTCGTCGCAAAACTGGAAAATACTGCTCGCTCTTTGCCCATTCTGGCGCTTGATGTTCTGGTGGCAACAAGGAGTAAGCCACATGGACATTGTTACACTTTTGGGAACCGACGCTGTTCAGCAACTTCACGCAAACGGCAAAGAGCAGGAGCCGTTGAAGGGCACGCGCGAGGAACGCGACTTCCACCCGGTCTGTAAGCTGTTTTTGCCTTGGACTTCGGGGACCTGGTTGCTGACGGAACTTGACGACGAGGGGCTGGCGTTTGGGCTGGCCGACTTGGGATTTGGCACTCCAGAACTCGGCTATATCAGCCTGGACGAGATTATGGAGGTGAAAGGCCCTGGCGGTCTGCGTGTTGAGCGCGACATTCACTGGCGAGCGGCAAAGCCCCTGAGTGAGTACGCTACCGAGAGCCGGAAGCACGGTTTCATCAAGGCATAATCCAAACAGCCTGAGCCGGTGGGGTCATATTCACCGGCTCTTTTTGCGCCTTCACGCTTTACAGTAACGGACAGTATGGGCAACAGAGCCTCGCCTCAAATACGAAGCAAATCATGGCATCCCAGGTAGACGAATTGATTGACGGCAAGTCATTGACGGCGAACGAGCGCCGCTCACTGACCATGCGCAAGATAGGCGCTGATCCCGAATACAGACAGCGGCTTAGCGAGAAACGCAAGGCTCTGCTGGCTGATCCTGAGCAAGCTGCACTGCATGCTGCGCGAAACCGCGCCACTGCTAACCGCCCTGAGCAGCGGCAGTTGCGAAGCGCGAATGCGAAGGCGCAATGGTCGGACGCGGCAGCGCGTGAAGCGCGTAGCGCCGCCTACAAGGCTAAGTGGGCTGACCCCGACTATCGGGCTGCTATCCTGACAAAGCGGCGCGCGACGCTAGAGGCAAAGAAAAAGGCCCCCGCCGTAGCAGGGGCCGAGCATTCCCATAGCGAGTAGCGCTTAGGCGGTCTTTTCCGCCTTCTTCGCTGCGCGGGTGCTGCGCATCTTGTCGTTACGCTGCGCCTTCTTTTCGCCCATCGCCGCAAGCTGCGCATCATATTCGCCGGTCTTGATGCGATCCGCATAATAGTCGAGCGCGTCGTTAAAATTGGCCTTGGGGACCGTCATCTCCTTCACATCCACATCCGTATCCTGGACCTTGACGCGCTCCAGCACGAGGGCAGTGTTGCTGACCCGAATTGTGAACGCCACCCGCTCCCCGACGACCTTGAAGTTCAGCTTGCCCTCTGCGCCCTCACCCGCCGCAAACTGCTCCTTCATCTTCGCGATGTTGTCCAACGCGACCTGCTGAACAGTGCGGGCGTTGCCCTGCTTGCTGAACTCCGCAACCTGCGCGGCGGGAATGAGCAGCTTGGGGTCGAAACGTGCCATGTTGTGTAACTCCGATCTAGCAGCAGCAACAGCGCCGCTGTGCCACTGCTCTGCTTCCAGAAAGGAGGCATTGCGAGCCGGAGATTTGCCAATCTTCCGTATCTTTGATGTTGACGCAGAAAAAATCTGGAAGACCACGAACCACCAGCGTCTTCGGTAGACTGGATGGATTGCAGGTCGTAGTTTGATCTACACAACAAGACCACAGGGAGGACTATATGACGGCGAAGGTATTTGCTTTCCCAGAAAGGCCGATTGATGAAGCGCGCCTTGCACTCGCGAATTGTCCTTTCAACGAACCAATCGAATTGAACAGCAAGGATGCAGAACTAGCCCACCTTATTGGCCTAGCTGACCGGCTGGTCGGCAATATCGTTGACTATGATGTCGATTGTTTCCTCGTGCGGTTCGACCAGTACGATGCACGGCAGGCATAAGTATATTTGCGAAGTACCTATCTGACCAAACAAGTCATAGTTTGGGCGGTGGTTGGTAACATAGTTCTTGGAGAAGCGGCCAAACTTATTTCCAGGAACCGGCGAGATAAGCCCGTCAGTCACAGGCTGGCGGGCTTTACCATGAGCAGAAAACGCAAAACGGCATGTCGCTAAGTAAGTGTGTCTAAGAGAGGAGACACACGATGAACGATTACGTCAAGTTCACTGACGACCGCACCAAAGCCATTGCTGCCCTGTTGCGCGCCGGTACGACTGAGCGAGAAGTCACAGCCCAGCTTTATGAGGGCAAGCCATCCTACGGCCCTGGCAATGGCCTAGAGGGCAAGGACAACATCCTCTATTTGTTGATGAACACCTACGGTGTGGCGCTGGATAGCAAGCTGGCTCACGCATATGAGCGCGGCTTCTATTTCAAGCATGACATGCTAGACCTCATCACTCGCGACAAAGCGTATCGCATGGGTGCAACGGAAGCGTTCAAGCGGTTGGGCACTGTCAGCTTTGGTGATCCGCGATGAGCGCCGTCACTCTGGAAACCCTTAGGGCAGACTATGCGGCCGCGCTGCGCCTACTTGTTTCCGATCTAGGCGAGAACGGCACTTGGCGCAATCAATATAAAAATTGGTTGCGTGACGAACACATCAACGAAATCGCAAGGCTCGTTCCCGACGATCTACAAAGCTACACCAAGCTACCATTCATTATGACCCTGCTTCTAGGTCGTACAATCGAAGCTGCGCGCGTTCTACAATCTCGCGCAGACATCTTTGTGATCGAGCGCGACCACGGCCTCAACGCCGCAATGCTCTATAAGCTCAGCGACGGCGCAATTGACCCAAGGGTAAGCGCATGACCGTGCTACGCAGCGACGTAATGCTCCTGGAGGCCTACATGCGCGGCGCAAGCCGACGTATGCCCACTAAGATCATGGACCCATATGCCAACCTGAACACGCCCTATGACAACCCCGTGCTGATAACCTGGGGCAGCAATAGCATGGTATGCGGCCGAGACGACTTGGAGCCACTGTTGGACGTACTCGACGCTGACAACCAGATTAGCCCCAATGGCTTCCTGGAGGACTATTGGAAGCCCTTTCTCCGCAAGTTCGCAGACGCGGCCCCTGTGAGCAATCATAAGGGGTATGGAGGCCGTCGTTGAACCCTGAACTCCACAAGGCGCGATGGCCCTACAGCCATGCCGACCTATTTGGGGAGGATCGAGACGGCATGGTTGGCCGGTACAAGCGAGCGATAGCATGGCTGGAGAGCAGCGGGCGTAACGAGCATTTCGTCAACGCATACCTCAACGACCTGGGCGACAGGGGCGAACTGGTCTTCGTGCTATCCCAGAGGGATACCGCCCTACTGTTAAAGTTAGCGGTGGGGTGATAGCTGGTTGACCTGACAGTCCGAGAAATCAGTCAGGTTCGTGTACGTTTCTTCCAACGTGTCGTTGCCGTCGCCACGGTTGCAAGGATTTGGCTGGCATGCTGCCAGCAGGGCCAGGGGCAGACAGAACACCAAGCGCTTAAGCATCGTCGCGCACCTCCTCGATCCGCAAATTATTCTCAGCGATCATCGTAAGGGTGATCGCCTTCAAGTGAACAGCCATCGCGACAGCTTTGTCGTTCTCATTAGTAGCGCTATCCCGGCGCACTTCATGCAGCGCATTCTTCGCAGCACGCCGCGCAGGCAGAACCAGCGTCTCAATGACGAACTGGTGTATGTGCTCAAGCGTCATGTCGGCGTGGATGGACGCGGGATCGAGAGCGAATGAAACACGGATTGGCATGATGGCGCTGTGCCAGCCAAGCCTTAACAGAATATCAATGCTCTCCCAGGCGACCGCGAATAGCCCAAAGGGCCACAAAAGAGCTCCGCAAACCTTAAATAGGCGATGACCTACAAGCGCATCATCCTAACGATCAGAGAGGCAGCAGATCTACAAAAACTGCAACGACAAGCCCGAGCGAACGACGAGCCCTTCGACTATCCCAGCCCATACAGAGAACTCCTGGAAGTGCCCCTACCCAGAGAGGCTAACGTGGTAGCTGATGAGGAGCGAGTGGCAGCGGGATATGGAATGCTGTTGAGGGGAGCGAGTGCAGAGCAAGTGGCAATGCAGCTTATGTGGAAGCCCAATAGCCAGATACTCAGGCAGCTTGTTGCCATGGCAAGGCTGATACCCAAGACGAAATCAGCCGACCACTAAATAGGTGCGGCTTATAGCCAACCTCCTTGTGTATGTGTTCAGGACGCCACGCGAATGGCAGCTTGAGGAAAGGAGTGGGATTGCTGTCCCACTCCTTTTCCACGGGCGATTGCCGCCAAAACGATTGCCTCCCCTGTACAGCGGCGCAATGCCTGATAATCTCCACCCATGCTGACCGAAGAACAGATCAACGCGATCCTCAACGATACCTTCCATAATTGGGGCAAGGAGCGAGAGGAAGAGATAGTGGATGGCATCAAATTCGCCCACTACACGAGCGCACAGGTTGCAATGGACATTATTCGCGCGCCGGAGGAAGAGCGCAGCCTGTGGCTTCGCAACGCAATGCTGATGAATGATTTCAGCGAGATCGAATATGGCCAGAGCCTCCTCCGCCAGACGATGTCCGCGCAATACTACCGCGATGAGTTGTTTGGCGCTTGTAACGAAATCAATGACCATATCAAAGATGCATTCACTATGATCGAGCAGGAGGTCTACGCGATCAAGCGCAGCACGTACCTCCTCAGCCTAGCCCTCCACAAAGGCAAGGAGTTACATCAGGGCAAACTCAGCATGTGGCGCGCATATGGTGGAGAGGCCAATGTCTGCCTTCTCCTCAATCCAGAAGCGTTCCTGACCGATCAGACCGCATACAATGTGCAGATGTCGCCGGTCGACTACAGAGGCCCGCATGGCTTTCTGGAAGGCATCAATCGCATAATCGAGGGCATGAAGAGGAACCGCGATCAACTCCGCATGATCAATCCCGAAACGGTGAAGTGGAACTTGAAGTACGCAATTGACGTGATGATCCTCTCGACAAAGCATCCTGGCTTTGAAGAGGAAAACGAGTGGCGCATTATCCACCGCGACCCAATATCAGACCCATCTAACGCGATGCCCAGTAAGATCGTATGCCTGAATGGCATAGTGCAGAAGGTGTTCTATCTCCCAATGAAGAACATACCTGAGCATAAGGTGGAACATGCGGACATCAGCAGCCTACTATACAAGGTACTAATTGGACCGACGCCCAACCCAGAGTTGGTTTGGGAGGGCTTTGGTAGGTTGATGGCGGATAACGGCGTGGAGAATGCGTGGGATAAGGTGAATATGTGCAGGATACCGCTAAGGCGATAGACCTCAGCGCCAGGCTGCGAAATGCTTGCCATGGCGATTGACGGTAAGAAATGCCCACCATAATGATCGCGGTATAGGGTAGGATCAACAGGGGGAAAAGATGATCGCGGCATTGTTGCTGATGTTAGGTGGTATGAGCGATGTACCGCCAAATTGGACAGAAGCAGGCCGAACCGACAATGTGCAAGTGTACGTTGATCTCACATCAATTAAGCGGGTGGACGCAAAGACGCGGCTTGCTTGGGTAAGGCAGCAACTCAACAAACCCAGGGATAATGGCGTGGTTTTCTATGTTGCCCGTGAGCGGTTCGACTGTGAGAACGAGATGTCGGGACTGATCATGTTGAACCAATATGGCGATAGTGGCAACCTATTGTACAGTGAAATGTACCAGCCGTCAGAAGTCCAAATGCGTCCCAAGCCACCTGGGACTGTGGCCTTGACGGCTCTTAAGATGGTTTGCGCGCGTTGACTTGAAAGCCACGATGGTTTCTCCTCCTGGCTTAAATAGAAGCATGGACGACGAGAATTTCCTAACGCGAAACAAGCCTAAAAACCCTAATCGTGTCGCTGCGGGCAAAGCCGTAGCCGAACGCAAGTCTAGGGGTAGCAAAGAGGTCAAAGCCAAAGCGCAGGAAACGATTAGGGTCAGGACCCATTGATGTGGGAGGCGCGATCTGATTCAGGCTCCGTGAGGAGAGAGTGGATGAGCGACCTGTACTGGCTGACGGATGAGCAGATGGCGNTAGGGTCAGGACCCATTGATGTGGGAGGCGCGATCTGATTCAGGCTCCGTGAGGAGAGAGTGGATGAGCGACCTGTACTGGCTGACGGATGAGCAGATGGCGCGTCTGCAACCGTTCTTTCCCAAGAGCCATGGCAAGCCTCGGGTCGATGATCGGCGGGTGCTCAGCGGCATCATTTTCGTCAATCGCAACGGGCTACGCTGGTGTGATGCACCGAAGGACTATGGGCCGCACAAGACGCTCTACAATCGCTGGAAGCGGTGGAGCGAGAGGGGTATTTTCCTGCGAATGATGGAAGGTCTCGCGGCAGCGGAGGCCGTGCCGAAGACCGTCATGATCGACGCGACCTACCTGAAGGCACACCGCACGGCATCGAGTCTGCGGGTAAAAAAGGGGATCTCGGCCGTCTGATCGGCCGCACGAAAGGCGGCATGAACACCAAACTGCACGCCGTCAGCGATGCGGACGGGCGGCCCTTGAGCTTCTTCATGACCGCCGGGCAGGTCAGCGACTACACCGGCGCGGCAGCCTTGCTCGACGATCTGCCGAAAGCACAGTGGCTGCTTGGCGACCGTGGTTATGATGCCGATTGGTTCAGAGACGCCCTGGAAGCCAAAGGCATCCAGCCCTGCATCCCGGGCCGCAGATCGCGCAACGAGCCGGTCAGATACGACAAGCGCCGCTACCGGCGCCGCAGCCGCATCGAGATCATGTTCGGCCGTCTGAAGGATTGGCGCCGCGTCGCAACTCGCTACGACCGCTGCCCAACCGTCTTCTTCTCTGCCGTCGCCCTCGCGGCCACCGTCATCTTCTGGCTATGACCAATGAGTCCTGACCCTA
>NZ_LMMH01000013.1:0-66170 GCF_001422185.1 Sphingomonas sp. Leaf257
CAAATGGGGCCGATCGGGGGGGAGGGGGATCGCCCGCCCTGCACAAGCCGCAGGCGCGGAAGGGTGGGGAGACCGCCCCGATCGCCAAGCGGAGCGCGCCCGCGCGGAGACGGTCCAGCCCTTGTCCAGAGGGGGGCGGCGCCCCCTTCATCCCAAGCGCCGCTAAAGCGGCGCTCGAATAACGTGGTTGGCCGCCCCCTAGCGCAATTAGCGCAACTGGCTGTCCTTGCTGCCCCGGCGATTGATGCCGGTGAAGGTCGGGCGCTTATCGCGTTCGCTTTGACAGGCGACACAGGTTCTTACGCCGGGTATGGCCGTGCGGCGTTTCGCCGGGATTTCGTCGCCGCACACCTCGCAGTCGGTGCTACCCTCGCCGGAAGGCAGACGCGATCGGGCGGCGAAAACCGCGTCCATGATCGTTGCATCAATCTGGTCCTGCACCGCACTATCGGGTGCCCATCCATTTGCCATCGCCACAAGCTCCTCGATTTTGACCTTGGGGGTCAGATAGTCGGGGGCGCATGGGCCAAGCACGCGACTATCCAGCACAGCACCCGAATATAGGGTACTCCCTACCAGTATCAAGGAGTGTGCAAATTTAGCTCAGGACAGATTTATGGGGTTCCAGTGGCGGGGGTAGATCCTCTTCGCCAAGCAGCGACAACATATCCCGCTCGATTGTCCGCTTCATCGCATACAGCGGCAGACAGTTTGGCTCGACGCCGAACGGGTCTTCCAGCTCGTGACCCAGCGCATCGAGGCCGAAAAAGGTATAGGCGGTGAGGAGCACCGGCAGGAGCGTCCACCAGTCGAGTGATCCTGCGAGCGCGAAGGGAAGCATCACGCAAAAGATAAGTGCGGTGCGATGGAGCAGCAGAGAATAGGCGAACGGCACGGGCGTCGTGGATATCCGCTCACAAGCGCCCTGAACCTTGCCGAAGGATCGCATGTCTTCTGCCACGACGGCATAGTGAATCGGCGTAATGACGCCAGTCTGCTTTAGCTCGAGCAGCCTGCGCCCCATACGATCGAGCACGAGGTTCGTGACGTTCGGGCTCTTTGTCGCCGGGCCGATATCGACCCACGGCGCAATGGCGGCGATTTCATCCTCGCCGCGAAGGCGTGCGGTGAGGCCGCAGGCAAAGCCACATATGCTATGGAGCAACGCGCGCCGATCCTCGTCAGGGAGAAGCGATGTCTCGCGCGCGAACGAACGGGCCGAGATAATTAGCTCGCCCCAAAGCTGCCGCCCCTCCCACCATCGCGCATAGCAGGCATTGTTGCGGAAGCTCATGAAGATCGAGAGCGCGATACCGATCAGGGTGAAAGGGATCGTCGAAATCCGCGCGAAAATGCCGGGATGGGCTTGGGCGGCCAGGATGGCGATCACACTGACGACCGCGATCGCCGCCAGCCTCCGTGCGATGCGCGGCAGGATCGAGCCATGCACGGTGAAAATGATATCTTGGAAGCTCGGTTGCGATCGAACGATCATATTCCGTGGAATGTCCTTCGCCTGTTTGCCAGCATTTCCATCGGCAGCTCGTCGAAACGAGCTGCCGTCAGGGTTTGAGGATGAAGCGAATGACCTGCGCGACAGCCCCCAGCGCCAAAACGCTGGCCGCCCAGATTAAGACCATCCAGGCGAGCCGTCGACCGAGAGGTTTAGGCTCGTCCATCAATGATACCCATGCGTGCCGACCTTACCGCGGAACACCCAATAGGCCCACGCGGTATAGCCGAGAATGATCGGAATGATGACGGCCGCACCCGCCAGCATGAAGAGCTGGCTTTGCGGGGGAGCGGCTGCATCCCAGATCGTGACGGCGCGGGGAACAACATAGGGGTAGATACTGATCCCCAGCCCAACGAAACCGAGAAAGAACAGGCCAAGCGCCATAATGAAGGGCAGGCGCTCCGCGCCGCGCTTCAGGCTCCAGAAGAAGGTTGCAGCGCAGATCGCCACCAGCAGAGGAACCTGCGCGGTGAGAAGCACGCCGGGCATCGCAAACCAGCGTCGCCAATAGTCATAGGTCAGGAACGGCGTCGCCGCACTGACGGCGAAAAGCGCGAGTAGCGTCGCCCCGCCGAGCCAAAATGCCAGTCGACGGGCGCGTTCCTGGCCCGGCCCTTCGGTTTTCCAGACCAGCCAGGCCGCGCCTAGAAGCGCATATCCGATCACGACTGCCGCGCCGGTCAAGAGGCTGAACGCGCTCAACCAATCCAGCCATCCCCCTGCATAGGCATCGGCCTCGACCCGCACGCCTTGCAGGATCGCGCCCAGCGTGATCCCCTGCGAGAACGCCGCGAGAACGGACCCAAAGCTGAAGGCGACATCCCAGAAGGGACGATGGCGCGGATCTCGCCAGCGAAACTCGAATGCGACCCCGCGAAACACGAGACCGAGCAACATCGCGATGATGAGCGGGTAGGTCGCGGGAAGGATGATGGCGTAGGCAAGAGGAAAGGCCGCGAAGAGACCGCCTCCGCCCAGCACGAGCCATGTTTCATTGCCATCCCAGACCGGCGCGATCGAGTTCATTGCCTGATCGCGCTCTCCTCCGACCGAAAGGTTCGGAAAGAGGATGCCGATCCCCAGATCGAACCCGTCCATCACGACATAGGCGAAGACAGCAAAGCCGATGATACCGGCCCAGATTATGGTGAGATCGAGGTGCTCCACGTTCATGCCTCCCGTCCGGTTGATGCCACGACGCCGCTTGCCGGCGTGATGCCCGCCGCGCGTTGCGGCACCTTGGACGGTTCCGGTTCACCGGCTGCGGGCGGCTTTGCCATCATCCGGAGCAAATAATAGGTGCCGGCCCCGAACGCGCCGAAATAGACGAGGATGAAAGCGACGAGGGACGCCGCGACAGCCGGAGCGGCCAGGGGGGAGTGGGACTCCGCGGTTCGCAGCAGGCCGTATACGGTGAAGGGCTGTCGGCCTACTTCCGTCGTCACCCATCCTGCTATGACCGCGACAAAGCCTGACGGACCAAGCGCGAGAGCGGCGCGGTGCAGCCAGCGCCAGTCATAGAGCTTGCCGCGCCAGCGGGCGAGCAGGCTCCAGAGGCCCAACCCAAGCATGGCGAGGCCCATCGCCACCATGATCCGAAACGACCAGAAGACGATCGGCGTGGGCGGCCAGCGATCGCGCGGGAAGTCGTTGAGGCCGGGGAGGGGCGCTTTGGGATCGTGCTTGAGGATCAGCGATCCCAGATAGGGGATTTCGATCTTGCCGTGGACCACCGCATCCTTGTTGCTCGGGAGGCCGAAAAGGATGAGCGAAGCGCCCTCGGGGCTGGCCTCATAATGACCTTCCATCGCGAGAACTTTTGTCGGCTGATGCTCAAGCGTGTTGAGGCCGTGCTGATCGCCCGCGAGAATCTGGATCGGCGCCACAAGCGCCGCCATCCACATCGCCATGGAGAACATCTTGCGCGCGCCGGGATTCGCGCGGTCGCGCAGAAGGTGCCATGCTCCTACGGCCCCGACGACCATTGCCGTGGTCAGGTAGGCGCCGATGACGGTATGGACGAGGCGATAGGGAAAGCTCGCGTTGAAGATGATCGGAAGCCACGAACCTGCGGGCACGAACTGGCCCTTGGCATTGATCGCATAGCCTGCCGGCGTCTGCATCCAGCTATTCACGGAAATGATCCAGGTCGCCGAGATGAGCGTCCCGACGGCGACCATGCAGGTCGCGAAAAAATGCGGGCCCCTGCCTACCTTGTTGATGCCGAACAGCATCACGCCAAGGAAACCGGCTTCAAGGAAGAACGCGGTCAGAACCTCATAGGCCATGAGCGGGCCGATGACCGGACCGGCCTTGGCCGAAAATACCGACCAGTTCGTCCCGAACTGGTAGGACATCACCACGCCCGAGACCACACCCATGCCGAACGCGACGGCGAAGATCTTGAGCCAGTAGCGATAGAGGTTCGCATACACACCGCTGCCGGTCTTCAACCACAACCCTTCAAGCACCATGAGATAGCTTGCCGTGCCGATGGAGAAGGCCGGGAAGATGAAGTGGAATGAGACCGTGAACGCGAATTGCGCCCGGGCCAGGATTACCGGATCGAGATTCTCAATCACCAACATTCCTCCCTGTTTTGTCCCGCCGATGTTCGTCCGATTGTCCTCTGCAGAGGCTTTGCGATTCGAACACAGGGCTTGGGGGCCGGACGCGCGCCATTTCCTTTGGTGCAGCGATCCGATCGGGCCGGCAATATATCATACTCCCCACCAGTATCAAGGGGGTAGGAACCCAGGTCTGGCGTTCGATGTTTCTGGAGGCGTAGGGGAAGGTTCAGGCTCGCTTCGGCCGAAATTTGAGGTGTCAGCGCGGCGCAAGGCACAGGATAGGGTTGAAACTCCCCCCCTGTATAGTATGTGCATATCAACAGTCAGGAAAGCGCGATGCCACATTCACCAGAAGAGAAGAAGCGGGCCATAACACGCCTGCGTCGCATCAAGGGGCAGGCGGAAGCGCTTGAACGCGCGATCGAGGCCGGAACGGATTGCGCCCCTTTGCTCCAACAGATTGTGGCGATGCGGGGCGCCACCAACGGGTTGATGGCAGAAGTGATGGAAGGCCATCTCCGTGAGACCTTCGGCCCCGCCAACGGCGCGCATGGGGAAAATGGAGCCAGCCCATTCGACGACGACATGGAGGGTATAATGCGGATATTGCGAACCTATCTTAAGTAGGTCTTAGAAACCGCAGTACCTGTATATAGATTTATAAGAACAATTTTTTACCGATCGGCAATATAATGACGGTGCGCCCAATTTTCGCGTGGTACGACTTATGGGTTGGTATTTTCATAGATCGCCCTAAGCGGCGTATCTACATTTTTCCAGTTCCATGCTTTGGTATTTTCATTCAGCTTCGCGTGCCACCGGCATCATAACTTGATTGCGGGACTGCAATTTGTGGTTCCACTGGAAAATCGCAACTGGATGAGAACACGTTATGATCGTCAAGAATTTCGGATATCTGATTGCGCTCGATCAGGAAGGCCATTTCGGTAGGGCAGCCAAGAGCTGCAACGTGTCGCAGCCCACGCTTTCCGCCGGCATCAAGCAGCTCGAACAGGACTTGGGTGTGGAGATCGTGCGGCATGGCCGGCGTTATGACGGACTCACATCGGAAGGTGAGACTGTGCTGGCCTGGGCGAAGAAGATCGAGAGCAACTGCGAGGGGCTGGAGCGCGACCTTTCGGCCCAGAAACGTGGGCTGGAAGGTCAAATTCGCCTGGGCGTGCTGTCGGCCACGTCGATCATGGCATCGATCCTCAGCCTTGCCCTCGCTGAAAGGATGCCGCTCCTCGAACAGTGCATTTGCACAGCGCAAACCTCGTCGCTGACCAAAGCCTTGCTGACGCATGAAATGGACATGGCGCTGGTCTATCTCGAAGACATATCTGAGGAGGACTTTGACACGCACCTTCTCTACCGGGAGCGGATCGTCGTTTTCCAGGCATCCGGCGACCCGCTCCCGCGACAGGTTTCATGGGATCATGTCGCCGAGCTGCCTTTGTGCATCTTGGACTGCGCGCTACCCAAAGCCGCGCGTTCTAGACTCGGGCACCGTGCCGCAAAGTCGATCAGGACCAACAATGTCGATGTTCTCGCTGCCCATATCGCAAGTGGGCGATATGCCACCGTCCTTCCGCAATCTCTCGCAACCTATTTTGCTCGGATTTCCGACATTCGGGCGGTTGAAGTCGCAGGTGAGGGCGCAGATGCCGCTGTTGGATTGGCCATGCCCAGAAATGGGGTGAAATCGACACCCACAGCCGCGCTGTTCGAAATAGTCCGCGCACCCGAGACAATGGCCTCGATAGAGGCCGCTCTGGACCTGTACCGCCAGTTCCAACCCGAAGGGGGCTGACCGTTCATGCCGTGCTATCGCAGCATGAACGGTCGCGCGACCCACTATTCGACGTAGATCATTTTCTTGGTCATCCCGCCGTCGACCACAAGCGTTTGCCCGGTAACAAAGCCGGCGGACGCCAGATATAGCACGGCCTCGGCAATGTCCTGGGGGCGACCGACCCGGCCAACCGGATGCTGCGCCTCGTCCTCGGCGCGCAGATTCGTGTCATTGGTGATCCAACCAGGTGCGATTGTATTGACCCGGATTTTGGCGCCAAGTTGCACCGCCAGCGCCTGCGCGAGTGCCACCATGCCACCTTTCGCAGCGGCATAGGCAAAGTCGATGCCTTGGGACATCAACGCGCGGGTGGAAGCCATCATGACAATCGAACTGCCATCGGTGAGCAGGGGCAATGCCGCTCGCGACATCAGAAAGGCCCCGGTCAGATGGCTGCCAATGGTGCTGTTCCACTGGTCGAGCGAGGTGTCACCGAGCTGCATGAATGTGTCGTAAACAAGCCCACCATTGTTGACGAGCAAGTCCAGTCGATCCCAGCCAAGGGCACGAAAAGCCTCGGCTACGGACTCTTCGCTGGCAAGATCGCAATGGATCTGTTGACCGATCGCTCCTTCCTTCAAATCGAAGGATGCCACCTCCCAACCTTCATCCAATAAGGCGGAACATATAGCCTGACCGATTAGCCCCGATCCTCCTGTTACAATAGCGCGTTTCATAAGAACTCCTTTCTGTCAGAGGATGATAGAGAGACCGGCACCATTGCGCCAACACAACTCAAGTCCAGAGAACGGGCGCATAGGGCGTCACCCTGATAGACTTCAACTGCGCCTTGTCTTCCAGAAACATTATGCTTGCTGCAATGGAATATGATATATCATCTTGTTGCATTGCGGCAGTCATTCTCCTGTAGCTTGGTCATAGGAATTTCCGATCTTGGGATAGAATCTTCGAGTTTGCTCCGAAGGAGAAGCGCCGCCATTCTGCCAAGACGGTAATGATGAGACTGGCAACGACACTACTATGCTGCGCTGAATTAATTCGGTGCGGCATGTTGATCCGTGTCAAGTCCTACTCTCGTCAATACTTGGGGGGGCGTGAAAAAACGCAGGAGATATCTGATGGCTACAGGCAACCGGATCGTAACCTTCGAGAAACCGATGGAAATGAAGGTCAACACCTTCAAATTCCCGGAGCTGATTACTCCACAGGGCAAAAAAGCTCCCCACGGCGCCATTCTCAAGATCGTCACCACGAACATCTGCGGCAGCGACCTTCACATCTACCGAGGTTCGTTTGAAGTCCCCAAGGGGATGACGATGGGCCACGAAATGACCGGCGAGGTGATCGAGGTCGGCTCCGACGTCGAATATATCAAGGTCGGCGATATCGTGTCCGTTCCCTTTAACGTCGGCTGCGGACGCTGCTACAACTGCAAGCACATGCGCTCGGACGTGTGCGAGCACACCAACCCCGAAGTCGACTGCGGCGCCTATGGCTTTAACCTGGGTGGATGGACCGGGGGGCAGGGGGATTACCTGTTCGTGCCCTATGCAGACTTCAATCTGCTGGCTTTCCCCGACAAGGACGCGGCCATGGCGAAGATCCGTGATCTGACGCTCCTTTCGGACGTGTTGCCGACCGCGTTCCACGGGTTCGCCGCTCCCGACTGGCCGGCGCAACCGGCCTATATCGTCGGCGAGAATGTGCTGATCTTCGGCGCGGGGCCTGTCGGCCGCGCGGGCGCCGCCTGTGCGAAGCTCCTCGGTGCCGGCGCCATCATCGTCGCCGACTTCATTCAGGAGCGGCTCGATCTGCTCAAGCCGCACGGCGTCGAGACCATCAACCTGTCGGACGGCATTCCGATCGAAGATCATCTGGAGCGGATCACCGGCAAGCGCGAGGCCGATCGCGTCATCGACTATGTGGGCCTCGACTGTCGCGGGTTCGGGGCGGAGTCCGACCAGATCGTCGAGAACGCCGTCACCAACGCCCTGCTGAAATATGTCCGCTTCGGCGGGATGACCAGCACGGTCGGCGTATATTGCCCCAATCCGATCTCCAAGAATCGGGACAACAAGAAGGGCAGCATGGAAGTCGATTGGGCCAGTGGCTGGATCAAGTCGCCGCGGATGTCGGCAGGCCAGTCGCCGACGGCCAATTACAACCACGCCCTCATGCGGGCCATCCTGAACGATCGGATGCCCTATCTGACTCCGATGATGAACACGAAGATCATCAAGCTGGAGGACGCGCCGGCGGCCTACAAGGAGTTCGATGACGGATCGGCGTTCAAGTACGTCATCGATCCGCACGGCTCTGTGGCGGCCTGACCATCTAACCCGGAATGCCCCCCGGTCATGTCGGGGGGCATTCTGAGCCGTTGGGGGCGGACTGCTTGCCGCACGCACACCCCCTTCCGGCTTGTCGATCTAACACCCCCCCGGATCGGCAAGCCGCCCCCTTCTGGAACGCAGCATCAGCCATGGCGCTGCGCTTTTCCGAAGCCGTAACGCCCTGTCGGGCGCTTTCACCACCCTCAGACATTATCCCTCTTGCATACTGGCTAGGAGTATCTTATACATACTCCCAGCCAGTATGCTTGGCTCCGAATCGAGATATCGAAACGGGGACTCGCAACCGGCGGTCCGGTTCTAGAAAAGAGGGAGATCCAAACATGAAATCTCGCGCCGCCGTAGCCTTCGAGGCAGGCAAGCCGCTCGAAATCGTCGAGATCGATGTCGCACCGCCCCAGAAAGGTGAAGTGCTCATCAAAGTCACGCATACCGGGGTATGCCACACCGACGCTTTCACGCTGTCCGGCAACGATCCGGAGGGCATTTTCCCGGTCGTTCTCGGCCATGAGGGCGCGGGCATCGTCGTCGAGGTCGGCGAGGGCGTCACCAGCGTCAAGCCGGGCGATCACGTCATTCCGCTCTACACCGCCGAGTGCGGCAAGTGCGAGTTCTGCCTGTCCGGCAAGACCAACCTGTGCGTCGCGGTTCGCGAAACGCAGGGCAAGGGCCTGATGCCCGACGGCACCACGCGCTTCTCCTACAACGGCCAGCCCCTCTATCACTATATGGGCTGCTCGACGTTCAGCGAATACACCGTCGTCGCCGAAGTCTCGCTCGCCAAGATCAACCCCGAAGCGAACCCCGAGCATGTCTGCCTTCTGGGCTGCGGCGTCACCACCGGCATCGGCGCGGTCCACAACACCGCCAAGGTGCAGCCGGGTGACTCGGTTGCCGTGTTCGGTCTGGGCGGCATCGGTCTCGCCGCGATCCAGGGCGCGCGTCAGGCCAAGGCAGGACGCATCATCGCGATCGACACCAACCCGACGAAGTTCGAGCTGGCGCGTCAGTTCGGCGCGACCGACTGCATCAACCCCAAGGACTATGACAAGCCGATCCAGCAAGTGCTGATCGAGATGACCGGGTGGGGCATCGACCACACGTTCGAGTGCATCGGTAACGTCCATGTCATGCGGGCCGCGCTGGAATCCGCGCATCGTGGCTGGGGCCAGTCGATCGTCATCGGCGTCGCTGGCGCGGGCCAGGAAATCTCCACCCGTCCGTTCCAGCTCGTCACGGGCCGGGTCTGGAAGGGGTCGGCCTTTGGCGGTGTCAAGGGACGGACCCAGCTTCCCGGCATGGTCGAGGACGCCATGAAGGGTGAAATCGATCTGGCGCCCTTCGTCACCCACACCATGGGTCTCGATGAGATCAACGAAGCCTTCGATCTGATGCACGAAGGCAAGTCGATCCGCACCGTGATCCACTACTGATCCCTCAACTCTAACCTTCAATTTCAATAGTTAACCTCAAGGAAGAATATCATGGCTGATCCCGTTATCTCCGGCAACGGCGTGTTCTCGCACGTCTTCATCGGCGCGGCCGATGTCGAGCAGTCGGCAGCGTTCTACGACGCCGCTCTGGGCGCCCTGGGCGTCAAGAACCTCGGCCCCTTCGGCAATGGTTGGGTGCTCTACGGCCGCGAAAAGCCTGCTTTCATCATTGCCCGTCCCGGCAATGGCGAAGCGCCCTCCAGCAACGGCGTGACGGTCGGCTTCGCCGCCGCGACGCCCGCCGAAGTGGACGCTTTCCACGCGGCCGGCCTCGCCGCTGGTGGCACCGACGAGGGCCAGCCCGGCCCGCGGGGCCACCTGCCGGGTGCCTATGCGGCCTATCTGCGCGATCCGGCGGGCAACAAGGTCTGCTCGTACACCTTCATCTAAAGCCGGAAGGTGAGGGCGATACCGGCAACCCTATGACTGGCTGTCGCCGGCGCTGGAACAGGCGCCGGCGCTTCCCCCCGCACCACAGCCAGGAAAAGGGCGCCTATCACCACACCGTCCACCAACCGTCGAAGCAAGGAAACAAAAATGGAACGTGTCGAACATCACGCCAGCTTCGGCGGTTGGCAGGACGTCTATCAGCATGACTCGATCAGCCTGGGTTGCCCGATGAAGGTCGGCGTCTATCTGCCTCCCCAGGTGAAGGACGGTCGCGTGCCGGTGCTGTATTGGCTGTCCGGCCTGACTTGCACCGAACAGAATTTCATTACGAAGGCTGTCGCGCAGCGTTTCGCTGCCGAGCACGGGATCATCCTCGTCGCGCCGGACACGAGCCCGCGAGGCGAAGGCGTGGCCGACGATCCCAGCTATGATCTGGGACAGGGCGCCGGCTTCTACGTCAACGCGACTGAGGAACCTTGGGCTGCCCACTACCGCATGTACGATTATGTCGTCGAGGAATTGCCGGCGCTGATCGAAGCCACATTTCCGGCCGATGATCGCCGGGCGATTGCCGGTCATTCGATGGGCGGGCACGGCGCACTCGTTGCCGCTCTGCGCAATCCGGGGCGCTATCGCAGCGTATCGGCCTTTTCGCCGATCGTCGCGCCGAGCCAGGTGCCTTGGGGCGAGCGCGCTCTGACGGCCTATCTCGGAGACGATCGCGCCGGGTGGAAGCATTACGACACCATCGAACTCATCAAGTCCGCCAGCGAGCGCCTGCCGTTGCTCGTCGATCAGGGCATGGATGATGAGTTTCTGGATCGCGAGCTGCGCCCGGATCTGCTGAAGGCGGCCTGCGAGGCTGCGGGGCACCCGCTGATCCTCAACCTGCGACCCGGCTACGATCACAGCTATTATTTCATCGCTAGCTTCATCGGCGAGCATATCGGCCATCATGCCAAGGCGCTGTTCCAATGAGCGCGGCGGCATCCTCGGCCATGCGCGAAATCGCGTCCAGCAATGACCCCGCCTCCGGTCGCCATCGCGTGGTGGTCGTGGGCGCGGGCTTCGGCGGCCTCGAAACCGTCCAGCGGCTCGCGGGGAGCGGCGTTGACATCACCCTTGTCGATCGCCGCAACCACCATCTTTTTCAGCCGCTGCTCTATCAGGTCGCGGGCGCGTCGCTGTCGCCATCGGAGATCGCCTGGCCGATCCGCTCGCTCTTCGCCAAGCGCAAGGACGTTCGGACTCTGCTCGGTGAGGTCGAAGGCGTGGACACGGGCAACCGGCGCGTCGTTCTCGAAGACGGCTCGACGCTTGGCTATGACACACTCGTCATCGCGACGGGCGCGCGGCATTCCTATTTCGGGCATGACCAATGGGAGCCTTATGCTCCGGGCCTCAAATCGCTCGAAGATGCGACCACCATTCGCCGGCGCCTTCTCGTCGCGTTCGAAGAAGCCGAGCGCGAGAGCGATCCCGCGCGCCGTGCGGCCTTGCAGACCTTCGTTATCATCGGCGGCGGGCCTACCGGCGTCGAACTGGCCGGCACGATCGCGGAGCTTGCCCGTCTGACACTGGTGCGCGATTTCCGGTCGATCGATCCGCGCGCGACGCGGGTGGTGCTGGTCGAAGCCGGGCAGCGGCTCCTGCAGGTCTTCCCGGAAGATCTGTCGGCCTATACCGCTCAGGCGCTTGAAAAGCTCGGTGTCGAAATCAAGCTCGGCAAGCCGGTCACGGAATGTTCCGAGCATGGGGTCGTGGTCGACGGTGTGCCTATTCCCGCTGAAACGATTTTGTGGGCAGCAGGCGTTCAGGCCTCGCCCGCCGCGCGCTGGCTGAACGCTGAAGCCGATCGCGCGGGCCGCGTGGTCGTCGGGCCGGACCTGACAGTGCCAGGACACCCCGACATTTTCGTGATCGGCGATACCGCAGCCTCGAACGGGTATGACGGCAAGCCGGTGCCCGGTCTCGCGCCGGCTGCAAAGCAGGCCGGACAATATGTGGCCCGGCTGATCCGCCAGCGCTTTAAGGGGCAGAATGCTTCGGAACCGTTCCGTTACCGGCATCAAGGCAATCTGGCGACGATCGGCCGCAGCCTTGCGGTCGTCGATATGGGCGGGTTCAAATTGCGCGGTGTTCTGGCGTGGTGGATGTGGAAACTGATCCACATCTACTTCCTGATCGGGACGCAAAATCGGATGAGTGTTGCACTAAGCTGGATGTGGACCCACGGCATAGGATATCGTGGCTCGCGTCTGATTACTTACAGCGATCTCGCTCAGCACGATGCCGGGCAGGACCATGACAAGGGGAGGGAAGGCGATTGAGTGAAGAGGGCAGCGCCGAGAACAGCGGTTCAACTGTCTATGGAATGCCCACCTATGAGAATAGGCGGGTTGCCATCGACGAGGTTCATGCGCGCCCTTATTTGCTGATAGATGCGCCGCGTGCCCTGGTGCAGCTCGCCTTCATGAACGAGGGCAATCTGACGAAGGACAAGGCGACCCTCGCGGAAATATCGAGCCGGATGGGCGCCCCGCTGCCGGATCAGGACACACCTCTTCATGGCCTGACCTGGGATCAGGGTAAATTGCACTGTGAGAAGCACACCGAGTTCTCGACCTACTTGTGGAGTGCGCCCCTCGATCCGGGCACCGGGGAGCTGGCGGGTGAAGATCCGTTCAAGCACGGCTTTACGCCGCCCGGGCCGGTCATTTGCGGCGTCCGCCTGGACGTTGTTACGTGGACCGAAGAGACCGCGACCTATATCGATCGCTTCGACCCGATCAGCCGGTGTCATTCGCTCGTCGAGGATGGCATGGCCGATATCGTCACCGATTTCCGTCAGGACGCCGATGGGCTAACCCGCATCCTCATCCTCGATCGCGGTTTGACGCCGATCCGGCTTGGCGCGCTGGCACAGCGGCTCCTCGAAATCGAGACCTATCGGACGCTGGCCCTGCTCGGCATCCCACTGACCCAATCGCTGGGGCCGCATCTGCGCAGCATAGAGAAGCGCCTTGCCGCCATCACCAACGAGATGCGCAAATCTGCACGCCGCGACAGCGAGGGGCTACTTTCCCGGCTGACCGACCTTTCGGCCGAGCTGGAGGCGGACACGGCGTCCAGCCTCTACCGCTTCGGTGCGAGCCGTGCCTATTATGAAATCGTCGAGGAGCGGCTTGCAGCGCTCGGCGAAACCTTCGTCCCGGGCTGCTATCGCTGGCGCAACTTCCTCCATCGCAGGATCGCGCCCGCCATGCGGACCTGTCGCGTGATCGAGGAACGGCAAGCCAATCTCTCCGACAAGCTGGCGCGCGCGACCACGCTGCTGCGGTCGTGGATCGATGTGCAACTCGAACGCCAGAACAGCGATCTGCTGGCCTCGATGGACAATCGGGCGAAGCTGCAATTGCAGCTTCAACAGACCGTGGAAGGCCTGTCTGTCGCGGCGATCTCCTATTATGTGATCGGCCTGCTCTCCTATCTCATCAAGGGCATACCGGGGATTCACGACATGGTGGCGCCCGAGCTGGTGATCGCCGCTCTGGTTCCCCTTGCCGTCCTTGGTGTCTGGTGGACCGTTCGACAGATCAGGAACGCGCACAGCGACCATGGACCGCCGCCCGCAAAAAAGCAGATATGATCCCTTTATCGCCTCCGTGCGTCTAGCGCGCGCCGGGGGCGAAACCGGCAGGAGGATTTCCAGTGTCGACCGATGTTTTCATACTGCACTCGCAATACACGCCGGCAGGCGATCAGCCCGAAGCGATCGCGCGCCTGATCGCCGGCGTCGAAGAGGGGGCACATCACCAGACCCTCAAGGGCATCACGGGCTCGGGCAAGACCTTCACGATGGCGAACATCATCCATCGTCTGAAGCGCCCCACCTTGATCCTTGCCCCCAACAAGACGCTGACATCGCAGCTCTATGACGAGATGCGGCGATTTTTCCCTGAAAACGCCGTGGAGTATTTCGTCTCCTATTACGACTATTTCCAACCGGAAGTGTATCTGCCGGGCCGCGATGAGTTCATTCCGAAGGATTCCTCGATCAACGAGCATCTGGAACGGTTGCGCCTGTCGACGACAAAATCGCTGATCGAGCGCCGCGATACGATCGTCGTCGCCTCGGTATCGTCGATCTACGGCATGGGCGATCCCGACAATTATCGCGCGCTCCAGGTTCCGCTGACCGAGGGCGCGCGGTTGGGACAGGAAGAGCTTTTCCGCAGCCTGGCGCGCCTGCAATATGATCGGGCCGAGCATAAGCTGAAGCGCGGCACTTATCGCGCTGATGGCGACGCTGTTGAGATTTACCCGGCGGATTCGGAATATAAGGCGCTGCGCGTCGGTTTGGCAAACGGCGTGATCGCGTCGCTCCAATGGTTCGATGCGGCGACCGGCAAGCCGATGGAAAGCGCCGATCACTATCTTGTCTCGCCCAAGACTGTTCTGGCGGCGACCGCAGATCAGGCCCGCAAGGCCGCCACGGCGATCCTCGAAGAGTTGGAAACGCAGGTCGAACGGCTGACCAGCGAAAACCGCCTGACGGAAGCGGCGCGCCTCTATGATCGCATCACCAACGATGCCGAGATGTTGCGCGAGGTCGGATATTGCTCGGGCATGGAAAATTACGCCTGCTATCTGAGCGGTCGTGACCCTGCGCTCCCGCCCATAACCCTGCTCGACTATCTGCCCAAGGACGGGCTGCTGTTCGTCGACGAATCGCATGTGATGATCCCACAGATCTCGGCGATGTTCCGGGGCGACCAGGCCCGCAAGGATACGCTGATCGATTATGGCTTCCGCCTGCCGTCTTCGAAGGACAGCCACCCCCTGAGCTTCCACGAGTTCGAACAGGTCAAGCCGCAGACGATCTTCGTGTCCGCCACCCCCGGCGCTTATGAGGTAAAGGCCTCGCAAGGCAGGGTGGTTGAACAGATCGTGCGGCCGACCGGCCTGCTCGATCCGAAGGTGGAAGTCCGCCCGTCCCAAGGCGCGCGTGACGATTTGCTACGCGAGATCGCGCAGCGCACGCAGCGCGATGAGCGCGTGCTGGTTACGACGCTGACCAAGGTTGCGACCGAGGAGCTGCACGCTTTCCTCGAAAGCGAAGGCATTCGCGCGCGTTACATGCACTCTGACATCAAGGTCGAGGATAGGGTCGCGATCATCGAGGGCCTGCGCGTGGGCGAGTTCGACGTGCTGATCGGGATCAGTTTGCTGCGCGAAGGGCTCGACATCCCAGAAGCGTCGCTGATTGCGATCTTCGATGCAGACCGCGCGGGCTTCCTGCGCTCGGCCCAGGCGCTGATCCAGATGATCGGCCGCGTCGCGCGCAATGTGAACGGCACCGCTGTCCTCTACGCCGATATGGTGACGCCGGCGATGCGGGCCGCGATCGATGAGACCGAGAGCCGGCGACAGCGCCAGATCGCCTTCAACGAGGAGAACGACGTCACACCGCTCTCGTCGGTTCGCGGCCTGGCGTCGGCGCAGCCCTACGGGCAAGAGCCGTCGGTCCATTCGGAAGCCTTCTGCGAGAACCTGTACGAGCTTTGCGACCGGATCACGGAGAAGGAACAGGCGCTGCTCGCGGCGGTGGATCACGGCCAAGAGGATCGGGCCGAGACGATCCGGGGCGAGCTGGACGGCCTCTACCGTCAGTTCATTTATCTGTGACGCGCCGGGTGAAAGTGACCGAATGAGCAAGGATCAGGAGCCTCAAACCACCCCCGGCAAGGAACGCGCGCCGCGATCCGGCTTCGTACAAGTGCGCGGCGCGCGGCAGAACAACCTCAAGAATGTTGATGTGGACGTTCCGCGCGATGCCTTCGTGGTGTTCACCGGCATATCGGGATCGGGCAAGTCGAGCCTCGCCTTCGGCACCCTCTATGCCGAGGCACAGCGCCGCTATCTGGAATCGGTCGCGCCCTACGCCCGCCGCCTGATCGATCAGGCCGGCGTGCCGGAGGTTGACGCCATCGACGGGTTGCCGCCCGCGGTCGCGTTGCAGCAGCAGCGCGGCTCGGCCAATGCGCGGTCTTCGGTTGGCAGCGTGACGACGCTCTCCAGCCTGGTGCGGATGCTCTATTCGCGCGTCGGAGAATATCCGCGCAATCAGCCGATGCTCTATGCGGAGGACTTCTCCCCCAACACCGTGGCCGGGGCCTGCCCGACCTGCCACGGCATCGGGCGCGTCTATGACGCGACCGAAGAGACGATGGTGCCCGACGACAGTCTCACCATTCGCGATCGGGCGATCGCGGCATGGCCGCCGGCGTGGCACGGCCAGAACCTGCGCGATATCCTTGTGTCGCTCGGCTATGATGTCGACACGCCATGGCGCGATCTTCCGAAGAAGGATCGTGACTGGATACTCTTCACCGACGAGACGCCGACGGTGCCGGTCTATGCGGGTCTGACGCCCGAACAGACGCGCGTTGCCCTCAAGCGTCGTATGGAGCCGAGCTATCAGGGCACCTTCACCGGCGCCCGTCGCTACGTGCTGGAGACCTTCGCCAACACCAAAAGCGCGCTGATGAAGAAGCGTGTCTCGCAATATATCATCGGCCGCGATTGCCCGACCTGCGACGGCAAGCGCCTGAAGCGCGAGGCCCTGTCGGTGAAGTTTGCCGGCCTGGACATCGCCGAGTTTGGCGACCTGACGGTGCTGAAGCTCCGGGACTTGCTCACGCCCGTCGCCCATGGCGAGTATGGTAGCGCCTCGACGACCCTGAAGGGCCATGTTCTCGGCAAGGCGGCCCGCGATGCGGCGGTTGAACGTAGGGTCGCGGCGGGAGGCTCGGCACACAAGGCAGCGCCTGACGTGCGCCGCACGCCCAATCTTTCCGATGAGAAGCGGGTCGCCGCGCAGCGTCTCGCATCCGAGCTGCTCGAACGGCTAGGCCCGCTGATCGACCTTGGCCTTGGCTACATCTCGCTCGACCGCAGCACGCCGACGCTTTCCTCCGGCGAGCTGCAACGCCTGCGCCTTGCCACTCAATTGTCGTCACAGCTTTTCGGCGTGGTCTATGTGCTGGACGAGCCATCGGCGGGGCTGCACCCGGCAGACGGCGAAGCGTTGCTGACCATCCTTGAGCGGCTGAAGGCGGCGGGCAACTCGCTGTTCGTTGTCGAGCATGATCTTGACGTGATCCGCCATGCCGAATGGCTGGTCGATGTGGGGCCAGGTGCCGGCGAAAAGGGCGGCGAAGTGCTCTACAGCGGCCCGATCGCAGGGCTTGCCGGCGTCGAGGCGTCGATCACCCGTCGCTATCTGTTCGCAGAACCTGACGCCCATGACCGGACCCCGCGCGAAGCAAAAGCATGGCTCCGTCTTGAAGGTGTGACCCGCAACAATCTTCACGGGCTCGACGTCGCGCTACCGATTGGCTGCTTCACCGCCGTCACCGGGGTTTCAGGATCGGGCAAGTCCAGTCTTGTCAGCCAGGCACTTCCGGAGCTTGTGACGGAACAACTCGGCGGCACGCCGGCTGCCGAGGAGGAGGATACCGATCCGCTGCTCGATGTTGCGCGGGAAGAGACCGAAGGCCGCATCGTTGCGGGCATGGAGCATGTGCGCAGGCTGGTGCGGGTCGATCAGAAGCCGATCGGCCGCACTCCACGCTCGAACCTCTCCACCTACAGCGGCCTGTTCGATCATGTGCGCAAGATCTTCGCGAACACCCCACTGGCGCGCCGGCGCCACTACAGCCCGGGCAGGTTCTCCTTCAACGTCGCACAGGGCCGCTGCCCGGTGTGCGAGGGTGAGGGCTTCGTCATGGTGGAGCTGTTGTTCCTGCCCAGCGTCTATGCGCCCTGCTCGACCTGCCATGGCAGCCGCTACAATCCGCAGACGCTCGAAGTCGAATGGAACGGCCGCAACATCGCCCAGGTGCTTGAGCTGACGGTGGACGAGGCGTGCGACTTCTTCGCGAGCGAACCGTCCGTCATGCGCTCGCTCGATGTGCTGCGGGAGATTGGCCTCGGCTATCTGAGGCTTGGACAGCCGGCGACGGAACTGTCGGGCGGCGAGGCCCAGCGCATCAAGCTCGCGACCGAGCTGCAACGCGCCCAGCGTGGCAACACCATCTACATCCTCGACGAGCCGACTTCGGGGCTTCACCCTTCCGACGCTGATCGGCTGATGCGGCACCTGCAGGGCCTTGTCGATGTCGGCAATACGGTCGTCGTCGTCGAGCATGACATGCGAGCTATTTCACAGGTGGATTGGGTGATCGATCTGGGGCCTGGCGCTGGCGAAGATGGTGGCCGGATCATCGCGAGCGGCGTCCCTCACGATGTTGCCGAAGCGCAAGGCAGCCTGACCGCGCCTTATCTAAAGGCGGCGCTTTAGCCGCTTGGACGCCGGCGACAGGGGGGAGTGGGACTATGGTGAGTCTTGTCGATTGGGGTGTGGCGATCCCGATGATCGAGCACCGGCCATGTCTTGCTGGGATGTGATAGCGATGGTCCTGCCCGACCATTCAGGGAGTTGAACGTGCCTTCTACCGTCTCTCAAGATGTTACCGCTCGTTCCCAGGCCGTCGATGCCCGGCTTACCCGCGCTGCGATCTTTCTGGTCGTCTCGATGGGCGCCGGGGAGAAGCCGGAAGCGGGGGTGCGGGGTCTTTGCGCCATCCTGTCGTCGCTGGTTCGTGGCGTGGGCTTCCGGGCGGCAGACGGCGGACTTTCCTGCATCATGGGGATCGGCTCCGATGCTTGGGACCGGCTATTCGGAGCGCCGCGGCCGAAGGAACTGCATCCGTTCCGGGAAATCCGCGGCGTCCATCATGCGCCTTCGACGCCCGGCGACCTGCTGTTTCACATTCGCGCCGCGCGTCAGGATTTGTGTTTCGAGATGGCGGCGCAGATCGTGAAGCGTCTCGCCGGCTTCGCCTCGGTGACGGACGAGGTGCATGGCTTCCGCTACTTCGACGATCGCGACCTGCTGGGATTTGTCGACGGGACGGAAAACCCCGTCGAGCAGGGAGCCAGAGATGCCACGGTGATCGGGGCGGCGGACGATCCGGTCTTCGCTGGCGGCAGCTATGTGATCGTCCAGAAATACCTCCACGACCTCGACAAGTGGAACGCGATTCCCGTGGAGCAGCAGGAGAAGATCGTAGGGCGCGAGAAGCTGTCGGACATCGAGCTGGACGAGGCGGCCAAGCCGAGCTTCGCGCATAACGTGCTCACCAACATCGAGGAGGACGGCGAGCAACTCCAGATCCTGCGCGATAACATGCCGTTCGGCGATGTTGGTAAGGGCGAGTTCGGCACCTATTTCATCGGTTACGCCCGCTCGCCGACCCGCATCGAGCGGATGCTCGACAATATGTTCATCGGTTTGCCACCCGGCAATTACGATCGCTTGCTCGATGTTAGCCGGGCCGTGACCGGCTCGCTTTATTTCGTGCCGTCGGCTGATTTTCTGGACGAGGTAACGCCGGAGCCAGCCACGGCCGATGGCGATGAGGCGGTAGCCGAGGCGCCCGCATCCACGGCGCCGGCACCGGAGCCCTCGTCAGCATCGGATGGATCGCTGCGCATTGGATCACTCAAAGATGAGGCAGGACATGAATAACCTCCATCGCGAACTCGCCCCCATCTCCGACGCCGCTTGGGCGCAAATCGACCAAGAAGCGACCCGAACTCTCAAGCGCTATCTGGCCGCGCGCCGCGTCGTGGACGTGCCGGAACCGAAGGGGGCCACGCTCGCGGCCGTGGGAACGGGCCACACCAAGCCGATCGATGCGCCCAGCGATGGCGTCCAAGCCGTGCGGCGTGCGGTCAACGCCGTGGTCGAACTGCGCGTGCCCTTCACGCTGACCCGCGCGGCGATCGACGATGTGGAGCGCGGCTCCGAGGATTCGGACTGGCAACCGCTCAAGGAAGCCGCCCGCACGATCGCCTTTGCCGAAAATCGCGCGATCTTTGATGGCTATGCCGCTGCCGATATCGGCGGCATCCGTCCCGGCGCGAGCAACGAGCCGGTGCCGCTGCCCACGGCCGTCGCCGGATATCCCGCCATCGTCGCCCAAGCCGTCGATCGGTTGCGCCTTGCCGGGGTCGAGGGGCCTTATCGACTGGTGCTGGGCGATGATCCGTTCACCGCGATCAGCGGCGGCAGCGAGGAGGGCTATCCGGTGCTCCAGCACATCAATCGTCTGGTGGACGGCGATATCATCTGGGCGCCGGGCATCATGGGCGGCGTCGTCCTGACAACGCGGGGCGGCGATTTCGAACTCGATCTCGGACAGGATTTGTCGATCGGCTATCTCAGCCACACCGCCGAGGCGGTCGAGCTGTACCTGCAAGAGAGCTTCACCTTCCGGCTGTTGACGAGCGAGGCGGCTGTTTCGCTCCCGACAACGGAAGCGTCGGCGCAGCCGGCGTGAAGGCGTTGCCGGTTGCGCCGCCCGCACGCGGGCCGCAGCGAGGGGTGGGACAATGATAAGTCTCGTCGGTTGGATCGCCACGATCGCGACGATGATCGCGGCGATGATGACGGCTTCCAACCTGGGCGCGCGCGTGACGGGCTGGGGCTTCGTGGTGTTCAGCATCAGCTCGGTTTGCTGGACCACATTGGGCTACGCCACAGGACAGACAGCCTTGGTTGCCACCAATGGATTCCTGATGCTGACGAACCTAGTTGGTATCTGGCGATGGTTGGGGCAGCAGACCAAATATGAGGATGGCGGCCGATCGGCCGAAACAGCCAGCCAAAGATCCGATACGCCGAACCTGTTCACCGCGACCGGCCTGATCGGCATGGCGGTTGATGACAAGAGCGGGATGAATCTGGGCCGGGTTGTCGAGGCCCTTATCGAATGTTCGACCGGCAGGATAAACTATGTGGTGATCTCGGACGAGCGATATGCCGGTCTTGAAGAGACATTGCGAGCGGTGCCGCTCGAATCCCTCAGGATCGGCTACACGCGCATGACGCTGTTGCTGGACGGCCCGAGCTTCCTGTCACAGCCCGGCCTCAAAAGTCGTGACTGGCCCGCCTTCGCTCCGATCAATCCCTAGCAAGCGATCGCTCACACCAATTGGAGCGCGCGATCATGATCTTGACCGGGGCCAAGAAAGCGCAGGATCAGGATACGGTGGGCTTCTGGCCGGTAGAGGATGCCATAGCGGCGATAGGAACGGCGACGGATACCGTAGCGCTCATAGCGAGGCACCAGAGGATAGCCTTGGGGCAGATCGGCAAGGCGACGGGCCGCCTCACGCAATTCCTCAACAAAGCTGATGGCTCTCGCGGGATTGTCCTTTTCGATATGCTCGGCGATGTGATCGAGGTCGGCCAGCGCATCCGGCGTCAGGATGACTTTCATTGCGGCTGAGCGCTTGCCCGTGTCCGAATCCTGTCGATGATAGCATCGCAGGCGTCGTCGAGGTCGTGGGTGCGCCCCGCCTCGGCATCGGCAAGGCCGCGTTCGATCGAGGCGTCAAGATCATGCAGCCACCGTTCGACATCCTGCGTCTCGCCCTGATCGCGCCGAATGAGATCGCGAACATAATCACTCACGCTGGCATAATGCCCGCTGTCGATGCGGCGCTGGACGTAATCCCGCATAGGGTCCGGAAGGGAGACGTTCATCGAAGCCATAAATCACCTCACTACCATTATGGCAAAAACTGCCATCGGTTTCAAGGCGCCTGCCTCTCTTGTGCAGCCGATCCGCCTTCGCGTCACCGCACCGACGAGGGTAAGATCACATAACGCTAAGCGACCTTTGGCTCGCCTACCATGACAATATGTTGGAAAAGCTTGCTGGTGCGTTCCCCGGCAGGCGCGGCCATGGCGGCGGCGATCGCGGCTTGGTTCAAGCGATGGTGGGTCGGGGCCGTGCCTCCGCCTCCGGATTGCGGCCCAGGACCATGAGCAGGCGGGGCCGAGCCAAGGGCGCCATTATCATCCGCCTCGGCCGCGGCGATCACCCGCAGGCTGTTTATCGGTGCGGTGGGATCGGGTCGAATGTTCGGCATTTGCGGTGCGGGGATCTTGGTCAGCGCGACCATGGCCTTCTCCGTATAATAGCGGATTTTCTTGCCATAGACGGGCGGGATGCCGAGGCGCAGGACGATCATGTCCTTTTCGGGGAGCTGCATCAGCTCTTGAGGAAGCATCAGGGGCCGGCGCTGATCGGATTCCGATACCGAGCCGCCCCCACGGCCCCACATGCCGAAGGAGCGCGACTTGGCGCGAAACGTATAAGTGCCAAGCCGTTCGGAAATATCCTTCGCATCATCGTTGGTCGCGGGGCGCATGACCATTTGGACGCCGCAGTTGGATTCAATCTCCGTGGCGACTTTCGGCCCATAGACGTTCTCGAGCTGCGCTCCGCTCTGGATGACGGGGAGGAGGCGAATGCCATAGCCGGCGACATAGCTGAAGCCATTGGCGATCACCGACGCGCGGCCGAGGCGCGAGAACTCGTCGAGCAAGAGCAGCAAGCGAACCTGGTGCTTGTTGCCCGAGGGCAGCTCGCGGACATTGAGGTCAATGAGCTGCTGGAAAAGCAGGCCATAGATCGGTGCCACGCGATCCAGATCATCCGGCGAGACGCCGAGATAGAGCGAGATCCGCTTGTCGCGGAACTCGCGCAGATCGAAATCGCTGACAGCCGTTGCCGCATCGACATAGGGGTTCAGCCACAGATTGATCTTGGCGGTGACGGACTGGCGGGTTGACGTGAAGGTATTGGCCGAGGCCATGATCCAATCCCGCAGCGCCGACACGCACGCCCCTGATAGCGGTTTGCCCTCCCGCTCGCGCTGCGAGATGATTTTGGGAAATCGCTTTTGTGCATCGCCGGCGGCGAATTGGCGGTAGATTTCGCCGATGGTGAAGGGGAGCGCATCGTCGCCATCATCCACCGTGGCGGCGACATAGGCCGCGACACCGAGAAACGCCGTCCTTGCGCTTTCCGCCCAAAACGTCTCGCCCTGCAGGGGCAGGGGAAAAAGCATGACGCTGATTTTTTGCAGCTCGTTGACGACTTCGACCTGATCGCGTCGGTTGATGTACGCGAGCGGGTTGTAGCGGCATGTGCGACCGTGGGCATCGAGCGGGTTGAACAAGAGTGTTTGCTGGCGAAGGTTCGTCATCCGAAAGCCTGCTGTCGCCGCCCAATTCTCTTGCTTCACATCGAGGACGACAACCGAATCCGGCCATTGGAGAAGGTTCGGGATCACGACGCCGACGCCCTTGCCGGCGCGGGTGGGTGCTTCGAGCAAGACATGCTCGGTTCCCCCAAAGCGCATGAACTTGCCATTGATGCGGCCGAGGAGAATGCCGGCATCCTCCAAGAGCTTGGCCTTGCGGACCTCGCCGATCCGCGCCCAGCGGGCTTCGCCGTGGAGCTTCTGGCCCGTGAAAAGCGACGACACGATACCGATCAGGCAGACCGCGAAGGCGATGAAGAAACCGGCGAGAAACGGCTTCCACACGATCGGCAAGTGGCGCATCGACCATAATGCACCCGGAACGCGCGCCCAGGGCGTGTGCGCCGAGAGGAGATGCGCCTTCCAAAGGACCACCACGGCGCCGATCGCGGCGCTTATCATCAAGCCTATGATGACGAGGAACGCGATGGCGGCCGGCTCGGACGCCCCTTGGTTGCGAACCATTTTGCCGCTCATAATGCGATCCTCCGCTCGAATCTAATCGCGAGGCTTGCCCGCAGGATCGAACCACACTTCCGTCATACGATAGCGCGCCGGCTTCCCGTCACCTGGGGGAAGGCGGTGCATCTGCACGACGATATCAACCAGCGAGCGCAACAGGGCGCGGATGTCGTGCCGATCGAGATCGTTGCCGCCTTCCGATTCCTTGACCAGCAGCGTAAGCTGTTCCAGCGCACCTTCGGCCGTATTGGCATGGACCGTGGTTATCGAGCCTGGATGGCCGCTATTGACGTTGCGCAGATAGAAGAAGGCGGTGCCGTCGCGTAGCTCTTGGAGCAGGATGCGATCGGGTCGCATACGCAACGCCGATTCCAGCAATTCCTTTGCGCCAGCTTTTTGAAGGCCCTTTCCGTCCTTAGAATACATCATGTGGACGTGGTTGCGCTGTGGCACCACCAGCTCGCGGGTGTCTTCGATCGTCAGGATGCGCTCGTAATCGGGAATGAGCCTAATCAGGCCCTTGGAGAAGCTCGTCTTGCCGGAACCCGTGGCGCCGGAGATCAGGATATTTTTGCGGGATTCGACCGCGAGCCGGAAGAAGCCCTTCCAGTCGCCGGCCTCGCGAAATCGCATCAGCGCGGAGTCGACCTCTTCATGCAGGCCATGAGCGCGGACCTCACTGAAAAGCCCGGCGCGGTCGAAATCGTCGATGTCCATAGAGACGCCCGACGCTTTCCGGATCGTGATCGAGACGAAGCCCCGCTCCACGGCAGGGGGGACGACGACCTGCGCGCGCTCGCCTCCCGGAAGAACCGAGGAGACGATCGGATATTCGGCGGTGACATCCTGTTTGGTCAGACCTGCGATGAGCTTCGCGAGCGTCATGAGGGCCGCATTGTCCAATGCCGGCTCCTTATGCCATTCCCAACCGTTGCGCGTCTCCAAGCCGATCAGGCCCGGCTCATTGATGACCAGCTCCGTCACGTCCTCGCGGGCTAGGTGACGCTCTATCGGCGCCGCATTGTGCTGGTATATCGACGACGCCACAAATCAGCGCCTCAGTCGCACGTCATAGACGGACCGGAAATCGAAATCCTTGGCGACGAAGATTGCAGCCGTATCGCCCTGATTCTTCTTCAGGATCGGCTTGATCTGCATGGTTTGGTTGAGGACCGTCTGTGCAGTATTGCCCGGAACCTGTGTCGAGTAGGTGCCTTCGCCGGCGACGGCGCGACTGGCGATGTTCGACGCATCTTCCAGCACCGAGATCACAAGCCCCATGCCGAAGCGCGCCCAAAACTGCGTATCGACGCCTCCCGGCAGGCCGGCGCGGCCAAGGCTATCAGCCGCAGGCGATCCCAAGTCGATCGCCACACCGCGCGGCGTGAGTGCGCGCGTCCATAGGACGAACAAGCGAGCCTGCCCCTGTGTGATGCCGCCCGAATATTGCCCCAGCACCTTCGTCCCTTTGTCGAGCAGGACGATGCGACCATTTTCCGAATAGACGTCATGATTGATGACGCAGTTCACGAAGCCCGCCTGCGTCGAGTTGATGGCCGTCTGCAGAGTGCAGGGTATGACCGTGCCAGCGCTCAACAGAAGGCTCCGATCGGGGATCACGCTCGCCCGTACTGTCTGGATCGCCGCATGGTTGAGCTGATCGCTGAAATCGGTCGATCCCTTACCCGACGGGCCGGCATCATCATTCTGCCCGAAGCCGCTGGCCCCGAAGTTGCGCGGGCCGCCTGGCTGGCCTTGCCCTTGGCCCTGCCCATCGCCTTGAGGCTGGCCATTCCCTTGCGGTTGCTCGGCCGAGACGAGGCTTGTCCCCGGTGATCCGGCGGATGCGATACCCGTGCTGCCGAACGCCATGATCGGCGATCGGCGCGCAGCATCCGCCATCGAGCGTGCCTGTTCGGCTCGCTTCTGCTCTGGCGTCTCCTGACCATTCGCCGACACCGGCGCCGGATTCCCGTTCGCATCGGTAGCCTGGTTAGGCGTCGCCGCGATCGGGCGGCCGAACATATCGGTTTGCGGGGCATTGGGTTGGCCGAGCTGGCCGGCGAGCTGCGCGCGCTGCGCGTTCGGTGATCCCATCACATCGGCCACGGCCCGATCGCTGGCTTTTGCCGGCTGCTCGGCGGGCTTTGCGGAGCCGGAATGGTGGAATGCACCATAGCCGATCGCAATGCCGCCCATGGTGCCGATCAGTGCGAGGCCGGCGCCGAGGAAAGCGATATTTCCCCAACCGCCGCTGCGCGCAATGGGGCTGCTCTGCTCGCTGGGGGGGACGGTATCGGCGCCGACTTCGCCGCCGCGGTCAATGAGGTTATCGGCCATCTTACTGCCCCTTCACTTTACGTTCGACGATGTTGGAGACGGTCCCCGTCCGATCGCCGCGATCGTTGCGAGGGGGCGCTTCATTGTAGATGCACAGCACCACGTTGCCGCGACGGAGCCGAAGCTGCCGATAGACCGCATGGATCACGACAAAATCCTCGCGCACGTCGTAGGGAACGATCGTCTCGGTCCCGTCCACGTCAACGGCAAAAATTGAAGGTATGTCGGCGTGGCCTGGGTAGCGCAGCACCGTGAACTCGCCATTGTCGGAGATCTCGGTGGGCTGGAGCGAGGAGTCGCCCTGCACCGTGTAATTCATGTTTCGCGTTCCTTCGATCACGGCATGATCGAGCGCGGCTGTGGTGATGTTGTTTTCGACCGCGCGCGCGGCCTGTACCTCGGCGAGCTGGGTCTGAAGCGTCGCCATAGCTCGCTCCTCGCGCGGGTAATGGAACCGGATGCCATACATTGCCTCGCCGGCGCCGAGAGTGAGATTGAAATGATAGGTGCGCGGCGCGCCGTTGACGTTGGTGACGACGATCAGGTTGGTTCCGCCAGCCTTCTCGCGCGGCTTGAGGAACACGATGTTGCCGACGGGCGCGATTTGCCATGAGATCGTGTCGCCCAACGCCGCCTGCGTCACGGTTTCATTGGGGCCGAACTGGATTTCGATCGCATGGCGAAAACTGCCCACGATCGTCACGACCTGATCGGGATCGTAGTTGACGTTGCGGACCCGCGCATCCTTTGGGCCAGGAACGGGCGTCTCGGATGCGATAGCCGGATGCGGAGCGAGCGTGACGGCCACGGCCCCAACGACCGAGAAGACGACGAGCCGGTGCCACACCGCCCCGACACCACGCCAGAAACGGCTTTTGGCGCCGCTATCCGTCACCACCAGCTTGCTTGCCGGAGGCGAGAGGCGCTCGCCCAGCTTCTTGCGGAGCGCGGGGAGGAAGGGGATCACGACGCGATCGGCGCCGTCCATGGTCTTCGGCTGTTCGGTCATGTCACGCCTCCGGGTCAGAGCGATAATTCACGACCTGGAAGCCGAGAGGATTCAGGTTGCGATCCTTCTCATGCTCGGGGGCCGTGGTGAACTTGAAGGTCATGATCGCGTTCCAGTTCTGCGCGACCGGCGTGTTCTGCCCCATCGTGATGATCTTCGTGTAGCGGACTTGCGCCACGGTCGGGCTCAGGAAGCTGATCGTGCGGATTGCGATCGAGACGAAGCCTTTGTCGCCGTAGATGTTCGACGGGGCATTGCTGTTGCCAGATTGAACGCCGTTGAGATAACGGCCGCCTTCAGCCTGGTCGCTCATTAGCATCACCGTATAGGCGTTCTCACGAGCTGCATCGTTCAACCAGCCCTCGCGCAGCCGCACATATTGCGAAATGAAATAGCGATTGACCGCATCGTCGTAGGTGCGGGGCTGAGGCCCCTTGAGGGCCGTCACGATCTCTGCCTCGCCCGAGGTCTTATCAACCCGGATCACATAGGGCTGTACGGTCTTGAGAGGTGTGAGCATGACGACAGCCGCCACAGACGCGACCGCGAGCGCACATGCCCCTCCCGCGACGGTCCACGCCACGCGCCGGGACTGGATCGCCGCGCGCATTCGGTCGTATTCCCACGTCCTCGCGCTTTCGAGGTATTTTTCCTTATCTTCTGCCTTCACCGTAGCCATGGCGTCGATCCCTTCGTCAGCAGGGGAGGTAGGACAGCGCAACGGCCCGCTGGGACGTCCCCGGCGCTGACGGTAGAGTGTTCATGGCGCCTCGCTTCGGAGGCGTGGCGGGTTCCTGGCCGGCGTCGGGGGCTGATGCTGGCGGCGCCGGCAGCGGCGCCGGGCCGGGGACATCAGGTGCGGGCGAGGCTGCCGGTGGAGCCACCATGGACTGTCCGCCTCCACCTTGCGATGCGGGCAGCGGGACAGGGAGTGTCGGCAGAATCGTGCCGTAGAGATTGGCGGGGCGGCGATGCTTGCCGTCGCATACCGGAGCGGGCTTGATGTGAGTCCCGGTGCATCCGCTAAGTGCGAGGGCACCTAACGCCACGATAGTCAGCCTTTTCATAGAATCTCCGTCCGTCTTTTCCGCGATGTTCCCAAGGTTCATGAGTGGAGAGCGGTCAGCCGCCCCCGGAAGCAGATCGAGCGACGGAGCCGCCAGTCGCGGGGGCTCCACCAGCGCGGGGCGTGTTCGCGGCCAAGCGTCGGAACATCAGGCGATTGGCCGCCATGTTCATGCCGGTTTGCAGGAAGCCATGGCCACCCGAGGACGCTCCGCCCGCGATGCCCGAAGCGATCGAAGGCGCTTGGAAGAAGAAGATCGTGCCGACGATGTAAATCGCGCAGCACGCGACGGTCGCCACAATCATCAGGTCGGTGTTGAGGACCGCGTAGGTATCCTCCATCTGGACAAAGTTGGACGCATCGCCGATCGACCCCATGATGCCGTCCATGGAGGCTTCCTGAAGGCCGGTGATGAACTTCGTCATGATCGCCATGACGACCATCAGGAGGATGTAATTCGCGGTCTGTTTGAGCCAGCCATCAAAGAGCCAGCGCGAGGAGTTGAATAAGAGGCAGGCGAGCGCGAGCGGCGCGAGCGCAACGCAGATCGACACAGCCAGCTTCGCGAAGATGACGATGCAGAACCCGACGGCGGCCGACAGGAAGGCGAACACATAGAGGACGCCGATGCAACCATAGGTCACAAGCGCGGACTGCAACTGGATCAGCGGCGTGCGGAAATCGGTGATTCCCTGTGAAGGCATCTGCTGGATGGTCGCGTTCGCCTGTTCCATCCGCGACGCCAATTTGCCGGTATCGGAGACGTAGGTATCGAAAGTGGTGCCGGGGTTAGTGACAGGCGTTCCCGATCCCGCCGAAATGATGTCGGACGGGAGCTGCGTGGCGACGTTCACGACGAGCGCCGAGTAGCCGACGGCGCTGGCTGCTGCTATCGCGAAGCCGACCTTGCCGGCTTGGAATACCAGCTCGCGCAAGGGGGCCTGGATTGCGCCGCGAAGAACCGCGAAACCCAGAAGCAGGAAGTAGATTGTCGCGGCGACGCCGAGTGGCGCAGCCACGAAGCTGACAAGACCGGACCCGAAGCTCGCCACGGCCGATGTAATTGCGCTTTCTACATAGCCATACATGGTCGTGAAAAGGACCATGAGATTGGGCGAACTTCCTGCCATCGGTTTATACCTTGTTCAAAGTGGCTGGATCATTTCGAGTTGATCTTTTGCATGGCGATCGAGCGCCGCGCTTCTCGCGTCGTGAAACAAAGATTATCCTTCTGATCGGCAGGGAGATTGCTGTATTCCCCGCTGTCACATTTCGTTTTCCATTCCGCGAGAAGCTGCGGATTCTTTATCAGCTCGTCCGTTGTCGGGACCGCAGGGGGTTGTTGTTGACAGCCGGCAGCGGCCAGGGCGAAGCACAAGACGAGCAGCTTTCGCATGGGTTACTTCCTGAGAGTGTTGGCGTCGTAGAATGAGGCCGCATTGCGGGCAGCCGAGGTTTGCGCCGTCGCGATCGCAAGGTTCGCGTGTCCAAACTGAGCCGTCTGGATCGCCTGCAACTTCAGCATGTCGTTCTGGAGCTGCGCCTGCTCGACCGAGATACGGGCGTTCAGGTCCATCACGTCCTTGGGGTCTTTGGCGCTCGACAGTTGCTCGCGGAGCTGATCGAGGAGCTGCATCCGCTGCTGCGTCACGTTCAACGTGTTCTCGCCGAAGGCGGCCGTAGCAGCGGCAGAGCCGGTCGCATCCTTGAGCGCCTGGTTGTAGGCGGTGTCCGCGTCCGACCCGGAGGACGAAATCGTGTAGCGGGACTGGATGCTGCTGGCGAGCGAGCCCAGCGAGCCGATCTTGGTCAGATCGCCGCCTAACAGCGTTTGTGCGTCGATGGTCGTGTTTGGCAGGAGGTTGCGCGTCTGAGAATTGAAGAGACTCGATGCGATGCTGTTCACGTTCGTCAGCTTTTGCAGCGAGTTGAGCGTGTTGGTGGCGGTCGAGATTTGCTGCTCGCCCTGTTCGATCATCTTGATCGTGTTCTGAACGGTCGCGAGGGCTTGTATGTAGCCCGTGGAATCGAAAACCGGGATACCCTGCGCCGAGGCCGGGGCGGCGGTCGCAGCGAGCGCCAAGGGCGCCGCTGCGAACATGATGATGTGCTTGAGCGACATATCAGCTTCTCCTTTCATGTGCGTAGAAGAGCGGCAGCCACGCCGCAGGATCGTTGCCCGCTCGGGCAATGGCATCTTCCATGACCGCCAGAGTTTCGGCGCGGCCAGAAAGCACGGATAATTCATCGCCCATTCCGCCGAGATCGAGCTTCGCAACGATGGACGTGTGGCCCTGCTTGACGAGGAAGCAGCGGCTCTCCGGTGTCAGATCCTCGCGGATCAGGCGGTATTCCGCTTCCGTTAGGCCCAAACCGTCGCAATAGTCGGATTTCTTGGCATCGGAATTGGGCAGGAGGATCTTCGTCGCGGTCTGTTCGATGATCGAATGCGCAATCGGCGAGCGCAGGGCGTCAGCCGGGGATTGGGTGCCGAAGACCATGAACGCATTGCGCTTGCGGAAGGTCTTGAGACCGTCCTGTGCGAAGGCCCGGAAAGCGTCGTCCTGTAATGCCTTCCAGAACTCGTCGATGTCCACCACGACACGCTGGCCGTCCAGCAGCTCGTCGACCCGATGGAAAAGGTAGAGCATCATCGGCGTGCGGATTTCCGGGTTTTCGAGGAAGTCCGTCATGTCAAAACCGACGAAGCGGGCCGCCAGCGACACTTCATCGACCGGGCCATCGAACGCCCAGCCCAATGGGCCGCCCGAACACCAGCGTTCGAGCCGCGCACCGATGCCCTCCGCGTCCGAGTAGCTTAGCAACTCACGCAGATCGTGGAATGATCGCTTCTCGGCAGGGAGCTTCATCACCGCATCAAGGCCATCGTCGATCAGCTTCTCTTCGCCGACCGTGAGCGGCCGCCCTTCGCGCCGCACCAGCACGCGGATGAACTGGCGGAGAAACGCCATGTTTTCGTGTGTCGGCGAGAGACCCTTCAACGGGGCAAAACCCGTCGGTTCGCCGTTCCTCAAGGCCAGATAGGTGCCGCCACAGGCACGCACGAAGATCTCCGCGCCCCGGTCCTTGTCGAAAAAGACCTGCTTGGCCCCTGTCTTTTCAAGCTGTGCTTGCAGGAAGTTTTGCAGCACCGTCTTGCCTGCGCCGGTGGGGCCGATGATAAGCGTGTGGCCGATGTCCTGCCGGTGGAAATTAAACCAGAAGGACGAGCCGGCGCGCGTCTTGAGAAGCGTCACCGCCTCGCCCCAATGGTTCCCCGACTTGCGACCCGCAGGGAAGGTGTAGAACGGGCTGAGGGCTGCGAAATTGCGGCTGTTGATGACCGCAGGCCGCGCCCGCATTTTGAAATTGCCGGGAAGCTGCGCCCAAAACGCCGCTTCCAGCGCCACGTCCTCGCGGGCCATCACCATGCCGGTATCGGCCGCGGCGGAACGCGCAATGGAGAGTCGATCGAGCAGGCGCCGCTTGTCATCGTCCATCACCGCGATCGACAAATGATGCTCGCCCAGGACGAAGCGGTTCGCCATCAGATCATCGACGCCATCCAGCAGCTCCATGGCCTGACTGACGCCGGCATCGTCGGACGACACCATTTGCTTGTATTTTTTCGTGAAGCGCTCGCTCGCCACGGACTTTACCAGCGGCGCGAAGCTCTGCGTCAGCACGAACGGGAAATCGAGCGTCAGCAGGCTATTGAACTGCCCCGTCCGCGTCGTGGCGACATATTCGCGGACGCCGAACATACCGAGCCAGTGCGACTTGTCGGGGAGCCGAATTTCAGCGGCCTCGCGCCCGAAGATCACCCGCGACGTATAGAGGGCCTGCCCGAGCCGCCCGTTCAACAGCGGCACGCGGATGCGGTCGCCGGTCAGGATGAAGTGCAGCACCTCCATGGGTTGCGAGAAAAGGTTGCCGTTATGCTCGTAGAGCGAGAGCGGCGTCGGGCTTGTGTCCGCCAGCAGCGATTCAAAATCGCGGCATTTGTCTGCCATGATCGCGAGAGCGCGATCGTCAATCTCCGCACCGGGTTGGCGCTTGGCGAAAAGGCGTGTCACCTGGTCGCCGGCCATGTTCGAGGGCCGCACGATGATCGTGACGTAAAACTCGTTGTGGTAGAGAACCTTTTCCTTCAGCCGCTCCGCGTAACGCTCCTGTAGCGTGCGGGCGAAATCGGAATGGAACTCGCCTTCAAGGATAGGGTCCGTCGCCGTGCGGACGAGGTGCGTCCAGAGGGCAACCCGATCGTCACCGATCGAGCGCCACGCGATGTTGAGCTTGTTATGCCATGTGTTGAGATCGGCGATGTCGCTCGTCTCGAACGGCCGCCCGTCGACGCGATACATCCGCATGAGTGAGCCGTCTTCCAGCGCGACGATCGTGTCATCGACATGCCGCGTGTAGGGGATGAATTTGATGTCATCCGCTTCGCGAAGGGCGACCTGTTTGTGCTTCAGGGTGAATTTAGCCATTGCCGAATTGCTTCCGCTTCACGCCTTGGGACAGGCGGACGGGAGAGTAGCTCCCGCCCCCCCAGAATTTGCGGTTTTTGGAGAGAAATACGGTCTGAAACCAAAGGCCCCACAGCCGAAACGCATTGTAGTCGTAGTGGACTATCATGCGGGCCGGGAAGTAGAGCGCTCCGAACATGGCCAGGGGGAAGAAGGGATTGTGCATGATCCCCCAAAAAACCATGCAGACCATGATGATCGGCAGGATCGCCTCCAGCGGCAATCCCATGAACACCGATGGCCTGGTCAGGGCGAGAAAGACCTTATCCTCGGCCAGCTTGTCCATGTTAGCTGCCCGATCCGCCCATCCAGCCCACGATGGTCGCGGCCGAGAAGATGATGCCGATCCCGATCAGCACGGTGACGGCCCGCCCCCAATCCATGCGGCCGGTCAGCTTTGCATAGCCGACGGCCATCACGGCGATGATGCCGACCACGGACGCGATCGTGGTCATCCATGTCTTGATGGTCGTAAGGCCGCTCTCGATGGCGGTGCCGTCCGCAAGGGCCGGCTGCGCGATCGAGATGAGGGCCAGGGCGCCGGCGAAGCCGACGAGTTGGCGGGCGCGGCGATCGGACATCATCCGGCCCAACTTCGATGTGAATTTCATACGGTACTCCATGGCTGGAATTACCTCTCCAATGTTGGGGAGGACTGGACCGGCTCTATTCGCCGAACGGGAGCCGGTTCGCGGACCGACACATCAAGGCCGCGCCGAAGCACGTCCGAGATCATCTGCCGACTGTCACGGGTCTCCGACGCAACCTGCATCGCATCCCCTTTGAAGACCTCGGCGATATGCTGTTCCATGGCCGCCTGCGCCTGGAGCGCGTTGGCAAGGCGCGGTTCGGCCGCGATCGTGTCGGCAGCACCGTGGAGAAATAAGTCAGCCAGTTCCTCGCTATCGCGATGCCGCTTGGCCTCTTCTGATCGCTGGCGCTCCTCGCGAACGACCTGGGCGTCCCGCTCGGGCTGGGGCTGGCGATCCTGATCGCGTGTCGAACGCGCGACCGCCCGCTCCTCCTGAGCCCCATAGATCTGATCGACCAGCGCCGATGCCGTCTCGCGGACCGCGCGCGCACGCGGATCGCCGCTCGTCTCCAGCTCCCGGATTCCCCGCTCGAACACGCGCTCGACGATCGCCCGCTCGTCGAGCGCGGCCCTCTCGCCGGCTTCGCGAGCTGCGGCCGGAGAAGGTCTGCGCTGGGCGCTCGCATCGACTTCCGGGGAGCCGACGGCGCCATCGCTTTCCGATGCGGCGCTCGCGACCGTTTCCATGGCCTGCACGGCCCGCTCGGCGGTTTGGGCGGCGTTGGCCGGCGCTCCACGCGTCGCCGCTTCCTGCCTGCGCTCCTCTTCCCGGCTCCGCAGGCCCGCCATCCGCTCGGCTTCGGCGAACGACGGCTCGTAACCTTTGACCGTCAAACCGGCGCGGGAGCCGGCCTCCCATACCGCCTTGGTAAACTCGGGCGTCCCATGAACGTCAATCGTTTCCCAGCCATTATGCTGCGCGAGTCTGACCAGCGCAGCTATCGTTTCGGGATCTTCGTCGCGGGCGATGATCCGGTCATCGATGATTTCGAGCGACGGGTTCAACCGATCCCCGGCAAAGAACACGCCGAGGCGTCGATTGCCACCATCGGGGGATTCGACAACCCGCATGGAGTACCGCTTCGCCATATCGGGCGGGATCTCGAACGTGGACCGTTCGGGAGCGGCCTGCGCAAGCGCCGATTGGATGGACGCGCTTTGGGCGAGGCTTTCGGCAAGGTCTTTGCCGTGATCGGCCCCATGTTCGGCAATCACCACATCGGGAGCGCCTTCCGAACCGGGCCGGCTCAGCGCTGACATTTGCTCGGGCAGGCGAACGCCGCCCTGTCCGTCTATATGCGTGCCGACGCCCAGAGCCTCTTTGGCTTCCGGCGCCCTCGATTCCACCAGACGCTTGAAATCCGGGTCCGCCACCAGCTTCCGGGCGCGATCTTCGGCGAGCGGATCGCGGCTGTTGCCCGTGGTGGCAATCAAAGTCGCATCCTTCCCAGCATAGATCGCGACTTGCTCTTGGTCGCGATAGTCGGCGCTGGGAGAAAAGCTGCTGACCACGAGCCGCGTATCGGCGCGCGTGCTGGGCGCGATGGAATTGGTCTCGCTCATTTGAAGACCTCGATATCGTTGGAAGCAATTTGGCCGACCACCCAGCTATCGCGATCGTTCGCTGGCCCGTTATTCGAGGCCGGCGTGTCGCTCGCGGGCGTGGAAGGAACGGGGAGAGCTGGCGGCGCCTGGACGGAACCCAGCGCGGCCGCGGCCGACCACACGCGGCCGACATAGCCGTTGCGAAATCCCCGCGTCAGCGTTCCGGTATTGTAGAGCGAATAGGTCGCGGAGATCGCATCGAGGCCCGTGTAATGCCGGGTTGCCAGACCATAGCCTTCTTGCAGCACAGCGGAAGCGAGCCGCAGATTGGTGCAAGGATCGAACACCTCTTCGACCGAGACCCCGAGGCGCGCGAAATTGGCCGAATTGACCTGGGCCAAGCCGACATCGACGGTGTAGCCAGCAGCGACATAGCGACGGACGATCGCTGCGCCTTCAGCGACGGAGCCGGCACGAACGCGCGGCCCCTTGTTGACGTTGATCTTGAGGGAGTCGCCGCTACTCTCCGTCATGACGAGCGGCACAACCGCTTCGGTCGCGATTTCCGGCGCGCATTGCTGCGCCAGCGTGGCAATGGCGGCGACCGCGTAGATCATTGCTGTGTCACCGTCTGGTATCGCGTGTCGAGCGCGTAGCTCGACACGGCACCGTCTGACTGCGTGACCGTCAGATTATAGCCGTGCTTCACCTTCTTGGTGCGAATGCCGACGCCCGTGCATGTCGGGAACGAGCCGCCCATGGCGAGGACATTCCAGAGCTTCGTGATAGGCGGGACGCACTGCGCATATTTCGTGGGGGAGCCGGGGGTGGCGAGGCAGAGAACCACCTGGCAACCCCAATCCGACGCATAGGCCGGTTGCGGCGCGGCGACCGCCACAATCCCAGCGCCGCACAAGGAAAGCGCCCCCGAGGCGCCCCCCAGCTTGTTCAACAATCGCCCGATCATGAACCACCTCCATGAGATACGCGCCACTCTTCCGCCGCGAATACGTCCCATCGGGGCGGCGCTTTCTCGGTGGGTTGCAGGGCCGACACGGGCGCGGAGGGCGCATCGGTTCCAGAGATTGCAGATGGACGGCGAACGTCGGCACTGGCGACATTGACGATCCAGTCCTCGTCCTCTTCGACGGGCCGGATGCGGTCGATGACCTGTCCAGGGCGCGCGAACGCGATATGCCAATGATTGGAGTGACCCCGATCCCCCGGCCCAAGCAGCTCTATGAGCCGGATGCCGCTTTGCCCCATAAGGGCGCGGATTTGGTCGCGCGTGATCGAGTTGACGCCGGCAGCAGGGACGAAATCCACGGCTTGCCCGAATTTGTGCCAGCTATAACGCGCCCCGTATGTCGCGTTCATGGGCCTGATTGTGTCGGTGATGCGGGCGGCAAACGCCCGCCGTAGCAGCGCTGTTACCCCCGATACCGTAGCCGTGGTGGGGATGGAGGCCCGTTGCGAACCATCATCGACCTGCGCCAGCGCGCACGGGTCGAACACGGATGCCGGAGTGATGCCGTATGTCGCGAAGTCCCGGCCCTTGATCGCAAGCGGTCCGGCATCGAAGTCCGCGCCGAGCGCAAGCAGATCACGCACTGTCGCTTCTGCGTCGGCCTCATTGTCGGGCTGACGGGTCAGCGAGGCGCCCGTGTGAACGATGATCGCGTAGGGCGGTGCCGGGGTGGTCACGGCAGCGCCCAACCCTGCTGCGCAGAGCTGAATCGCCTTTGCCGTAAGCACCGCTGGAAGCATGAACGCCTGCTCCGTCAGATACAGTCCATAAAAAATAGTGGACGATACTGACGATCATGGCAACACTCAATCGCATCCGGGGAATTGGATTTTGAGCCGTTACGAAGGTGTGTTCATCTCCCCTCCCCTCGTTCACCATGTTGCCGAGACAGCAAGCCTAGCATAGAAAACATGGCTTTTAGGGGAGCCGGAGCCTTTGGGCTGACGGCCCCTTTCGGTGAGGCGTATCGCGCAAAGGGCAGAAGATTGAGAACAACCGTCGCTTTCCTTGCGGAAACACCCGGTTCGGCGACCCTGGAAGATCAAAAGGCGGTCCTAAGCCCTGATGACATCGTTGTGGAGGCGGGGAAAAAGAGTTTCAACCAGCTCGGCGAACTGCTCGCACGCAACGGCATCAAGCTCGCCTCTGGAGATCGGATCAAGGTCTTCGACCTATCATGCCTGGCGCTTTCAACGAACATGCTCATTCGCGTGCTGGCTAAGACGTTGCGTGCCGGCATCAGCGTTGAGATCGTGTCACAAAAGCTTGTCATCGAACCCGGTGCGACAAGCGAGATGCACGTTTTGCTTGATACCCTGGACGGCCATTACAGGCATATCCATGGTATCAAGACCCACCCGGCAGACACCGCGCCCCAGGGTCGCAAACGCCTTCTCGATCCCGACAAACTTCCCGAGATAAGGGCAAAGCTCGACAAGCCGGGAGCGACCGCGACCGACGTGGCGCAGGAGCTAGGAGTCGCGAGATCCACGCTTTTCAACTACCTCGAACGATACGACAGGGAGCGGCGCATCAGTCGGGGCAAGAAGGTTGTAAAGGGGGGTGTTGAGGGCCGCGGCGATGATGCTCATGTCCCGAAGCGTGATGCGGATAAAAGACCCGTTTAGCATATTCTGGATACGCTTGGCCGGGATTGCGCTACGCTCGGCCAGTTCTTCAGTCGAAATCCCGGTCTCATTAAGCAACACTTTCACACGATCCCCGAATCGGGACCGCAAAACGACGCCTTTAGCCACACAAACTCCCTCGGTTCCCCCCCGATAGGCCCCTGTGGTTCGGTCGCGACCTCTTCTTCCGTGGCGTCTCGTGAGGTGGCGCCGATTGATCTATGTGTGTCTAATTCATGTCGCGACCGCAGTGCAATGATATTCCGTCGCAATAAGTATGTTCATTTTGGAGGGTTTTTGGCGCTTTCCTCGTCACATGGGCGGATCATATCCCATGCCTCAGCGCCTACGGCTTCCGCCAGCTTGACCATCATGTCGAGGGTAGGATTGGCTCTTCCGCGCTCGATGAAGGAAATATATGCAGCCGTGATGCCGGTCTGCTCGAACAGTTGCGCTTGCGTATAGCCGAGCGAGAGTCGGCGTTCCTTCAGCCGCTTCCCGAAAAGCTGCGCAGCAGGTGTTCCAACCTCCTCCAGTTGGAGATACTTCGGCATCCAAAAGGTCTCTATCGGTGCGACATCACGGCCGATTGGCCGTGTTCTCAATGCTACAGCTTATATCGGGAACGGTTCGTCGCGCGAGAAAAATTAATTTACAGCATCGCGTGCGGGAGCGTTTGACAGAATCGTCATTCGCTCATTAATTGGACTCATGGCACGCCCGCGCACCAAGACTCGGAGAATGACCGTAAAGGAGCTTGTCCGGCAACAGCGGGGCGAGCTTTATGCGACAGGGCACCAGAATCTCAACATGGCGCTGCCTTCGGGGCTGATCGACGAGATCGACACCTTGAAGAAGCGGTATCGGCTGCGCTCTCGCGATGCCGTCGTCGCCCGGATCATCCGCAAGTGCATGGCGACCGTCAGTCCCGACGACTTCGTGCAGCGTGCGGCCGATGGCGATGCGACGCTGCGCCGCATTTCGCCGATCGTCGCGAACGAACTGGCTGACTATGTGCAGCAGGTTCAACGCCGCTTTCGGAATATGCCTTATGGCCCTGTCTTCGAAATGATTTTCGCCGAGATTGGCAGCGACCTTTCCAACCCTGCTGTCCAGCTTGAACTCATCCAAGGCGGTGAGCAGTGATGGTGAGCCGCTCGGCCTCGATCGCGGCCGAGCGCGTGCAGTTAGAGTCGGCCGGAATGGTTCTCGAAAGCACGAAGATCGCCTCCCCGTTCGTGCTTTCGGGGACCATTAGAAAGGCGGCGCCGGCATGACGACGCTCCCTACGACTCAGGGCGAGCTTTTCAGCCTTGATAGCCCGTTGCTCACCGAGGTCCGCGGCGAGCGATCATTGATGGCCTATCCATTCTTTGCGCTGACTAAAACGGCGTGGATGAAGCCGCTGGCCTATAGGACGGACGCCGTTTCCATCGAGATTGGGCCGGGTCCGCGCGGTGTCGCGACTATCTACGACAAGGAAGTCCTGCTTTATATTGCGAGTCTGCTTGTAGCAAAGCTCGACTCGGGCGAGAAAGTCTCGCAGGACTTCTACTTTACCGCGCACGACCTGTTTCGCGTAACCGGGGTCAACAGCTCAGCCCGATCCTACGCCCGCCTATCGGACGCGCTTGAGCGTCTGCAAGGCACGCAGATCAAGACCAACATCGAGGCTGGTGGCGAGGGCGAGGCGGGTTTCTTCTCCTGGCTCTCCGAAGCGCGGTTGACCTATACCAAGACGCGCACCGGCGATCGGCGTCTCAAGGCGGTCCGCGTCCGGCTCTGCGACTGGCTCTATCGCGCGATCTTGCGTGACCGGGAAGTTCTCGATTACTCGCCGAATTACTTTCAGATCGGGCCTGTTGAACGCCGTCTTTATGAAGTCGCGCGCGCTTCGTGCGCAAATGGCGCTATTGACGTCGATATCGAAGACCTACGTCTGCAAATTGGGTATCAAAATCCCGTAAAGAATTTTCGCCATGCTTTGAAGGGCATAGCGGAAGAGGACTCTATACCCGATTATCGCATCGTATTAGGTGATAATACCAACGAGGACGTTAAGAGAAAGCGCGGCCCTCGCGCCGGCTCCGCCAAGGTGACGATCATCCCGAGGACCACCGCACCCCCATGCTGATCGCGGTGCGCCTGGCTAGTGATTCGGTCAAACCCGATAGCCGCGCACAGAATGGTTCTCGAAAGCACGAACAAACGGTTCTCGAAAGCACGAAGGGGGCGCCTTTCGGTTTCCGAAAGCACGAGTTTTTGTGCCTTCGGTTCTCGAAAGCACGAGTTTCCGATGCTTCCGCGCTCCCGCGCGGGCTGTCATTCATTGTCATGAAATTGCGGGGCCGAAGGGCGGCCCCCGCCAATCCAAGGGGTATGTGGGCCGTGAGCACATAAACGAATGCCCGGCACGAAGGCCGGGCACCCGATGAACTAGGAGCATCGTCGCCAAACGATGCCAAGGGCCATCAGACAGCCCCTCTCCTAGAGCATTTCGAGCGCAGGCTCAAGGGATGCGCGATTCGCGCCACGCATCTGCTTTGTTCGCTGACGGCCCCTTGCACGAGGGGACGAACGATGGACTTTACCCTGCGACAATCGACGGTGCCGGCTGACTCCGTGGTGGACGAGCTGCGCGCCGAAGGGATTTCCTACGAAGACATTCGCACCGCACTGGACTTGCAGGCTACCCAGCGGCAGTCCGGCGTGCCGGTTCTGCCCCTGCGCGTGATATGTGGGCTTGAGCAGCACAAGAGCACCAGCAGCAATGTCCTCCTCAACGCGACCCGCGCGATCGTCGGCACCCCCAAGGGGGGGCGGCCGACTGGCGGGCTCCACATCACGCGCCGCAAAATATGGGCGAACAGCGTCCGGACCGAAAGCGCCGAGGAGGCCGACTTCGCCCAGCGCCTCGGGAACGATCTTCGCAAGCGGCTCTATGTCGCCGGCGAGCTGACCTTCAACCTTGGTCGCAAGCTGGCGAGCGAAGCCCGCGCTGGCCTGCGTACCCTTACGGAGAGGGAGGAGGCCCTGGTTCAATTCACGCAGTCGTGTCAGCGCGTCCTCACGGCCATGCTGCGGCGTGAGCAGGGCCGAAAAGGCTGGCTGACCCCCGATTATGAGGCGATCATGTCGTGGACCGGCCTCTCGCGTTCGACCGTGCATCGCTCGCTCGGCATCCTGAAGGCGATCGGCCTGGTCGACTGGATCAGGCGCTTCATCTACTCGCGTGACGACACGAACGGCGCGCGCTCCGAGCAGACCTCCAACCTTTATCGCTTCGCGCTTCCCCAATGGCTGGCGAAGCTGATCGGCCTTCACGTCCCCATCCCTGACGACGAGGAGGTGCGCCGCGAAACCGTTCTGGAGGATCATGCGGCGATGCTCGCCAATACGTCGGGCGGCGAACGGCGTCGGCTGATGCCTGAAGATCCCAAGGCCCGCACCGACCTCGCCAATGCCGCCTTCCGGCTCGATCAGCGTCAACGTCTCGAACTCGCAGCCCGTGAGTGTCAGAAAAACACTGCTCCTCTTAGGAAGTCTATATATTCTAAGAAGGGAGAAGCGGAATCGGCCTGGACGGCCGATACGTTTAGCCCTGACGGGCCCCGCCTAGCCTAACCGCATCGCCAAAACCGCAACCTCACCGACTGGATCAACTGTCGGACCGTCGCCTGCGGCGCCGGAATGCTCCCCAGCGGGAGCAAGCGGCTTGACCTGCGCTCAAATGGCGACCGTCGTGGCTCCCGATCGTCGAAATCGGGATCGAAGGCGACGAGATCGCGCGTTTGATAGGCCAGAGGGAAATACTGGCGCTCAATTTCGCGCTCGGACGCGCCTCGGCGGATCGCCATCCCATCACCCGTCGGCGAAAAATCTCTGTCCATTTTCGTCCTATATTGTTATTTGGACACCATGACGCACACGCCGGAAACAGCAGCGCGTAAGATCGTCGCGGACCTGAAGGGCACATGGCATCGCAAGCATGGCATGGTCCGGTGCCCCGCGCACGCTGACAAGACGGCTTCGCTGTCCGTCACGCCGGGCCGCAAGGCAGTCCTTTTCCATTGTTTCGCCGGCTGCACCCAGGACGAGATCATCTCGGCGCTGCGCGACCAGCGTATCAATCCGGCGATCGACGCGCCCAGCTCGGCGCCGGAAGCCCCCGCGCGCGACCTCACTCCGCTCGCCGAGGATATTTGGACCCGCGCCATGCCGATCGCCGGCACCCCGGCCCAGCTCTACGCGGACGGGCGCGGCATCGGCCACACCACGATCGCCCGATATTCGCCAAGCGTCATGACCTATGAGCGAGGCCGCAGATTGCTCCTGCCGGCGCTGCTCGTACCGATGCACGAGGGCCGGAGATTTCGGGCGCTCCTGCGCATATTCATCGATCGCGATGGCCAGAAGGCCCGCGCCCTGGAGGAGCCCAAGCGCACGCTCGCCGACCCGCGCGGCAGTGTCGTCCAGATCGGCGCCCCGCCCGATGATACGATGAACCTGGCCGAAGGCTATGAGGACGCCGAATCCGCGATCGTGCTCAACGACCTTTCCGGCTGCGCGGCCGTGTGCGGCGTCGAACGCTATCGCGAGATCTACATTCCCGACCATGTGCGTCGCATCGTGATTTACTCGCAGCACGGAAAGGCCGCGGCCGAGGGGATCGAGCGCGGCCGGGAAAACCTCACCCGCAATGGCCGATCGGTGGTCATCGTCCCCCCTCCCCCCCGTTGCGACTGGAACGACGCCTTGATGGCGAAGCTGGCTGCCCGCGCTTGAGAGCGCGGGCGCTTCTCGGCGGCTTCGCGATACTCGTGGCCGTTATGCTTTGGCACCGGCCTTCGGCCGATCACCGTGCCCCACGGCCGAACGATCCGACCGGCTGCGCCGCGACAGGAGCGACGCAATTTTGTGATGCCGTCGCCGGCTTCTCAAAATCGCTCCGCAGTCCGATCTTGCCCTTCAATCGCGCGAGCATCCTTCCGCCCCCCGAAGTCACCGGCGCCGTCGATCCGGCCATCAATCAGGCCAATATCGACGCCACGATTTGCCGGCCCGGATATGCGAAAGCGGCGCGGCCTCCCTATTCGATCACCGGGCCGATGAAGCGCCGCCTTATGGATCAGCAGCATCCTGGCGAAAGCATGGCTAACTATGAGCTTGACCACCTGATCCCCATTTCCATCGGCGGCGCTCCGCTCGACATGAAGGATTTGTGGCTGCAACCGCGTCTCGGGCAGGCGAACGCGGCGGACAAGAACGTCCTGGCGTATGTGCTTTGGCGGTTGGTCTGCACGCATCAGGTGCCACTCGAAACCGCGCAACAGGCAATTAGCCGGGATTGGACGAAGGCGTATCAGACCTACGCAACGCCGGAAAACATCGCGAAATACCATTTCCGTCATGATGAACAGCGAGCGGATTAGCTCAATTATTTCCCGTTTTCTTCGTGTCATTTGTTGAAGGAGGAGAAGACTATGCCGAGGAACATCGCAGAATTTCGGGTTATCGGGAATGTGGGCAATAAGCGCGAGCGCGACAAGGTGACGTATGTAAGCGTCGGCGCGACCTACAATCGCCGGGATGGTGAGGAGTGGAAGAGCGAGACGCTCTGGAATAGCGTGGTGTGCTTCTCAAATGTCGCCCAGCAGGCCGCAAATGCGGAGAAGGGAGACCTGGTGCATGTGACGGGCCGCGTGCGCGAAAGCAGCCATGGTGAGCCCGACAATCTGCAATATCGGACGGAATTGATCGCCGATACCTTCTCGATCCTGGCAAAGTCCGACAAGCAGGATCAGGATCAGCAATAAGATGCAAGGGCGGGGGCGGCCTTCGGCACGGCTCTATCTACGCTGCGCTCCGACCGAACCCGCAAGCGGTTTCGTCCCATCCGGGTGACGATCCTCGCCTGAAACGGACGGCAAGCCTTCGGGCTTGCCGGCTCCCTATTCCCGCCTGCCCAGAGAGTGCAGCGGTTCTCGAAAGCACGAACGAGGTGAAGCGAGATCCGCGTCGCGGATCGCGGCGCTGATGTGCGCGGCCCCAAGTTGGCCGCGGCCGTGACGCTGCGCGGCAGAATGCCGCAATACCGACGGCACCGCTTTGGCGGCGCTGAGGATGAAGGGGGCGCCGCCCCCCTCTGTGCAAGGGCTGGACCGTCTCCGCGCGTGACGCGCTCCGCTTGGCGATCGGGGCGGTCTCCCCACCCTTCCGCGCCTGCGGCTTGTGCAGGGCGGGCGATCCCCCTCCCCCCCGATCGGCCCCATTTGCCCATTCACCCCCCGCTCTCGGCGAGGGCCAGAAGTCGATGTGAGCCATCGCCTTCGGCTCTATTCCAGAAAGGGAAACACCATGCAGAACGCTCCCGACCGCGCCGCGCATATCGAACGCATCGCCGCGCTGAACGACACGTTGCGGGCTAACATTACGAAGCCGACCGGCCTTGATCGCATCGTCATGACGGCGGGGATCGCCGGGGGCATCGGCGACGTGACGACGTGGAGCGGATGGCGCAAGCGGGCCGAGCTGCTCCGGACTGTGCGCGATTTTGACGCCTTCAGCCCTGACAGCCCCGAGCGGGATTTCGGACGGTTCGAGTGGCAGGAAGCCGTCTGCTATTTCAAAATCGACTATTACGACCCCTCTCTTGAGTGGGGATCGGCGAACCCGGCTGACCCGGCAGTCACAGCCCGCGTCCTGACGATCATGTGGGCCTACGAATACTGATAGACCGGCGCGGGCGGCCCCCTCGCCGCCCCGCCTTTCCCAAAGGAAAGGAATCTCCCATGCCGCAGGCATTGACCAGCCCCGAGGGCATTCCGCTCGCGACCGTCCTACGTCTTAACGCCGAACGGACCATCGACCTTGAACGATACGAGGAAGACGGCGCGTTCGACCGCTACGGCTATCTTCGCGACCTCGCCGACAACCACGGCGCGGACCTCGCGCGCGTGATCGAGATCGCGGACCTGCTCGGCCCCGAAGAGGATTTCGACGGCCTTGTGACCACCATCGAGGACGCGGCCGAAGGCTTCGGCTTCGGCGCTTCCATTTTCGACTGACCCAGCACGCGCGGGCCGATCCTGCGCGCCCCGTTCCCGAAGGATCAAGCATGACCAACGAATTGATGAACCGCGTCCAGATCGACGAGATCACCGCAGGCCGGGACGCCGCGATTGCCAAATGGCTTGAGGCTTACGACAGTTTCCACGCTCTCACCGATGCTGCCAATGGGCTTTGCTTCGCCGGGGGCATCAGCCTGCCCATTCCTGCGGATGACCGCTACAGCGATAGCGGCCTGACGCGCGCGTTCCATAGCGCCGCCCCGCACAACACCCGCGACCGGGAAACTGGCGCGGTCAGCAGCGTCAGCGGACGCGACCATTTCCGCGCGAAAATCACCGTCGCCATGGATCGGCGATGCTGGCGGCACCTTCTCGAAACGCTGGGATTCGACCAGCTTCTCGACCGGCAGGCCCGAGAGGAGTTCTACAAGGGGATCAACGACACGCCGCCCGCCTTCACGTCTGAGAATTGCGCCAACACCTTCGGCCATATTTGGGAGAACCGGCGCGGCCTCTATCTGCGCGGCATCGCCAATACCTTTTCGGCGCTGGACCGGCGCTTTCGCTCGCATGATGGCTTCAAGATCGGCAGCCGTCTCATCATTGAACGCGCCTTGAGCGACAGCCGGTCCTACTGGACCGACTATAATCGACGGGACACTCTGCGCGATGTCGAGCGGGTTTTCCGCGAGCTGGACGAGCTGGGGCCGGTTCCTGAAAGCGCCAGCATCGCGCGCCGCATCACCGATACGCGCGAGGCGACCCCCTTCGTCATCGAGGGCGATTATTTCCGGGTCCGCGTCTTCGGGAACGGTAATCTGCACCTGTGGTTCGAGCGCAAAGACCTCTTGCAGCGGGTGAACCTCTTGCTCGCCGAGCATTATGGCGAAGCAATCGGCGATGCCTACGACAACACCGAGGCGGACGATGCCCCGCAATTCCACATGACCCACGCCAAGGATTTCGGCGCGTTCATGTCGAGCGATGCCGTCGCGGCGCAGGTTATCCGCCTCGCCGAGATCGGGCGGGGCATGGGTGTGCTGGAACCCAGCGCCGGGACCGGGATGCTGGCGAAGGCCGCGCGCGAGGCTGGCGGAAATGTCGCCTGCATCGAGATACAGCCGGGCATGGCGCACGAGCTGCGCGTCCTGCACGGCTTCGGCGATGTGCGCGAGGCAGATTTCCTCAGCCTCAAACCGAGGCCGATCTATGACCGCATCGTCATGAACCCGCCTTTTGATCGCGGGCGTGATTGCGATCATGTCCGCCATGCCTTCGCTTTCCTGAAGCCGGGGGGCGTGCTGATCGCTGTCATGAGCGCCCGCGCCGAGTTTCGGGAGGATGCACGGCACCGCGCGCTCCACAAGATCGTCGATCAGTGCAAGCCGTCCTGGGGCTGGAAGAAGTGGCACGACCTTCCCGAAGGATCGTTCGCCCACGCCGGAACCAACATCAACACCGTCATTTTGGCAATCCGCAAGCCGGGGTGACGGTGCGACAGAGCATAGACAGCGGTTCCGGCAAAAAATCGAAGGCCGGCGCTCCCCGAGGAGCGCCGGCCTCATTCGTTGCTGGTTATCGCGTTCAATATCCAGCATGGATACGATCCTCACTGATCGGCTGACCAACTTGCGCTATGCTCCTCTTTTTGATGGGGACCATATGCCATGACTGTCCCACCCATCGTTGCGCGCCGTGTCCTGCCTGCCCCGCAGCGCGAGGCATTGGACCTCATGCTTCGGGCGCTGTTCATTCTGGACTGCGCCGGGGAACTCGGCCCAGGTGCCGCGCTGTCTGGTGCGATCGACGCCCTGATTGATGCCCCCAACGCGGCCGATATGACGCCGCAGGAGCGCGCCGAGTTTGCGGGGCGGCTCGATGCCTATCAAGCTGCCGTGACGATCGCCCAGGGCAAGGCCCTGCCCCTCACATTCCACGGCTAATGGCGCAAGATCCGCGCGGCGGACTCTTGCGGCGCTTATAGTCCCGATCCCTTCTCCGCTCCCCGTCGAATAGATCGGGCGCGCGCTCGGCGCGCGGATCGAAGGGGGCGCCGCCCCCCTCTGTGCAAGGGCTGGACCGTCTCCCGCGCGTGCCGCGCGCTCGCTTGGCGATCGGGGCGGTCTCCCCACCCTTCCGCGCCTGCGGCTTGTGCAGGGCGGGCGATCCCCCTCCCCCCCGATCGGCCCCGGTTTGCACATTCACCCCCCGCTCTCGGCGAGGGCCAGAAGTCGATGGAGCCATCGCCTTCGGCTTCATTGAGAGAAAGGAACAGCACCATGGTTAAGACTTCCAAGCCCACGATCCTGCATCTGACGGTCGATCAGCTTCATCGCAGCGACCTCAATGTCCGCAAGAAGCCATCCAGCGCCGCGAGCGATGCCGAGGTTTCCGCTTCGCTGCTGTCCGTCGGTCTCATTCAGCCGATGGTGGTTATCCCTCGCGAGGCCGGGGGGTATGAGGTGGTGGCCGGGGATCGCCGTCGCCGTCTTCTCACCGCGCTGGCCGAGGCCGATCCGAGCCGGAAGGGCATGACCTTTCCGTGCATGAAGGTCGATGATTTGAGCAAGGTCACGGAAATCAGCATGGCCGAGAACCGCGCGCGCGAGGCGATGTCGCTACCCGATGTCTATAAGGGTTTTGCCGCCATTCGGGCCGAGCGCCCCGAAGCAACCCTAGAGGAGCTGGGGGCGATGTTCGGCTATGATGTGGCCCGAACCGCGCGGATCATGCGGATCGCCAATCTTCACCCGGAAATCATGGACCTCTACAGCGCCGGGGAGATCGGGGACGCCGAGGCGCAGGCATATGCCGCGACCGAGGATCGCTCGCTACAGATCGCGGTCTATCGCCAGTTGGAGCAGCAGGCGACCCGGCCTCACGAGAAGAACGCCAATGCCATTCGCAAGGCGATGAACTCCGGCGACCACGAATTGACGAAGCTCATGCGCTATGTCGGCGTCGATGCCTATCGCGCAGCGGGCGGGGATTTCGAGGCCGACCTGTTTTCGCAGGATGGTGCGGGGATCGTCCAGAATCCCGATGTGCTTCGCGACCTCGCAGAGCAGCGCGTCGAGGAGGACAAGGATCGGTACGAGCATAACATCGTCCGCAATGGCCGGATGCTCGGCGAGAAGTGGGGCCTTGCCGACCTGCAGTTTTCGTGGGCCGCTTCCCCGCCGCAGATCAAGCAATATGGCTATCTCTCGACCGACCATGAACTTCGCATCCGGGAGCAGAAGCGGGGCGCGTTGCCCAAGGCTACCGCGAAAACCTATGCGTCGATGGAGAAGCGCCTTGCCGCGATGATCGGTGAGGATGACGAGCCGCTGCCCGGTCAGGAGGAGGCTTTCGAGAAACTGACGGCCGAGATGGCGGAGCTGGACGCGCAGCGCACCGTCATCCTGCCCAGCAAGGGCGCGGTCGTGGCCGTGGCGTCCATCGAGAATGACGGCACTTTCGACGTCGAGCTTTGGTTCGCGGATCGAGCTGCCAAGGGCGCGGAATTGCCCAAGGGGGCGACCGGGCAGCGTGGACCCAAGCCCGAGCCGACACCGGGAGAGGCCGAGCGGGCGCGCTTCGGGCTGTCCAAGGACAATATGCAGGTGATGATGCTGATCCGGCGCGACATGATCCGGGCCGAGTTGATGCAGTCGGCTTGCGCGGGTTCGTCGCTTGCGCTCGACTTCATGCTGTTCTCGCAAGCCCGCACCATTCTCACCCCGACGCCGGGTTATGGGAATACGGTCTATTTCCATGGCGAGCATCAGGGGATCAACGACCTGACGCATGACGAGGACGGTACGACCAAGATTCACGATCTTGTCGGGAGCCGCCCCGAACGGGCCGCATGGCTGACCACCAAGGAGGGCTTGGCATCGAGCGCGTGGGTTTCGACGCGCGATCCCATCGAAGGCTTCATTCTGTTCCGTCAGTTGCCCGCGAGCGAGAAGAACAAGGTGACGGCCATGATCGCCGGACACATGCTCTTGGCTACCACATCGGTCTATGCCGAGGGCCGCACCCCCCGCATGGTCCGCGAGCTTGCCAATTGCATCGAGGCGGAGCCGGGTTTCGGGCGTTGGCGCGATGCCGTCGAACTGGATGAGGCGTTTTTCTCCACCTTCTCGAACAAGGCCCGTCTGGCCCTTCTCGACACTTGGGGGCTGGCGGATCGAGCCAAGGGCATGAAGGGGAACGAAACCGCCGCCTTCTGCGCCCGCATCGCGAATTGCGACGATCAGGACGCCAAGTTGCTCGGCCTTCATCCCGATGATGTTGCCGAGGCCGTGAACTGGCTTCCCGACTTCATGGAGAGCGGCAACGTGCCCCCTCTGCCCGTCGAGGAGGAGGAACAGGAAGACGACGAGGGCGACGAGTTTGGGGACGATGAGGATCAGGACGACGATCACGAGCAGATCGACGAAGCCGCTTGATCCACGGCGGGGGGCTTAGGCCCCCCGCTTCATTCCCGATGACGGAGGCACCACCATGGCCCGCCATTGCGTTCGCGAACCCCGCTATATCCCACCCGTTCACGTCATAGGCGAGCAGCCCGATCTATTCGGAGGCCCGACCATCAGCCACGCGACCGAGCGCAAGCCGATCAGCAACAAGTGGATGAGCGACATGACGAAATGGGCCGTGTCGCCATGGCTCGGCGACATGGACCCGGAAAGCGCCCTTGAGCCGGAAACCGTTCTCGAGACAGCGCCCGCCCCGCTCCCCGTCTATCTGGTCGCCTGCGTCGCCGCGAAGCTGGACCACGCGGCTGAGGCGCGCGACCTCTACGCCTCCCCTTGGTTCCGCAAGGCCCGCGCCCATGTCGAGCGCACCGGCGCCCCGTGGCTGATCCTTTCGGCCAAGCATGGCCTGATCGCCCCCAGCGCCGTCATCGAGCCGTATGATGTCACCCTTGGCGCGATGGGGGCTGGCGCGCGCCGCCTATGGGGCGCCCGTGTGTTGGACGAGCTGGCCCGCGCTGTGGACGCCCGCGCTCCGCTGATCGTCCTCGCAGGGCGGACTTACCGCGATCCCCTCTGGCCGAGCATCGCCCAGCGGGCGAGCGTGCCGATGGAGGGCATGGGCATCGGCGAGCAACTGGCTTGGCTCACGCGAGAGGCGTGATAGAGTTAGGTCGACCGGGGGGAAGGCGAAAACAACCCCGGTCAATCATGGTGCGGCGGGAGGCTTACCCAAGTCTCCCGCCCCTTTCGTTCCGGCAGCGCCGGGATCGCACGCGGCCAGGGCCGCGCGGAATCGCTCGCGCGCTTCGCCCTTCGGGCCGCGATCCCTTGGGAAGGGGGCCGCCCCGGTGCGGCGCGGCAATCGGCGCCGCGCGTGCCGCGCAGCAGCTCCTGTCCAGACCGGCCTGCGGCCGGTGAAGGCAGGGCGTGGCGACGGTGGTGGGAATATTCCTTCTCTACGACAGTTGGCATTTTACCATGGGTTTCAGCCCCGACCGTCAAGGATCAACGGTCCCCCCAAAATCCTGCGGATTTCGGTTCCCCCGTTGCCCGCTGTCGCGGCCGCTTCGCGGTCCCTGACCGCCGGGGCCGCTACGCGCCCATGGTCCGACACTCCTGTTCGTCAACGATAAGGAGAACAGGATGCAAGTGACATTGTTTAAGGCTCTGAAATCAATCAAGGTAGGTGATGACCAAGCTACGGCGGTCGTCGAGCAGCTAGAGGAGTTTATGGCGCTCAAGATCAAGGAAGCGAACGCCGCGCTGGAAGCGCAGAACAAGGCGCTGGAGAGCAAGATCGACGGCCTGAAAACGCAGCTTACGATCCTCAGCATCATGCTCGGGGTCATCAGCCTAGCGTCTCTGGCGGGTCCGATACTCGCCAAGCTCATCAAATGAGCAGCGGGAGGGCTTCGGCCCTCCCTTTTTTTGCTTCGTTCCGCAAACCCGCCCGCCATGCTGATCGGCATCGAGCCGACACCATGCCGTGAACGCGCGACGGCGCGTCCCTTCGATCGGCACCGCGACCAGGTGCGCGCCGATCAAGGTGCGCTGCCTTATCGTCAGCGCAAAATGATGATAGGTAGTCATCGGAAGGAGCCGTGTCGTGACGATCATCCCTGTTCTGCTGATCCTGGCCGGCATCGTCTTGTGGAAGTTCACGCGGCGAGCTGCCTTCAATCGCCGGAATGAATATGGCGTGGAGGTCTTTAATTCCTACGGCCACATGCAGGGCCGGCGCTTCATTGAGAAGACGCTTCGCTTCGGTGCTGTGATCTTGGTGCTGGTTGGCATCGGCCATGCAATTGCTCCGCACCAAGGGTCGTCGTCGGCCGCGCCTGTCGAAACATCGCATCCCAAGAAGTAGTCGGGCGCGGGCCTTCGGCCACGGCTCTATCGCCGCTTCGCTGCGACCGAACCCGCAAAGCGGTTTCGGCCAGAGGTGACGATCCTCGCGTGAAATCCAATGCCCGAGATCCGCACAGCGGATCTCGACGCCGATAGTGGCGGCTCCCGAGCGGGGCCGCGGGCGTCGGCTTGGTCTCCGCTTCGCTGCGACCAGGCCGCGCCGATCGAGCTGCCGGCCTTCGGCCTGATCCTCCGCAGCGGCGCTTTGACGCCGCCGTCATGAAGGGGGCGCCGCCCCCCTCTGTGCAAGGGCTGGACCGTCTCCGCGCGTGACGCGCTCCGCTTGGCGAYCGGGGCGGTCTCCCCACCCTTCCGCGCCTGCGGCTTGTGCAGGGCGGGCGATCCCCCTCCCCCCCGATCGGCCCCATTTGCCCATTCACCCCCCGCTCTCGGCGAGGGCCAGAAGTCGATGTGAGCCATCGCCTTCGGCTCTATTCCAGAAAGGGACAATAATGGGTGTTACGAGTTTTCCTGCCGGCCTGCCCAATGTCGGCTATTCCATGCAGGCAGCCGCGATAGCGAGCGCGCTTGTCGAACGTGAGAACGCTGCCGACAACCGAGCAAAGCTGCGAGAGTGGCTAGATAGGATTGAAGGCCCCTTCCAACCCCTGTGGATCGACTTGGACGAAGGCCGGCATTTTGCCGAATTTCTGACCAACATGGTACGTGTAGGATCAGGTCTTGAGCCAGGCTCGTGCGAAGATCGTGTGCCGTAGCCGAAGCTCGACCACTCAAGCTGACAACCGCGAGGAGGCCCCTAGCGCCGCCTGCTGTTATCGGCCTCGATCGCGCTCGACCGCTCGCCGGCGTTCGTCTCCCGCCCTCTTGGAAGCGACGGGCGCTCGCCCGCCTCGATCCGATCGCCCAACTCGCCATGCAGCGCCGCCAGCTCGGCCGAAAGCTGCGCCTCGCCGATCGTCCCTTCGCGCTCGCGCTCTGCCTTGGCGAAAAGGTCCAGCGTCGGGGCAAGCTCGGCCTCCGCGAACAGTGCGACGCTTGGGCCAGCGCGCCACACCCGCGCTAGATCCTCCGAACGCGCCTTGCGCGCTTGCGAGGACCGATCTTGCGCTACCGTGCCGTGCGGCAACGCCGGCAACGCATCGCCGCGGCCATCGATCTCCGCGCGGGTGAGTGCCGCGAGCTGATAGCGCAGCACCCGCGCCTCGGGCGTGTCGGTGGGCGATGGTTCATATTGGCGGCTCAAGACATCGACCAGCTCGGCCGTGCCGGCGCTCTTGATCGTGCGCCGCCATTCCACCAGGGCGCGGCCCTCTGCGACATGATCGGGGGGTTGAAGGAGCATGAAGCGTTCGAGCAACGGATCATCCGCCACCTCGACGGGCAGAGGCATCCGGTTGCCCATAGCTGCGGCATAGGCGAACGCGGCAACCTCGGCCGTCTTCGCAAAGCCCGCGCGGTTCACGTCGCGGTCCTCGATCAACCGCCCAAGGATCGTCTCCAACACCGGCACCAAGTCCGTAACGCCCGCCTGACCGGCGTCGATCGTGTCGAGCCGATGGAGAATGTCCTTGTGCGTCGCCTCAATCCGCGCGTTGCTCTTCGCGATCGTGTCGAGCTGGCCCTGCACCATCGTAAGGGCGTCCAGCACAGCCGCCATGATGACGTCGTTGCCTTCCGTGGTCATCGCCGTGGTCCATCCTTATCGCGTGCCCGATCGCGCTCGCGTTGCTCTCGATCCCGCTCCTGGGTCTGTCGCATGATGTCATCCGCCTTGCCAGGCTCCGGCGCCGGAGCCGACCGACTGGCCTCGTCCATCAGCGAGCGCAGACGATCCGATACACCAGAAGGACGCTCGGCATTTGCGCCGCTCTGCGGCTGCTCGCGCGCCGACAAGTCGCTCTTGCCCGCCTCGATCTGCTCGCGCATCGCCTTCGCCCGCGCGAGCGCAGCGGCAACCGGATCTAGCGCCGGGGTCACACCTCCGTCGCGACCAGGCTGAGATGGAGCATCGCGCTCGCCCCTCGCCAATCGATCCGCCCGCACCGAATTGGGTTCCGGCGCCGGCATGGAAGCGACGAATTTCTCAAGGCTCTTGGCGATCGCCTGATCGGCGAGCGAGGGGGACGATGACAGCTCCGCAATCGACCGCTCATAGGCCGTCAACACCGTCGCCCGCTGATTGGCAAGGACAGCGTTCACCGGATCGGGAATGCCTCGGTCGCGGAAGCTCCGCGCGCGTTCGGCACGGCTTTTGTCCACGCGCGGAACCTGCCCCTTCTCCCGCACTTTCTTCGCCGCGATCGGCTCATGCTTCGGGTCGATGCCCCGCGCTCTCGCAGGAGTGGCGTTCGCCTCAATACCTCGATCTCGCAGCTTCGCCGCAAACCGCTGCCGATAGCGAAAGAGGTCATCGCGGCTCGGATGGAAACGGCGGCCATCATGATCGCGGCGCGCGAAAGTGAGGTGAACGTGGGGATGGTCGCGATCGACATGGAGCGACGCCACCCATGATCGGTTCGCAAACTCTTCGCGTGCGAAGTCCAGCGCCGCCTCTCTCAACCGCTCGGGATCGGTGCCCGCAGGCATGGAAAGGATCATGGAAATGGACGTAGCGCCCTTGCGACGCGCATCATCTCCCATCTCCCATTCCTGCCAATCCTGGGCAAGAATTTGCATGTCCTTCCCGTCGTGGAGAATGTCGCCATCACTCGTATAGAGCGGCACTTGCTTCTCCGCTCCATGCCCAAGGCGGCTGATATAAGAAAAGTTTGCGAGGACGTGCCCACCGCCATGTTGACGTCCCGTGATACGGACCATCACCTCTGGCGATCGTCGCGCGGTGCGATCCATCGCCGCGATTGCACGCCCGCTGACGCCCGCATGTGAGCCTGTTCCAAAGGCGTGTTTCGTCTGCGAGCTGGGACGGAACGCCGTCCCCGAATGCGACGATTTCGGAACCATAGCGGCGAGCGCAAAGACAAGTATCGCGTCACCCGACTTCGCACTCTTGCCCTTTCCGCCACCTGATCCCATCCGATACTTCTTGGGAGGCGCATAGACGCCCGCCATGGAATCGAGCGTGCCGGGGGAGAGCCGGAAACTCACTTCCCGGCATCCTTAAATGCCCCGGTCCAATAGCCCACTTCGCCCCCAACATATGAGGACAGCTCTCGCCGCGTTGCGAACAGAAGGGCCTTCAGGTCCGCGCAGGTTTCCAGGAACGGTTCGGCGATCCGGGCCAGGTTAAGCGTGCTCTCCGGCTGATTGGCCGCGTTCATCGCATGGACGGCTTGGTTGATGTTTCGGCCTATCGCCAGCACCTGCTTACGTACCTTACCGATCTCTGTCTGTGTAACCGGCGCGAGACGAAGCATCCCAGCTTTGTCCCAAAGCTGCCATCGTAGCGCTCGCTTGATCCATTCATTGCGGGTGAGACGTAGCGGCGTACCAATCCTGTCAATTGCCTCGATCTCGCTGCGATGGAGGCGCACCGTCACGCGAACCTGATCGTCAGGATGTCCCCGTCCCTCCTCTACGCCGATTGGAAGATCATCGTTCTCGGGAGAAAGCGCTGCCCGCGAAAGGACGTTCGCGATCCACGCACTGCGGGTTTGCCCATTTGCGGAAGCGATGCGGTCGATCTCGGCGATCAGCTCTTCCTTCAAACGCAGACTTACCATCATCCCTACAGCCCCGTGCAGCGGCACCACATCAGCCAATGTATTACATTGGTGCCATGTGGCATATCCTGCCATACCTAAACCTTGCTTCTACCTACCCCTCGAACCTCCATTTCTCAAGCCCAAACCGATAAAGACGTGGAGGAGGAGGTGCCTGTTTTCGGCGCCCTTCCCTCCCCTCGCCACCTCGGCCCACGGCGAGGCTTCATCAATCAAGCTGTGCGCCTTTGGCGCGCGTCATTCGTTTAGTTTTTTGCGACCGAGAGCATAACACACATCTGGCTTTCTCAACCCTCATTCGGCATGATCCGGCCGTCAAATCCTGCCATCGCAATCGGAGTAACCTCATGGCTCGCACATCTTCCAAGCCCGATCTTGCCAGCATCAAGGAGCGTCGTGAAAAGCTCCAAGCCGAGTTGGCCGAACTAGATGCGCAGGAGAAGGCCGCTGAGGCTGCGGCTCGGGATGCTGGCAGGCCCACTCTCATTTCTGCCCTCGACAAGATCAAGATCGCAGCCATGGAAAAGGCGGAGGCAAAAGCCATTGCAACGGCAATCTCGCAGCATGGCGCTAAGGCCGTAGCCGCTCATCTGGCATCATTGACTGCGGCCTAAGATCCATCGGAAGGAACATTCGCGGATGAAGAATCGACGCAAGCCGAAACCCCTCTCCTTCGCCGATCATCTTGGCGATCTGCCCGCAATGCTCACTGACCCGGTGCCTTTTGGCGTCGCACGTCCGCTCCGATCGGACGTGAAGCTATCCGACCTCCTGACTGCGGGCGACATCACCGAAGTCACACCGATGGAATCCGACAGGACGACATGACCCGAGGTTTCGCGGGCATCATATCCGGTTGCGATGGTCTCTTTGTCCGACGATCGCAGCCGTCACCGTTCGCCCCGCCTATTCCCCTCCACGATGGCCCGGAAGTCCTCGATCGACTTCCAATAGGCTTGGTGGCCTTTCTCCTCGGTGTAGGCGATAAACCACTCGATCAGCTCCTCCGGTCCCTTCACATAGACCGTCGCCGTAGGCTGGGCGACGCGCTTCCGGCGAAGCACACCCCTGCCCTGACCGCGATCCGTAAATCCCACCCGCTCGGCTCGGTCCATCGCCTCGCGTTCCCTCATAGGGTCGTTGACGATCGGCCCCTTGGGCATCCCGCCAAGGTCCAGTTTGGCGGGTGCGGCACCCTCCTCCTTTGGTTTCTCGCCGCTCTTGCTGAAACCGAAGTCGGTCATGCGGGATACTCCTCTCGCAGCGCAGCCACGACGGATTGCGCCAACTCGCCAGCGTTCTTGATCGCGTTCTCGACCTGTTGCCCGGAGCCCTTATCCAGCTCGGATAGCAGCAACCCGAACTCGAAAATGTCGCGATAGGCTGCGCGCTCAACGAGCGACGTATCGAGTAATGGCAGCTCGGCCGCGTTGATAGCATCGACGATCCGCTTGGCCGTTTTGGTCGCGATGGCTGCGTTCGTTCGGCTCCTGACAAGGCGGAACGGGATGCTCCTTCGCAGCGCTTCCTCCTCCTCTTTGATCGCCCTGACGGCTTGCGCCGCCAGCTCCGCATCGATCGGAGAAAGATTGAACGGCACGAGGACCATGTGCGACCGCGCCAGCGCCCGCGAGGTCATCTGCGAAGCTGATCCCTCAAGGTCCACGATGACGAACTCGTCTTCGTTCGAAACGCGGTCGATGGTGCTAATCATTTCCGCCTGGGTCGGCCTTGGGATCACGCGATAGGGCAAATCCCTCCCCGCCCTCTCCCGCTTCTGTGCCCACTTTTCGATGATGGCGTTGGGATCAGCGTCAATAACGGTGACGCGCGCCCCGTTTGTCGCGAGCGTGTCAGCAAGGACAAGCGCGAGCGTCGTCTTGCCGGCACCGCCCTTCGGATTGCCTATCGAGATAACCGCCATCTTCGACCCTTCACTAATCGATCAATCCTAAAGCGATCCAATCGAAAGCCATTGGATTTCGACAGTGATTGCGAACGGCAATCTAAAGCCTGTCACAAGGCATGTCCATTGCCTTTCGCCAGCCTTGCGATTTACATTGGATAGCGCAAGCCACTCGCACGCCTTGCGATTGCCTTTCGATTGCTAAATGGAAATCCTTTTAGCAATCGAGCGGGGCGGGCTCTGCCGCCCCGCATCGACCTTAATCCTCGCCGTCATCCTCGGCAGGCTTGCCGTTATAGGCGAGGGTGGCGAAGGCGTCGGCGATCAGGTCCACGCCATAGACCGTCTCGCCCTGACGATCATACTGCGTCTGACGGACCCGGCCCGTGATGTGTACCAAGTCGCCGGAGCCCATCTTCTGAACGCGCTCGATGCCCTTGCCGAAGACGGTGACGCGGTTCCAGTGGGTATCGTCCTGCCACTCACCATTGACCTTGCGGCCATAGTTAGCGGCGACGTTGATATAAGCCACCTTGTCCAGAACCTCGATGCGACCGACGCGACCGATGATGCGAAATTCAGCGATGTTCCTCATAATGCCATTCCTTCATACGTCGTTGCTGACGCACTTTTCCGGGGCGGCACCCCTGACGCGGGCAAGCTGAAAAACGGAGGGTCCGCTTGCGGAAACCGTAGGCGCGCAGCGCCGGTTTTCTGCTTGGGGCGCAGACCGAACCCGCATTAGGCAGGGATAGACGCCCAGGTGCGTCAGACAGCAACGCCGTGAAGGAAGCTCGGCGCTGGAACTCGATCGCCACGCAGACAGGCAGACCCGTCGATTGGGTGGATTAGATGACGACCATCACGCCGCTTTCTTGGCCCTCTCGGTCTGACGGGGAGGGGAGGGGAGGGCTGCCAGCTCGCCTCCCTGTGCGGCCTTGTCCTTGTCGAGCCGTTTATAGATGGCCTGACGGCTTACGCCCAACAGCTTCGCGACAGCCGCTGCGCCCATGTTCGTCGGCTCGGCCATCAAGGTCTTGGCCTGCGTCCATTGCTCGTCGCCGATCAATGCGGGACGGCCGAGTTTCTTGCCTGCGCGGCGCGCCGACTGGAGGCCGGCATTCGTGCGCTCCCGGATCACGTCCCGCTCGAACTGAGCGAAGGCACCAACCATATGGAAGAAGAGACGCCCTGCCGGCGTCACCGTCTCGATCTGCTCTGTGAGCGATCGAAACCCTACGTCCAGCCCCGCAAGCAATTCCAGCTCACCAATCAGAGCGGGGAGGGACCGACCAAGGCGGTCCAGTCGCCACACCATGATCTCGTCACCGGCACGCACCTGGCGCAACATATCTCCGTATGCGGGTTTAAGGACCATCGACCCGCTGATGCCCTTGTCCTCAAAGATGGCCTCCGCACCCGCCGCGCGGAGCGCGTCGATCTGTAGGGCTAGGTTCTGTTCGCCAGTGCTGACACGGGCATATCCGAGTTTCATAATCGGCCCTTTGTGATATACTCGCTTTGTTCTGATCGGCGTCGGAATCGCTGTCAACCAAATGTGCAATTTTTTGTATTTAGTTGACAGCCGCAAATTCGCCAGTTTTTGTGCGCTGCACAATCCCTGAAAATGCTGGAGATTCTTTTTAGCGCAGGGTTCGTGGTTGTCAGTCAACTAAACCACCGTTTTGTTGACATCATGTCGCCCTTGCAAGCAGCCGTCTTTGCCACCTTGAGGGAGGGCCATCCGGGAGACGCTCGGCTCTTCGGATTGAAAGAAGCCACAATGAGCATAGACTATCTAGGGTATGGTGCGGACGGCATGGTTTGGAGCAATATCCTATGGTGAGGGCGGACAAGACCAAAGCAGTCAGAATCATCGACCACTTCGTACTCGGCGGGTTCCTTGTCTGCGAGAATCCGTTCAGCGCCGCGCACCAGCTCCAGCTCCGCGTCCGTTTCAACGCCTTGGACAGCCGCGTATCTCAGGCGTGGTCGCGTACTGTTATGGCAATGCCTGGCGCCATTATAGCGGCATTGGCAGCGGGACCAATCTATCGGGGGGTGGGCCTTCCGCATGATGCGATTTTGCCGATGGTGCGGCTCGCGGCCTCTTTCCCATTTCTCGTCCTTGCCTTCGGCATCGCGATCGGCGTGCCGGCCTATTGGAAGCGCCGTGGTTTGCAGCAGGAAGCCGCCCGCCTAGAGATGCGGAAACGCTCTCGGAATTGAGAGGAAAGCACATGCCAAGCCTGCATCGTCCGATCGACGATCGCGATCTTTCCAATTACCCCCTCAAGCGGATCGTGATCGAGCTGCAGGCGCCCAAGACTGCAACGGTGAACGACATGCTGCAAGATCTGGATGAGATCGCGGACCGGCTCCGAAATGGGGAGACCGATTTCGCCGCGGAGGCGCTGTTCGGCTACCGGGTCGCTGTGGGGGAGGGCGTGGCGGCTCTCTTCCATGAAAGCGCGGGTAGCAGCGAAGCCGCATCGTCCTCTTGAGTATGCACAGCGCTCAATCCCGCTCCGACATCATTCTTCGCTACGCGCAGTCCATGACTGCTTGCTTCGGAGCCCGCGCCGGTGAGGTGGCGGCCTTACAGCGCGACCAAGCCCAGGCCATTGATCCTCAAGCTCAGCGAACATGGGCGGCGATCTGCGTTGCATTGGGGCAGGGTCCAATGCTCAGGGTTGCAGACTAGCTTACAATCAATCCGACGCCTGCTAGAAGGCGGCCATGCCCAAAGACCGGACCAAATGGCGCGCCGATCGCGGATCGCGCGCACTCAAGCGCATCGCTGAAATCGAGACCTCGATCACGGTGCTCACCGATGACGATCTGCTGGACCTCGCCGACATATTTTCGGGCGGCGATAGCGCGATCGGTGAGATCGCCGCCTTGGAAATGGCGAAGCGCAATATCAGCCTTGGATAAATGGTCGCCAACTTCAACAGGCTGGACGATCTCCGCCTAGCATCCATGAACGTGAAAGCGGAGTGTGGGAATTGCGGCCATGTCGGCATTGTCGATGGGCCGAAACTTTGGCGATGGTTCGCCATTCATCGTTGGGATGCGACGATGACCAAAGTCGCCGATCACATGCGTTGCAGCGTCTGCCGGCGTCACCCGACCATGCTGACGCCTACCGAAACGTCCCCGTCGATGGACTTCGGCCCGTGCAGCGAGGCCGAATGGAAAGCGGTCGTGGCGCGCCTGCGGAGGTAAAGGAAAGCGACGCGATTGTGGAAAAGCGACGAACCGCCAACAAGGCGTGTTCCCAATATGTTCCTATGCGCGTTATGAGGGAGCAAGAGACAGGGATTCTGAACATGATGCTGCCGACCGCGCAGCCGGTCCCGCTCGCCGATATGGCGCCGGGGCTCCGGCTTAGGCCGATCGGCGTTGCGGGAGCTGGCTTTCCAAGTCCCGCCCAGGATTGGGAAGAGGACGCCATCAACCTGGCCGAACTGCTGAGGCTCAACCGGGCCGGCAGTTTTGTCTTCCGTATCGACGGGTCCAGCATGGTCGATGCCGGCATCGCGGATCGCGACGTGGTTGTGGTCGATCGCGATGTGACCCCGCGAAGCGGGGACATCGTGATTGCGATCGTCGCGGGCGGATTCGTCTGCCGCCAGCTCGTCTATCGAGGCCGCGTGCCGTATCTGGAGGCACGCAACAGCCGCCAGAGCTACCCGGAACAGATGGCGGACGATCAGACGGAGATATGGGGCGTGGTGCGCGCCGGTGTCCGCGACTACCAGCGGTAGGCGCGGCCGATGACCTACGCGATCGTCGATATCGCAAACTTCTACGTCAGCTCTGAAAGGGTATTCGATCCCAGGCTGCGCCGTGTGCCGGTCGTCGTCCTGTCCAACAACGACGGCTGCGCGATAGCGCGGAGCGAGGAGGCCAAGGCCCTCCATATCAAGATGGGCGAGCCGTTTTTCAAAATCCGCGACATCATCAAGCGACACGGAATCGAGGTCCGATCATCCAACTACGAACTCTATGCCGACATGAACCGTCGCTTCAACGCGGTGATCGCGGAGCATAGCGACATCGTGGAGATCTACTCGATCGACGAAAGCTTCTACCGTCTCCCCGTCCTGCCGAATGGGTTGGGTGACGTGGCTGCGGCGCACAGGTTGCGCGAGGCCATCGCCCGCACCACAGGGCTTCCCACCCGCATCGGGCTCGGCCCGACGCGGGCCTTGTCCAAGGTCGCGAACGCGCTCGCCAAGGCCACGGAAAAGGTGTGGGGCGGTGTCGTGGATCTCCATGACAAGGAGCTACGCGCGCGCCTCTTCGCCGAGTGGCCGGTCCATGAGGTCTGGGGCGTCGCAAAAGCGCTTTCCGTTCGCCTTCATCCCCTTGGGGTCCGCACAGCGGCCGATCTGGCGGCTCTTCCTCCGGCCGTCGCGCGCGATGTCGGCACGGTCGTTCTGGAACGCCTCGTGCGCGAACTGAACGGTATCGAGTGCGACGATTTCAAGCCCGAGCCGGAGGCGAGCAAGGCGACGGCCGTCACGCGCCAGTTTGGCGCGCCTGTCACCGATCTCGCCGAGCTGCGCGAGGCAATGGTGCGGCGCGCGGTGCGCGCGGCCGAGAAGATACGGCACCAGGCCCTCATGGCGACGCGCCTGATCGTATTCGCCCACGGCTCGCGCTACCGACCCAACCCGCCATCTGCGAGCCGTCAGACGCGCTTGTCGCCGCCCAGCAACGATCCGCGCATCATCGCCGGACTCGCCGGCAAGATGATGGAGGCAATGTATCAGCCGGGGGGTGTCTATACGAAGTGCGGCGTGCTGCTGGAGGAGCTGGTGCCGGAAGGCGCGGGGCAAGGCGATCTTTTCGCCGTCGCCGATCCTCGCGCGCCCGCCCTGCTTGCGGCGATGGATGGCCTCAATGATCGCTATGGGCGCGGCACGGTCCAGCTCGCTGCGCAAGGCTTTGGCGCGCGAGGATTCGATACCAAGCGCAGCCATAAGAGCCCGTCGTGGACGACGGACATCAATCAGATACCGATAGCGAGGTAACGTCGCGATGGGGATAAGCAAAATGGAGGATTAGGCTCCACTCGATTCCTGCTCTGGCTGATATTCCCCCAAAATGACTTCCTGTTCATCGGGCCTCTGCGGCTGCCGAACCATGATGATTTTCCCGTCCCGACAGGAAGGGATCGGCTGTTCCCGCTGCCGGACCCAGTTGGCCTGCTTTTCCTCTGCCAAGGCACATGCTTCGTCATAGGAGTCGGCGACGCCAAGGGCGGAGCTTCTGTCATGCGCTCCGCCATTGAGGCAACGCACGTCGATGCGACCGTCAGGGCGGGTCCGGCCAAAGGGATGGTCCCACCACGCATCCAGTTCTGCCTTGCTGCGCTGGTCGTTGGATGTCTCGTCAAAGCCCGCCCGCAAAGCCGGATCGAGCGGGATTCTGTTTGGCATCTTAGTCGCCTTTACGATGGTTCGACGTCGTTTTGTCTCGGTCCTGGTGGCCTGTCCTCTTCTACCCACGCGAAGCGAGTGAGGGGAGAGGGCAAAAGACTACCTGCGGAACAACGTGGAGGGAAGGCCGGGGATACCGCCCGATCGCCAAGGGAGGCAGCGGAACGCGGCCGAGACGGTCCAGCCCCTGCACAGAGGGAGCGACGACCCCTTGTTGCCGGCGACGCCAAAGCGGCGCTCGATCATCGCGGCTGAAGGCCGGACAGCTCGACCAGCGCGGGCCTGGTCGTAGCGTAGCGCAGCGAAGACCAAGCCCGCGCTCGCGGCACCGGCCACGGGGCCGATCTCGATCAGCGCCGCGATCCGCGCAGCGGATCTCGCGTCATTATGGACGCCCATAGCGGGCCTATGTAGAAATGCGGGAATGGCGATCGAACCGCTCTTCCCGCGCTGGGCGCGATCCATCGGCGCCCTCATCGGCTCCAACGCGCTCGCGCGCTCGCAATGCTGTGCCTGCGGGATTCAACAGCGTGTTGATCTGGAAGCCATGGCCGCGAAATTCGGCGGCACCGCAAGCCTAATCGGCCGTGTGGATCGGTGCAGCATCGTCGCTTGCTCCGGGAGCGTGTTCTATATGGCGGCCCGGACCTATGGCCGCGCATGGATCATGCTTGGACAGGCGAGCGAGTGCGAGGAACGGGCGCCAGCTCGCGACGCGCGCGCTCTCGTGCCGCTTGCACAAGCCGGTGCTGATCGGTCCCGGTAGCCGCCTTCAGAGGCTATCTCTCGATATCGTCTCGGCCGTTAGGCCGCATAGGGATGATCGACGGGGAAGGGGCGGAGCGTTGTTGGGCCAGCTCGCGGCCGATGCCGTCGGCGAGCGCAGCAAGGCGATCGAGAGCCGGGGCGCCGGGATCGTGCCGTATCGTGATGTAGCCGCTCTCGATCTGCCCTAGCCGCTCGGAGAGGGCCGCCATATTACCTTCCCGCGCGATCCACTCGCGCCGCTCTATGGCCTGCTGCTCGGTCGCCGCCGGGGCCTTCTGACGCAACACGGCAAGCCTCGCCTCCTCCGCGTTGCGCGCGGCCTGGTTCGCGGCGATCGGCGCGACCGCGCCGATCTCGCGCGCCGCGTCCAGCACCGTCATGCGCCGGTCGTAAGGCTCCTGATCGCGGCCCCGCTCCAAGGACTTGCGAATGATCTCCTGCAAGGGATCATGATGCCGGTAGGTGTGAAGCTGCTGAAGCATCAACACGCCCGCCCGATATTCCTCGGGCGTCTCCAAGCTCAACACCTTCTCTTCGGTGAGGTCGGGATAGCGGAGATTCATAACCGCCACGTCGCGCGCGACATAAAGGTCATCGCGCGACTTGGCGCTGACGTTGGTGGTGCCCCAATCCAGTTCGTGCCCGTTCTCGCGAGCGAGCTGTTCGGTGAAGCTGCGAAGGGTGCGGCTATTCCCTTCGCGGAAGGGGTGGAGATAATCGAGCCGCGCATAGGTCTGCGCCATGGCCTCGGACATCTCCAGCGTGTCGAGGCCGGATAGCGCCTTGCCGCCCTGCAGGGCGGCAAGCGTCGGGCCTAGATGCTGATCCGTCTCGGATCGCAGCGCATACGGCACAACGATGCGGGCGCTGCTCGCTTCTAGCGCGCGCTGCTTGAAGTGGCCCGGTGCATCGGGCCGAAACTCGCCGGGGCCGTGGTGCGGCAAATCCTGAAAGATGCGGCGATGAACCTCGCGCAGATGGTCAACGTCAAACTCGCCCCGAACCGGGTCCAGGGCGAGTTCAACAATGCGCGCATAAGTGCGCGCGGCTTCGTTTTGTTCAACCAAGGCGAGCGGTGTCGGATGCTCCAACCGCGCTGACAAACTCCTCCGTGGTCAGCTCGCCGGCGATGAAACGGGCGTTGATCCGCTCGATCTCATCGGTGAGGATTCCGCCCTCGTAGCGGACGCTGCCACGGGCGAAGCTGACCGCCTTTTCGCGGCGCGCCCGCTCGGCCGCGCTGATGGCGGGACGCGGTGCGGGGAAGGGCGTGTTCGCGTTCATGGCTCGATCCTTTCAACAATCGGGCTGGCACAACGGTCTAGCGGAAATGGGTGAAAAAGGCAAGAAAATCGGCCAATTTGGTCCCGATTTTCGCGGCTTAAGAGGCGACCAAATCGGGGGCGCCGAGCGGATTCGGCCTGCCTATTCGATAGGCTCCAAGTCGCGAATTTCGATAAACACCACCTTTTCGCTGCGTTCGCCTCTTACGGGATCGAGGAAGACATAGGTGTGATCGTCAAAGATCACGCTGCACAGGCGCCAAATGACGCCCTCGCGGCCGAGAACGCGCCGCTCGATGCTGCCATCGACCGACCGCATGGAGTCCTTGACCCGCACGCGCTGCCCGACGCGAAGCCAGTTCGCGGCCGAACGCAAAAGCTTCTCCTTCTCCATGGGCGATAGTGGCTGGCGATCGCCCGGAGGACCAAAGGTTGCAAGCGGATTGCCCTTGATCCGCTCCAGCTTCGCGGCGAGCGTTTCGCGGGGCGGCATCGTAAAGGCGGGACGGCGAGGAAGACGGTGATAGTGGGTGATCGACGGTCCATCGAATAGGTCGGGCTGTACCCCCATCGTCCGCTTGCGAGCCATGTCCTCCCGATATTGGCGACGCCAGATATCATCCTTCGTGGCCGGTGCCGGAGCGACCGCCTCGCGCTCGATCTCAACGATCTCGGCCGCTTCATCGGTGGAGAGTTCCGCCATTGCCGCGTCATCCTCGGCGCTGCCGCGCTCGGGGAGCCGGGTGAGACCCTGCGCGAGCATCACGGCATGAGCCGCGCGCGCGATCTCTTCGATCTCCGCTTCCCGGTGTTTCGATGGAAAACCCACGTCCATCGCAATCGACCAGGCAGAGGTCATGGTGCGATGGTGGGAGGTCAGCTCCTCCCCGGCGCGATTATGGCGGGTCGATGTGTATTCGCAGCGCCACTTGTCGGCTCCCGGCTCTCGGACATAGCGCCCGACGCGCGCGCCGATGGGCAAGGACCGGAGTGCTGGAAAGACGGCCTGCGCCCGCTCGACGGGCAAAAGGGCATCAAGCGCCGCGCGGAATTGCTGGAAGTCGAAGGCGCTCATCTGCCTGTCCTATGGTGACGGGGAGGAGGTGGGCGGCGCTGGGCCGCCCCCCTCGATCACGCTGCGGCGCGCTGGGCCTCGTCCGCGTCCATGGCGGCGAGGATGAAATTGCTGGCGGCCTGTGCTGCGGTCGCGGCCTGAAAGATCGCCCGTTTGTCGTGCCGAAGGGCGCTCAACCAATGGTCGATATAGGCGGCGTGGTCCTCCCGTTCGGTCGGCTCCATGCCAAGGGCGGCGCAAAGGAAGGCGGCCCCGATCTCGGCCACAAGTTCCTCCTTCGCCCTCGTCGCGATGCTTTCGCCATATTTATGCAGCGTCTCGCGGTCCAACCGGCTCTTGTGACCGCTGGCATGGATTCCCTCATGGGCAAGGGTCGCATAGAAAGCGTTGCCGCTGGTGAAACTCTCGTAAAGCGGCATTGTGATGCGATCGGCCTGCTCATTATAATAGGCCCCGCCCTCCTGCTCGGTGATCGCCACGCCATAGGCGGCGAAAGCCCGATCAAGGTCAGCGTCGCGCTCGTCCCGGTTCTGAATGACCGGCTCCGGGGTGGGATATTTGCCCTCGGGAAGCCCCTCGATCTGCTCGACGTTGAAAACGACATAGCGTTTCAGGAAGGGGATACGCCGCTCGCCTTCGCCATCGGCAGGGCTGTCCTCGCCGCCCTTCGGGGTGAGGCTTCCGGCATAGACAACCATCGAGCCGCGCTCGCCCTTGCGGACGTTCCCACCAAGCTCCAAAGCCTGCTTGAAGGTCATCCATGTGGGATTGCGGTAGCCGCGCCGCATCGCCTGCGACCAAAGCAACAGGATATTGATGCCCTGATAGGCTTCGCCCCCGTGACGCCGGGGCAAGGTCGCCGCTCCACTCGTCCACGACGGGGACCAAGGACGGCAACCGCTTTCCAGCAGGGAAATGATATGGTCCGTCACCTCCTGATAGATGTCCGCCCGCTGGGTGTTGCTGGGGGTGCTGCGCTTCATGGTGTTTCCCTTTCTGGAATAGAGCCGAAGGCGATGGCTCACATCGACTTCTGGCCCTCGCCGAGAGCGGGGGGTGAATGGGCAAATGGGGCCGATCGGGG